>DATKQU010000096.1:0-11917 GCA_035532595.1 Terriglobia bacterium | reverse complement strand
GGGGACGAGGGTTGGGCCTCGAGAATTTCTCCGGCTTCGCCTCCAGCCTCCCTCCTGCCCCGAAGCCCCAGAAATCCTCCTTCCCCCTCGCTTCCGCCGTCTGCTACGCTAATGCCTGATGCCCAAAAGGCCAAAGTCCAGGCGCGGGTCTATGACCCGCGTCCGGTCATAGACCGGCGCTACAGCAAAAACCGCGGATCTGAAGATTCGCGCTACTACTTCTCTGCGCAGAACTTCGCTCAGCGCGACGCATTCACTCTCCAGGGTCATGCGTTTCGACAACGCGACCCTACCCGGCGGGTTCCGTCTCTTCGACGTAGATGGTGGTGCGGTTGCGGCCGGCGCGCTTGGAGTCGTAAAGGGCGCGGTCGGAAGCCTGCAAGACTTCATCGAGGGTTGTGCCGTGGTTGGGGTAAGCGGCAATCCCCAGGCTCACGGTGATTTGCGGCAGAGGTTTTTCCGTGCCGGAGGCTACGGTCATATGCGCCACGGCCTTGCGAATGCGCTCGGCGACCACCTGGCAGGCCGGGGGCCCGGTGTCAGGAAGCAAGACCACAAACTCTTCTCCTCCGAACCGCGCCGTCAGGTTCGTTTCCCGCATGGACTGGGTGACGGTCTTGGCAAAGTGGCGCAGGATGCGGTCGCCCACTTCGTGCCCGTAAATATCATTGAAGCTCTTGAAGTGGTCGAGGTCCATCATAATAAACCCCAACGGCGAATCCTTGCGCCGGGCCATCGCCATCAGCTTGCGCGCGTAATCCTCGCAGAAGCGGCGGTTATAAAGCCCCGTGAGCGGATCGATATTCGCCTGCTCCCGCATCGTCTGCATAAGGCGAAGGTTGGAGAGCACCGAGGCGGCCCCGCTGAGATAGCTTTCCAGAAGGCTTTCGCGCTCCGGCGTCCAGAAGCCCCGCGCGCCTTCCAGGCGCACCGCGCCGATGATGATGCCGCCGGCAATCAGCGGCCCGCAGTAATAGCTGCCTTGCTTGGGCAGCGAGAATTTTCCGGGGCAGAGCGGCTCCGTCGAGACATCGTTCACCCGGAACGGCCGCCCCATCCGCACCGCCTTGCAGCTATCCTTGCCCTCCATCACCGGCCATGCCCGCAAGGACTCCGGCAAGGGCGCGAGCGTCGCAACCGCTTCCAGCAGGTCCTCCTCCGGCCGCAGCTTGAAAATGATCGCCTGGCTGGGATGGAAGCGCTCTTGCAAAGAGTGCAGGATGTGATCGTAAACTTCATTTTCCGTGGTGCACTGGGTCACCGCTTCGGAGAATCGCTTCAAGGCCGAGAGTTCTTCCCCTTCGCGCCGCAGCGCCTGGGTCATATGCTGAAAACTTCCGGCCAGCGCGCCCAATTCATTGTCCGCCGCGAGCGGCAGAGGAGGATGAAAATCCCCGCGGCTCACCCGCTCCGAAGCCTCGATCAGTTGCCGCACCGGGCGCGTGATGGACCTCGTCGCGAAGGGCAGCAGGGCCAGCAGCATCACCCCCAACAGCAATGAAACCACCGCCCCCAGCGCCAGAGCGCGCCGCATCGCCTGCTCCCTGCCCTGGATTCTGCTCTCCGTTGCCTTTTGACTATCTTCCAGCAAACGCATCAGGGAGTCTTGAATCTTCAAGAACTGCCGGTTGCCCTCTTCCAAGCCCGCCGGCGTGTCCTGCGGCTTGATTTTCTGCCCGCCTGCCATGAGGGGCCGCGCCCACTGCTCCTGCCAGCGGGAGATCTCGGCTTGAATGGCCTCCAGGGCACTGACATTGGAAGGGCCTGGCTGCTCCAGTGCGCGCAGCGCCGCCAGGTCCTGGCGAACCGCGGTGGCTGCCAATTTATAGTCGTTAAGAGAGGCGGGCTGCCCGGTGAACAAGTAGCCTTGCACGCCCAGCCGCATCTCGGTGGCGTGCCGCAGGAGCGCCTCCGTGCTCACCACTCTCTCCTGGCTTCTCTCAACGGCAAGCGTGGTATGCGACACCAGCCGATAGGCGTAAAAAAGCAGGCCGACCGCCGTCAGCAAAGCGAACAAGGGAGGGATTGTGAGCAGGAGGATCTGGTCTCTGATTTTAAGGTTGCCCAGTCGGAACGACATCCATCGCCTCGCAGACCCTTTCCTCTGCCGCCAAACGTAGCGCACTTAACACCCTGCGTCAACCGGCTTCGCGAGGGTCGTTTTATGGCAGGCTGGCCCAAGTTTACAGATGTAGCGCCGCCTTCACGGCGGCACGGTCCAGCGGCCGGCCGCGCTAAACCCGGCGCTACGAGGGTGCCCGCCAGTCTTGGGATTGCAAAGGATCGTGGGACGTACAACACTATTGAGAGTTACAAAATATAGTGACAACTATTACTGTAGCGCGGGTCTATGACCTGCGTCTTTCGCCGCTCATAGAGCGGCGCTACAAAGAACGGCGTCACTATATTTTGTAAACATCAGTAGTGGCAATAAGAACGATGGAAAGAGAGACGCGGCGGTGGGTGGTGGGTCAATTTGGCGGGGTAGCGGCGAGTTTACCTCGCCATGTGGCGGCATAAAGCCGCCTCTACGTCAAAATGACCCACTACCCTGCGGTGAAATGGTTTGGTTTCGCGGTCGCGCCGGAGACCGGGAGCGACGTTTCTCCGGCGCGTGATGAATTATCCCAGCTTGCGTACAAAACGCCCAAGGTCCCGCAGCTTGCGGGCCATGGGCGCAAAGCGCTCAAGGCTTAACGCGGTCGCCCCATCCGACAGCGCCTTCTCGGGATGATCGTGAACTTCCATAAAGACGCCGTCGGCCCCCACGGCCACGCCCGCCCGGGCCAGCGTCTCAATGAACCGGGGCTGGCCGCCGCTCCTCTCGCCTTCCCCGCCCGGCAACTGCAAGGCATGCGTGCAGTCCAGAACCACCGGGTAACCCCACTCGCGCATGACCGCAAGCCCCCGCATGTCTACCACCAGGTTGTTATACCCGAACGTCGTGCCGCGCTCAGTGATCAGGATGCGGTGGTTCCCGGTTTTCTCAATCTTCTCGACCGCGTGCCGCAAATCCCACGGCGACAGGAACTGCCCCTTCTTGAGATTGACCACCGCTCCCGAACGCCCAGCCTCCCGGAGCAAATCGGTCTGCCGGCAGAGGAAGGCCGGAATCTGCAGGACGTCGCAGACTTCCGCCGCCGGCCCCACCTGGCTCACATCGTGCACGTCGGTGAGCACCGGCACGCCCACCTCTTTCTTGATGCGCGCCAGAATCTCCAGGCCACGCGCAAGTCCCGGCCCCCGGTAGGATGACCCGGAGGTCCGATTGGCCTTGTCGTAAGATGCTTTGAAAATGTAAGGGATCGTGAGCCGGCGGGCATGGGCGGCCAGGCGTTTGGCCATCAGCAGGGCGTGCGCCTCGCTTTCAATCACGCACGGCCCCGCAATAACAAAGAGGGGCCTCCCGCACCCAAGCGAAAGCTTGCCGACACGGACCAGGTTATTCATAACTTACCACAGAGGGCACAGCGGGTAGCGCGGACCTGCGGGTTTTCAGGTCCGCGGCTCTTCGTATCACGTCGGCGAAAAGCCGCAGACCGCGAGGACGGCGGTCGGCGCTACAGCAAAGTCCCACGGCACAAAACCGGTGCCGTGGCTCCCTGCTGATCCTATCACGGCCAAGAGCCGCAGAGCCTTAAAGCTCAAGGCTCTGCGCTACCTTGCTTGCTACGCCAGGTTTTCCATCCAAACTCCCGGTTCTTTCTGATGGATATCCAAAGTCCGGTCAAGACTGTGATGGGCAGCGCCATGTGCCCCCAGATCGCTGGACTTCCAAAGCCACTATAGCCACCGATAATGCACGCTTTGAGACCGCTAGCCACCCAAGCGAGAATAACTAGTGTCCTGAGTCGAAAGTTCGATGAACAACTAAAAGCCTGTTTCACGCAAAGGCGCAAAGAGCGCAAAGGACTTACAAATCACAGGACCACGGCAAATCGTTCACTCTTTTTGCAACTCAGGACACTAGGATGGTGCGTAGTCTCTTTCCTTTACCATCTCGTATGGCTGTGATTGCCAGGACGACGAATGCTGCGAGAACCAAGGGGGCAGAAATCACTGGATGCCTCCTACTAGCAAGCTGATTACGCAAATTATACGCTTCGCGGTTGGTAGCGCAGACTACGGTGGTTGGGGCCGGCGGCTCTTTTCTCTATCCATGCGAAGAACCGCGGACCGCTGACCCGGCGGCGCACGCTGCCAACTGTCCCCGGTTTCCCCTAGTCGGAAAAATCTCGGTCCGCCTTTTCCTTTCCAGCTTTAAGCCCCAACTCTTTCGCCTCTTCGATACTCGCTGCTTCTTTGCCTGCGGAGAACCCAACCTGAGTTCCACGCCGTTCGACGTCCCCTCTGGCAAGGAACTTATTCTCCCCTGTTTTGTACACGTAGACCTTAATCTTCGTGCTCTTGTAGGGGAAATCGAATTCTTTAACCGGCTGTCCGGGCCCACGCATTTGGCCGCTCATCTTGTCCTCCATTCATTGACGCCATTGTTGGGAGCCACGGCACCGATTCTGTGCCGTGGGGTATTTTGTGCGTTAAAAGATTACAAGCCCACGGCATCAAAAACGATACCGTGGCTTGCTGCTGCTAACCCGCACCATGTGATTCATAGAGTGAGTCCGAACGCCCTCCAAACAGCCTCGGCAAAAATCCGCCGGGAGCCGTGCCCCGGGTGCTAGCGGCTGGGAGGCGACACCTGAGGAGGAGCCTGGGAGCTATCCTCAACCAACTCCTGCACAGAAGGAGAGTCCGCCACATTCTCAGCCCGGTGCTGCCCATGGTATTCCAGCGCCGCCTTGATAAACGCCTTGAACAGAGGGTGAGGATCGAGCGGGCGCGACTTGAATTCCGGATGGAACTGGCACCCCAGGAACCAGGGATGGTCCCGGATTTCAACGATCTCCACGTAGGTGGCGTCCGGCGACTCGCCGGTAAGCTCCAGCCCGTGAGCCACCAGCGTGGTCTCATACTCGCGGTTGAACTCATAGCGGTGGCGGTGCCGCTCGGAAATCTCAAGCGCCCCATAGGCCTGGTGGGCAAAAGAGCCGTCCTTGAGCCGGGCCGTCCAGGCGCCCAGGCGCATGGTTCCGCCGAGTTCGTCGATGCCCCTGAGCTCGCGCAGCTTGTAAATCACCCGATGCGGCGTAGAGGGATCGAACTCCGAGCTATTGGCGCCTTCCAGGCCGCAGACGTTGCGCGCGTATTCAATCACCGCGCACTGCATCCCCAGGCAAATCCCGAAAAAGGGAACCTTGCGGGTGCGGGCGAAAGTAATGCCGCGAAGCATGCCGGGAATGCCCCGCTTGCCGAATCCTCCCGGCACCAGGATGCCGTCAAACCCCTCCAACTGCTGTTCCCAATTCTCGGCGTCCAGGCCTTCCGCCTCCACCCAGACCACGTTGACCTTGACGTTGTTGGCAATGCCGCCGTGTACCAGCGCTTCGTTCAAACTCTTGTAGGAGTCCTGATACTCCACATACTTGCCCACAATGCCGATGGAAACTTCCTGGGCGGGATGGCGAAGCCGGTCAACCAGCTCCGTCCAAGGCGTCATATCGCATTCACCGGCTTCCATGCTCAAGCAGCGAAGGATCTGAGCGTCCAGCCCTTCACCCCCCAGAACGATTGGCACCTCATAGATATTGCTCACATCTTTGGCGGTAATCACCGCCTCGCGGGGGACGCTGCAGAAAAGCGCGATCTTGGCTTTCAAATCCGCAGAAAGGTAACGGTCGGTCCGGCAAAGGAGGATATCCGGCTGAATACCGATCTCCCGCAACTCCTTGACCGAATGCTGGGTGGGCTTGGTCTTCAGCTCGCCCGCGGCGCCGATAAACGGCACCAAGGTCACATGCACGAAGACGACGCTGTCCCGCCCCTGCTCCTGGCGCATTTGCCGGATCGCCTCGAGGAAAGGAAGCGATTCGATGTCACCCACCGTTCCCCCGACCTCCACGATGGCAACGTCCACATCCGAGGCCACCTTGCGAACTGCCGCCTTAATCTCGTCGGTGACATGAGGAATCACCTGGACGGTCTTGCCCAGGTAATCGCCGCGCCGCTCCTTGGTGATGACGGTTTCGTAGATGCGTCCCGCGGTGCAGTTGTTCTCGCGGCGCATGCGCACATGAGTAAAGCGCTCGTAATGGCCGAGGTCCAGGTCCGTCTCGGCGCCGTCATCGGTCACATAAACCTCGCCATGCTGAAACGGACTCATCGTTCCCGGGTCGACGTTCAGGTACGGGTCGAACTTCAGGAGGTTCACCTTCAGCCCCCGGGCCTCCAGCAAGCATCCGATGGATGCTGCGGCAAGACCCTTCCCCAGGGAACTGACCACACCCCCGGTCACAAAGATATGCTTGGCGCTCATGCCGCTCCTTTGAGATGCCGGTGCAGCGAACCGGAATTTCCCAAGTCCCGATCCCCACGTAAATCACAGGTCTGTTTTTCCGTCGCGTTCATTCGAATCAGTTTTGGAAGGCTGCAGTACCCGCCATTATGGGTTCTCTCGCGAATCCTTGTCAACGGCAAATCGGCTGCCGGCGGGGTAGTGGGTCATTTTGACGTAGAGGCGGCTTTATGCCGCCACATGGCGAGGTAAACTCGCCGCTACCTCGCCAAATTGACCCACCACCGCCGGCGGAGAGCTTTCTTTTGCGCGGTGAGGTTGTGCTAGAATAAATTCAGGTCCGCCTAAGTGCGCTGTTGAAAAAAAGGTCTCCGCACCTTGGCTGGGACTCGAGGAAGGTGCGTGGATGTCGGGGCACACCATGCAGCGCACACTCCGGCTCGGTTTGATCCTGTTGGCTTTATGGGGTATTACCGGTGCGTCGAACCTAGGCATCGCCGCCAAGGGAAAAGATAACACGCACGCCGACAAGGACCAGCCGTCCGCCGACGTTGTCATTCGTCGCCCTCCTATTCATGCAGCGCCCGTGCGGGTCAACGTCGAGCGGGTTATTGTTCCCATCACCGTCACGGACCCCTATGATCGCATTGTTACGGGCCTCGACCAGGGCAACTTTGAGGTGCTTGACGACAAGGTGCAGCAGCAGATCCTGTCATTCTCCACGGAAGACGCCCCCATCGCGGTGGGCATGATCTTTGACACCAGCGGCTCGATGTCGGACAAAATACAGAAATCCAAGGAGGCAGCGCTTCAGTTTTTTAAGACATCCAATCCCGAAGACCAATTTATGCTGGTCACCTTTAGCAACCGGCCCTATTTGATTTCGGACCTGACGGGCAATTACGAACACCTGCTCGACCGGCTGCTGTTTGTGAAGTCCGGCGGAAGAACCTCGTTGCTCGACGCGATTTACCTGGGACTTGCCGATATGAAAAGCGCCAACACAAGCCGGAAGGCCTTGCTGGTAATCTCGGACGGCGGCGACAATCACAGCCGCTACACCTCGAGAGACGTCAAGAAAGCCGTCAAGGAATCCGGCGTCCAGATCTATTGTGTCGGCATTTTTGAGGCTCTCGCGGGGCGTATGCGCACGCCCGAGGAGGCGGCCGGCCCCGGCCTGCTCTCGGAATTGGCGGACATTTCGGGCGGCAGAATGTTCAGCGTCGAGGATCCCGACGAGTTGCCGGATATTGCTGAAAAAATCTCCATCGAACTTCGCAATCAATACGTCATCGGGTATAAGCCCTCCAACCTTGTGCGCGACGGCCGCTGGCGACGCATTAAAGTCAAGCTGCATCCCCCTCGCGGGCTGCCACCCCTGCAAGTTTACGCGCGGACTGGATACTATGCTCCAACCCAATAAGAGACTTTGGACGGCACGGGTCAAGCGCGCCGCCCTATGCTTCAGCTTTCTTGTTTTGACCACCTCCACGGTTCCTTTGCTCGGACAGGGCTTAAAGCCCGGCAATTCGAACACCCCGCAGCCCCAAAAGCGCGGCGACCAATACAAAATCAATGTGAACGTGAACTTGGTGGTTCTCCATGCCACCGTGGTCGACAAGAAGGGGCAGATGGTGAACAACCTCACCCAGAACGATTTCCGCGTCCTGGAGGACGGCCAGCCCCAGCAGCTTTCCGTGTTCAGCCACGCCGATATTCCCGTGACCATGGGCATCGACATCGATGACAGCGGCAGCATGCGCGACAAGCGGCAGGCGGTCAGCGCCGCGGCTTTAACTTTTGTCAAAACCTCCAACCCGCAAGATCAGGTGTTTGTCGTCAATTTCAACGACGTCTACTACCTGGATACGCCGGGCAATTTCGCCTCCAACATGGGAGAACTCAAAGCGGCCTTAAGCAAGATTGATTCCCGCGGCGGCACCGCCCTCTACGACGCGCTCTACGCGTCCTTGGACCATCTGAAGCTGGGCAATCGGGACAAGAAAGCCCTGCTGGTCATCACGGACGGCGAAGACAACGCCAGCCGCTATTCTTTTGGCGAACTCATGCAGTACGCCCAGAAGTCGAACGCCGTCATCTACTGCATCGGCCTGCTGGGGGAGGAGCGTCCGGGAGGCTTATTCAAACTCCACGGCGGCGGCGCCAAGAGAGCGGCTAAGATCCTGAAGGACCTTGCCCAAGCCACCGGCGGGCAAGCGTATTTCCCCAAATCGCTCGACCAAGTGGAACCCACTTGCGTGCGGATTGCCAGGGATATCCGCAATCAATATACCCTCGGGTACTATCCGACGAACGCCAAGAAGGATGGCAGCTTCCGAAGCGTTCAATTGGAACTGGAGGGGCAGTACGCTCACGATCATTACCAGGTGCGGACCCGCCCCGGCTATTACGCTCCCAAGGCGGGCGAGCCCCAAGCCGCTGCGACAACTCAATAACCGGCGGCGAGGGCGTTCCGGCTGCACCTTTGCTCCGCCTGGGGCGATCATTCCATTCGCAGGGTTCAATTCCGGGTTCAATCCACGCTTTGCTTTCTGCTCGTGAGTTAGCTCCCCCTTGAATCCTGCCCCACGCGAAGGTACACTCCTTTCCCGTGCCATCAACCCCGCCATCGGAAAGCAATTCCAGAAAACCTGAGTGGAAACTCGCTCTGGTTGTCTTCGGCGTTGCGGCCGTCGCCCTCTGGTGGCTGGCCGCCAACCGCTTTCTCCTATCGCTCGACGAAGGCATTTACCTGGCAGGCGCCGAGCGCGTCCTGAGTGGACAAGTCCCGTACCGCGACTTTTTTGTCCTGACCGGCCCGGGAAGTTTCTGGATTCATGCCGCCATCCTTAAATTGCTGGGCAGCACCCTCGCGCACGCCCGGCTCCCGATGGTCGTGGACTTGGCCCTTCTGAGCGGAGCGGTTTACTGGCTGACCGCTCGGCTCTCCGGGCGACGGCTCGCGCTCGGCGTGACCTTCTTTTTCTTTGCGCTTGAAACCCGGCCGCTCTTCCGGCTTTACGAAAACCATCGCTGGGATAGCAGCGCCTTCGCGATGCTTGCCGTGGCTTTGATGTTTTGGGGAACGGAGCAGCCCCGTTTTTTCTCTTTCCTTGCCGCAGGGTTTCTTGCCGCACTCGCAGCATGGATCACTCCGTCCATCCTGGCGCTGGTCCTGGTTCTGGGAATTTGGCTCCTTCTGAACAAGGAACTGGGAAATCAATGGCTGCCCTACATCCTGGGCGTGGGGCTCTGCTCCCTGGCAGCAGCGGGAGTTTTGTTTTTTCAGGGTGCGCTGGGGCCCATGCGGCATGACATGCTGTGGGCGTCCACCCACTATTCGGCGGCCAATCGCGTCCCTTATGGATACGGCGCCATCGCGCCGGGAGGGCTCATGGCCGTGTATGCCGGAGCGTCACTTCCTCAAGCCCTGACCCGCACGACGGGACTTATTGCCGTGTTGCTGCCGCCCCTCCTGCCGCTGGGAGCCTACTTCGCCTGGCTCGTCCGCCGCTGGCGGAATGTCGAGTTCGATCGGCAGGAGAAACTGGCGACTCTGCTGGTGATCGCCTCCTTCGGGCTGGTCCTCTCAACCTATCCTCGCTGGTCCGCCGACCAGCTTCTGTTTGTCACGCCGATTTTCTACGTTCTGGCGGCCTATCTTCTTGACCGGTTCCTGAAAGCAAGAGTTTTGAGGGCTGTGGCGTTGGCGGGTATTTTAGGCCTGGGAGCTGCGTCTCTCACGTACTCCGTGCTCCACGTTCGCTCCGAGCCCGCCCTCGAAACCCGGGTAGGCCGCGTCCGCGCCGCGCCCGCCGATCAAGCCTTCATCAAGTTCGCCACCCGGACGATTCACCCTGGGGATACGCTGTTCGTTTACCCTTACCTGCCAATCGTATATTTTCTGACCGGCGCCCGGAACCCTACCCGGTATAGCTTCCTGCAGCCCGGGATGATGGACGCCCAAAACGATGCCGAAGCGCTGGAAGATTTGCGCGCGCACCCGCCCCAATGGGTCTTCTACTTTGCGTTTCCGCCCGTTACTTACCACGGAATCTGGCCCAGCGCGGACCCTCGCGCGCTGCGGGAAACCTCCCTCGACCGCTACATTCGCGCACACTATCGCCCCGTGGACGCCCTGCAACATCCGGTTGCGGAGTTCTTTATCTTGGAGCGCGACGAACCTTAACAGGTTGCTGAAAAACCAATCGCGCGACGTCATCCTGAGCCCTTCGCTCGTCATTCCGAGCCCGTTCGCCCTCTGCTCGCGAACGGCCCTGAGTGAAGCGAAGGGGCTCAGGGTAAACTCCGCGAGGAATCTGCTTTTCGCTCAGGATAAACTCCGCGAAGGATCTGCTTTGTTCATTTTCGGGAAGATACAGCAGATGCTTCGCTGGGCTCAGCATGGCGGATGGTCTTTTTCGGCAACCTGCCAGGGCGGAGAATCCCCTGCCTTCGGTCCGCAAACAGCAAGTGTTCGAGACCTTCTCAGGCGTCGCTTTTTTCAGCGATTTCCCCAAGAAAACTCTGGCCGGCAGGAAGCGATAAATCGAAATTTTCGGCGATCGACTGGCCAATGTCCGCGAGCGACGATCTTGTGCCAATGTTCACGCCGCGCCGCACACGGCGGCCCGTCGCCAGAACCGGAACGTACTCGCGGGAATGGTCGGTAGAGGGCCCCTTCGGGTCGCAGCCGTGGTCGGCGGTCAGAATGAGCAGGTCCCCGTGCTTCAGCGCCTTTAGCAGTTCAGGAATGAAAACGTCTGCTTCTTCAATCGCCCGCCCGTAACCTTCCACGTCCAGACGATGGCCATAGAGCATGTCAAAATCCACCAGGTTGGTGAAGATCAACCCGCTTGAAGACTGTTCGATAGCCTGCCGGGTGCTTTCCAGCGCCTCTCGATTATTTTTCCCCGGAAGCACTTTGCTGATCCCGCGGTTGAGGAAAATGTCTGGGATCTTCCCCACGCCGGTAACCTCAAGTCCGGCTTCCGCCAGCAGGTCCAGCAGCATGGGTCGCGGAGGTTCAACCGCATAATCATGCCGGTGTTCGGTCCTTCGAAAAGCCCCGGGCTCTCCCGCAAACGGCCGGGCGATGACCCGTCCCACGCGGTGCTCACCTTGCAAGAGATGGCGGGCAATTTCGCAAATCCGGTAGAGTTTATCGACAGGGATTACGTCTTCGTGGGCAGCAACCTGGAACACGCTGTCGGCTGAAGTGTAAACGATCGGATGTCCGGTCGCGAGGTGCTCCCGGCCGAGCCGCTCGATGATCTCGGTTCCGGAGGCTGGAAAATTTCCCAGCGTCTTTCGCCCGATCGACTTTTCGAACAGCTCGATGAGTTCCCGTGGAAAACCTCGGGGATAGGTCGGAAACGGCTTCTCCAGAATGATCCCCGCCATTTCCCAGTGCCCGGTCGTTGTGTCTTTGCCGGGGGAAAGCAAAGCCGACTTGCCATAAGCACCGGCGGGAACCTTCGGTGGAGTAAGCCCGGATAAAGGTCGAATGTTAGCGAGGCCCAGACGAACCAGGTTGGGAACCTGCAACCCCCGGATCTCCGCAAT
>DATKQU010000095.1:0-3673 GCA_035532595.1 Terriglobia bacterium | reverse complement strand
TGCCATCGCCAGCCTTCGCTCATCTAGTTGCGAATAACCCGCATCGTGACCCATCCTGGAAACGCGCATGCTGAGCGCGGCGCGGAAGCTCTTCATGTTGCGCAACAACGGCCATGGGGGCTGGATTTCACCTTTTGCCATCGATTAATCTTAATAGGAAGACGACATCTTGTCAGGCAAGCCGTAATGATAAGGAGGAACATGAAGGTCACCGATCCCGTATGCAGAATGCAAATTGACTCTGAAAAAGCGGCTGCCACGAGCGAGTACAAGGGCCAAAAGATCTACTTCTGTGCGCCCGGCTGCAAAGCCAAGTTTGACAGCGACCCGGAAAAGTACTTTGGAAAGTAGCTGAACACTCTGTTCCAAACCGGGAGCGGGACGGCCGGCAGTCCGTGTGGCGACGGTGTTAACGGGCTGGGCTGTGTGAGCAGGAGAGCTGAGGGTGTGTAAACAGGATGGATGGAGTCAGGCGTTCGGTCAGGTAACCGTGACTTTCATGACTTCCTGGCCTGTGGCGCCACTCGGAAATGTCGAGGTGGGGCCGGGTCCCTCCACGCGCCCTTTGCCGTCGATTGCTCGAACGCGAATGCGATATTTGCCCGGCTTTGGGTTTGCCCAGACATATCTCCAAAAGGTCCACACAATCGGGGAAGGATTGCTGAAGATGGTCGCGGGCTTCCAGGATTCGCCGTCGTCAAAACTGATCTCCACCGAACGGATGCCGTCGAGGTTGCCAATCGCGTAGCCAGCCAATTCGAAGTTGCGCGCGGAAATCTTGGCGCCGTCCTTCAGGCCGGTAAACCGGGCGTGCGCCCAGCGCTCACAGGAGTCAGACCAACCTTGGCCTTCCCAGTAACCCGTGTACGGCTTTTTCAACAGATCGACGCGAGTGACCCATTTGGGCTGCTTCATGCCGAACTTGCCGGGAATGAAAATCCTGACCGGGTAGCCGTGGACGGGCGGAAGGTCCTCGCCGTTCATTTGATAGGCGAGGAAATTTTCTTCATTCCACAGCCGCTCAAGCGGATGGCCGGATGAGAAGTCGTCCGCGGCATAGATTGCCGCGTGCGTCGCCTCATTCGTGGGAGCCGCGCGCTGGAGCAGCGGCTTCAGGGGTGTCCCGGTCCATTTTGCGTTGCCCAGGGCCGTCCCTCCGATGGTATTGGAAATGCACTCGAGCGTATAGTCCTTCTCAATGCGGGGAAGGGCGAGGAGTTCCCGGTAGGTGATCGAAAAGGGATGCTTCACCAAACCGTCGAACTTAAGCTGCCACTTTTCCGGATTCACGTTGGGGGCAAAGCCCTTGGAAGTAACATAAAATTCGTCGTTGGGAGTAATAGCCATGAGCGCGGCCTGTGCGCCATATTCCTCGTAGGCCTTGACGGAAAGGCTCTGAGGGTCGTGCATGCCATTCATCCACCGCGTGACAGTTGAATACTCCAGCAGCCCAATGCCGCCCGCGATGGCGCCGATAATTAAGGTTCGCCGTTCCATCGTTTCACGTACTATGATGTTTAAGACGGGCCCGAAGTTCCATAATATCCCAGACGAAGGGCCGTTAACCTGAATAATCAGCCTCGTCCGAATGGAACGGTTTCGAGCGAACCGCGCCGAGCGGCCCGGATCGAGAAGTTTTACGATCGTGTGGCGCCCTTTTATGGAATCTGGGCTACGCTGGTTGAGAGCCGCGCGAGCCGGCGTGCATATGAGTTGGCGCGCCATTCTGAAGGCGAGTCGGTATTAGAGGTTGCTGTCGGGAGCGGCGGATTCTATGCGCCACTTCTTGGAACCAAAGGGCTCAGGCAATGTGTAGGGGTGGATCGTTCCTCCCGGATGCTGGCTCGCGCTCGGAGTCGGCTGTCGCGAGGCGGTAACGCGCGCCAGGACCTTTGCCGGGCCGATGCGCGCCGCTTGCTTTTTGCGGATGCGGCGTTTGACGTCCTTTTTAATCTTTATATGCTCGATTTGCTTCCGGAACCCGAGGTCACTGCTGTCATGGAGGAATTCCGTCGCGTCCTCCGTCCATCCGGGCGTCTGAATGTTCTCGACATGGCGGGTCAAGCGCGCATTCTCAATGGGGTCTGGATGTGGTTGTACGACTGCGAGCCTTTCCTTGTGGGAGGCTGCCGGCCGGTCCCGGTGGCTGATATGCTGGCCGCGCGCGGCTGGCGGATCGACGTTCAGTAACGGATTTCCCAAGGGGGCTTTCGGTCGGATTTAATCGTGGCCAATGTTCCGCCAAGGACCTGCCCGCCGTGAACGAATCCATCCGCGTGCAGCATTGCCGCCAGTATTGCACGCGCTGCAACCAATTGATCTTTGAGTATTATGCCTCGCCGGACGGCCACTTCGGCCTCGCGAACTTTGCCGAGGGGGCACAGAGCGAGGGTTCTCACGGCGGACGCAAGGTGCGGTGCGGGAAGTGCGGTGCACGATACCGTTTGCTCGAACGTCTGAACGGGATGGGAGAGCCGGCGGAGAGGATTTGAGCGGAGCAGTGATGAGTGTTCCCAATTCCAATTTAGAAAAGCCGCAGGAGTTCCGGCTTACGCCGGAAGCGTTTGGAGATTATCTCTTTGAGCGCGGCCTCGTTCGGGACCCGAGCGAGCTCACGATCCAGGAACTCGGGGGAGGCGTTTCGAACGTTGTCATGCTGGTCGAAGGACCGCAAGGCAGGTGGGTGGCCAAGCAGTCGCTGGGCAAGCTGCGGGTGGAACACGATTGGCGGTCCAGCCGGGAGCGCATTTTTCGCGAAGCCGCCGCCATCGAGAGCCTGGGCCCGATCCTGGGGGATGCCGTGCCGCGAGTCGTTCATGTGGATCGTGAAAACTTTTTGTACGTCATGACCGCGGCCCCGGAAGGCTCCCTGATGTGGAAACAATCGCTGCTGGACGGCCGCGTTGAGGAGCGGATTGCAGAGAAGGCCGGGAAGCTGCTGGCCGCGATGATCAAGGCAAGCCAGGCGGACCCTGTTTTTGAGGGACAATTTGAGGACCGGACAGTTTTTGACGAGCTCCGGATTGATCCCTATTACCGCACCGTTGCCGCTCGGCATCAAGACGTGGCTGAATTTCTGAAGCAGCTCATTCAAGACTCCTGGAACATCCGAACCTCACTCGTTCACGGGGATTACAGCCCCAAGAACATACTGGTGCGCGACGAGGACGTTTTCCTGATCGATTTTGAGGTTGTTCACTGGGGCGATCCCTCCTTCGACGCGGCTTTTCTCTTGAATCATCTTATGCTCAAGGCCTTTTACCGGCCCCGGGACGCGGGCCTTTACTTCCAGGCCGCGAGAGAATTTTGGCAGGCTCTCACGCGGGGTCCCGGAGAGTTGGCCGGTACAGAGTTCGAAGCTATAACCGTCCGCCATCTCGGCGGGTTGATGCTTGCCCGCATCGACGGGAAATCTCCCGTGGAGTATCTTCGGGATGAAGATACGAAGGGGCACGTTCGGAAAGTTGCAAAACGCCTTCTGAGCGAGCAGCCTCGCTCCCTGGAAGAAGGTTTCCGATTCGTTGAGAAGGGAATTGCACAGAAATAAATCTGCGATATTCTTTGGAGTCTTATGGCCCGCATTAACATGATTCATGCCCGGGAGGTTCTAGACTCGCGAGGCAATCCGACGCTTGAGGTTGAAATCGTTCTGGAGAACGGGGCTCGAGGCAGC
>DATKQU010000094.1:0-44398 GCA_035532595.1 Terriglobia bacterium | reverse complement strand
TCAAGACCAACTTCGCGCGGCGATCGAAGCCTTCATTCAGCAACATAATGAAAAATCCAAACCATTCCGATGGCGCAAGCGAGAAGTCAAGGGCAGCCAGCTTAGAAATACACTCATTAACTTACGCAACTAAGCACTAGTAATGCCCGCCGTCCAGGCGCACTTTGCCGCGGAAGGTGCGGTGAACGTAAGTGCTGTAAACGACCACGCCGATCATGCCGACCAGGTTGGCGATGAAGGAGGCGCGCAGGGCCAGGGGCGAAGACGCCGCATTGTAAATGTTCAGGCTGTATTGCCGGTTGACGGTTGAGGTGAGGAGATCGGGAAAGACCGTGAGCATCGCCGATCCCATCAGCGAGATGATGACCAGCGTGGAGGCGCGAAAAGCCTGATCGTTGCGGTCTTCCCGCCGGCACGCGAAGCCGAACACCAGGCCGCCCAGCGTAAGCAACGGCAGCACCCAGGCAATCGCGTGGACGTGAAAATTGCGGCCCGCATCCGGCCGCGCGGCGAAGGTGGCCACGGTGGCAATCACCGTCAAACCCGCCGCCGCCCACCAGAGTCCCCGCGACCACTGCACGGCTCGCTCCAGCAGCGCCCCTTCTGTCTTGACGCGCAGATAGTTCGCGCCGTGCCAGGCCAGAATGACCACGCTCAGAACACCCGTGAGCAGCGAATAGGGATTGAGCAGCAAGGCGAAGGTTCCCTGGAAATATCCATCCGGCCCGATCGGCAATCCCTGGATGACGTTGCCCAGCGCCACGCCCAGCAGGAGGGCCAGCAGCAGGCTCGCCGCCCAGAAGCCCCCGTCCCACAGGCTCCGCCAAAGCGGGTCCGCCACCTGATTGCGAAACTCAATCGAGACTCCGCGCAAAATGAGCAGCCACAACACCACCATGAGAGCCAAATAGAAGCCGCTGAAGCCCGAGGCATAAACGCGCGGGAAAGACACCACCAGCATGCCTCCCGCGGCAATCAGCCAGACCTCGTTGCCGTTCCACACCGGGCCGATGGAATTCACCGTCAGGCGGCGCTCGTCATCGCCGCGCGCCACCCAAAGCGACAAGGTTCCCACGCCCAGGTCGTATCCATCCAGCACCGCATAGGCCGTCAGCATGGCGCTCAGCGCCCAAAACCAAGCGACGTTCATGGTACCCTCCTTCCTTGATGGCAGTCACCGCGGCTACCGGCTGTGGCATGGCCATCCTGGCCATGAGTTTTCACGGGCGAGACGCCCGTGCCACATTGTTCAAAAACCAGCCGCAATACCTGGGGCCGGCACGGTTGGCTCCGGACCCTGCCCGATGATGCGCGCCACCAGAAACAGAAACAGGATGCTGAGCATGGCGTAGATGCCGGCAAAGCCCATCGTCGTAAAGACCGTTTCACCGGCGGCGACGTTGGTGGAGGTTCCCGCGTGCGTCATCATGAGCCCGTACACCAGCCACGGCTGGCGCCCCACTTCGGAAACAACCCATCCGGCCTCATTGGCGATGTAGGGGAAAGGAACGGTCAACATCAGCATCCAAAGGAACCAGCGGCTGGAGTAAAGTTTGCGCCTCCACAACAGGAAAAGTCCGATCAACATCTGGGCGATAAAGATCGATCCCAGGCCCACCATGATGTGATAGCTGTAATAAGTCAGTTCCACGGGAGGCCAGAGATTCTTGGGATAGACGTTCAGTCCGTCAACGGTGGCCTGAAAATGTCCATAGGCCAGGAAGCTCAAAATTTTGGGCACGTAGATGGGATCGATCAGCTTGCCCTTTTCGGTGTCGGGCATTCCGATAATGGCCAGCGGAGCGCCTTTCTGGGTTTCAAAAAGGCCTTCCATGGCAGCCAGCTTGGTTGGCTGGTAGCGGACTACACTCGCGCTATTCAAATCGCCGGTGGGGAAAAGCTGGGTGAGCGCCAGGATGACCCCGGCAATCACCGCCGTCTTTACCGACAAGCGGGCAAATTCCAGGTGGCGATTGGAGAGCAGATAGTAGGCTCCTACGCCCCCGATCACGAAGGCGGCCGCGAGCAGTGCACCGTTGATGGTGTGAGCGTACTCCCAGCCGGCGTAGGGATTGAGCAGCACTGCCCAAAAGGAGGTGAGGCGCACCCCGCCCGAGGGATCCATTTCATACCCCACTGGGTGCTGCATCCAGGCGTTGGTGGCGACGATGAAGTAACCGGAGAGCAGAGAACCGAAAGCCACACCCAGCCCGGCCAGCCAATGGAGCGTTCGTCCCACCCGGCGTTCGCCCGCCAGGAACATCCCCAGAAATCCCGATTCGAGGAAGAAGGCATAGACGCCCTCGAGCGGGAGCATCTGCCCGAAAACTCCGCCGCCGAAACTTGAAAATCGGCTCCAGTTCGTTCCAAACTCGAACTCGAGCGGAATCCCCGTCACCACTCCCAGGGCGAAATTGATGGCGAAGATTTTGGCCCAGAATTGAGCCGCGTCAGCGTAGCGCTGATCCTTGGTCACGATGTGGAGCGTGGAATAGACGGCGATAAAAAAACCCAGCCCCATGGTGAGAATCGGGAAGAGATAATGGAACATCACCGTGAAGGCAAACTGGATCCGGTGGGCAAAAACTGCTTCACTCATAAACTTTCCCTCCGAACGATCGATCTTGCTTCCCCGCAGCAGACTGCAATGGCAGAGCGTGAGCAATGGTCAGTCCGGACCAGGCTGGCGGCCGACCGGGAAGAGAAGTCGAGCGGCTCGTTCACCGCCTCGCCAGCGGAGGTCTTTACCCCCAGCCGGGCGTTCTGGAACGATGGCGCCCACTCCATGCGGGCTTCCCAAACGGGCTGGGAAGGAGATTGCGGCAGCGGCTCTCCCAAATGATACAGGCAGCCCTTCTGGCTGCTGGAACCCGCGTTGAGCGCCAAAATCCTCACGCGATCTGGAGTCCTCCGGTTCCCGGATTTTGCGCTACAGCGACGGAGGAGAAAAGCATTTTCGCGGTCCTCCGGACACCTGATGAAGTGATATGGCTTGCCGTCCAGCATACCACCTTCGGCAGAGATTCGCGAGTCCGCGGCGCCCAAGTTCGCCTTGCCCGAAGGCGCGCGCCCGGCGCGGTTTCCGAGCCTTGCTGAATTGCGAGTTTTCGTTCTCAGCCCGCAGGCGGTGTGCTTATTGCTGAGGCTTGGCGGCCGTCCCGCCAAGTCCCAGATCGGTCAGGATCTTGGGACTTGGATCCCCCATCGCCAGCACGTTGTGGCAGGTGTTGCAGTCCTGGGGAACCATCTTGCTCGGATCGTCGCTGGCGTGGAGAGTTCCATGACACCGGAAACAACCGGGGAAGTTCATATGGCCAAGGTTGTTGGGGTACGTTCCCCACGTCACCTTCATTTTGGGGAAAACGTTCTGGGAGTAGATCGCCATCACAGCCTTGGCCGCCTTGGAAATTTCCGCCTTCTGAGAATCGAAAACTCCCGGATATTTCTCTTTGTAAAACTGCTCCAAGCCTTCCGCAATCTTCTGCGAGGCCTCGCGTTGGCTCGGGTACTCCGCTTGCAGCAGGGCCACCCCTTCCTTCTTGACGTAGGGAAGCGCCGGGGAGATCTTTCCCGCCGCCATTGCGTCGTCCATGGCCTGTCCCGGCAGATGGAAAACATGGGTGGGCTGGTTGTGGCAATCGATGCAATCCATCACCCGGCCGCTTTCGGGATTCACGGTTTTGGGGTTCGTCTTATCATCCACAAAGAGAGTCTTCTTCCCGGCCTGGGCGTTGCTGTATTCAACCCACTGCATCTTCTGCCGGCTTTCGTCCGACCCGTAGCGAATGGTGATTCCGGGGCCCACGTGGGCGCCGTGAATCCCGCCCAGCCCATCGCCCCCGCCGATATGCATGAGCAGGACGGTCTTGGTCAGAGTGTTGGACTCATCATCAGCGTATTGCGGAATAATCACCAGGCGATTCCCTTCAAACTTCGCCGGCCAATGGCACTGCTCGCAGGTTTCGCGGGCCGGCCGCAGGCTGGTCACCGGGACCGGAATGGGGCGCGGATAGGTATTAAAAGTTGTCGCGAAGACTTGATAGGTTCCCGACAGCTTGCTGCGCACGAACCAGGAAGCTCCGGGACCGATATGGCATTCGACGCACGCTACGCGAGCGTGCGGTGAGTGCTCGTAAGCGACATATTGGGGCTGCATGACCGTATGGCAGGTTTTGCCGCAGAAGGTCACGCTATCCATGTAATTGATGCTGCTGTAAGCGAGCTGGCCCATGATGATCACGTTGAGGAACGTCGTGACGCCCACAAAGAGAAGCAGGCGCCGCAGCTCAGTATTCTTAAAGTCCAGAGGAGGAAAGTACGACGGGTAAATGCCTTTGTGCCGCTCTCGGCGCGAACGCAGAATGATCCCCAAGGGAATCAGGATCAGACCGCCCAGGAAAACTCCGGGCAGGATCATGAAGATCAAAATGCCGATGTAAGGACTGGTGACTTCACCGCGGACCGTGCGGGGTAACAAATAAATCCAGAAGACCGTCGCCGTGGTGACCAGCACCACCCCGATGCGGCTCAACCAATTGCCGGAGAGATAAACGTACGGAGAAAGCCATTTTCCAAACCCATTGCCCTGCTTAAACATCCTTGCTGTTTTCCTCCTGGGGTTCCGTGGAACTGTCAGCCGTTTCGTCTTCCGGCTCGGGCGGCGCTCCCTCGCGCCGCCGCACGCTGCGTCCGGTCAGCCATGCCGGATCCATCGGGTAGACCTCGGGATCAAAAATCACCGAGTAGAGGTGCCAGACCACGATGGCAAGGGCGGCGAGCACCGCCTCGTAAAAATGCACGGCGGTCGCGAAGTCCAGAAAGCTCTTGGGCAGCCACGCCAGCACCAGGTTGTGCGCCCAAAGCATCAGTCCGGTGATGCTCATCAGCACCGCGCCCCACACCACAGCCCAGTATTCCGCCTTCTCCACGTAATTGTGATTAGCGCGCCGGGGACGTTTCCGCCTCAACCCCAGATTATACGCAAAGGTCTCAAAACCTTCACGCGCATCCTCAAGCCGCGGCCAGAGGCCCAGCCAGTGGCGCCGCAGTTTCCGGCTCTTAATCAGGGAAATCACGTGCATGCCCGCCACAGCCATGAAGACCACCGCGGCGACGCGGTGCACGAGGCCGCGTAATGCCCATCCCCACACCAGCAAAGGCTGCGCCCACCAGCCGGTGGGATACTTGAGGGCAAACCCCGTCCACACCAGCACCGTGAAGGAGGTCAGAAGAAGGAAATGCTGCAGGCGCTCAAAGCCGTACATCCGGATGTTATTTCCCTCCGCAGGCTCGGCGGCGGGACGAAAAACCAGCGGGAGAGGGACTCGCTTGATCCTGAGCAGGCGGAGATCGCTCAGCTTGCGAATCCAGTCCCCGGCGTTGTGCAAGAACATCAACCCGATCAGGAGCGGAATCAGCAGCAGATAAAAATCCCGAATCCAGCGAACTCCGGCGGGCTCCGCCAGGCCAGGGAGTTCGTGAATCGGCCCCAGCGCAAAGCGCTCCCCCGCGCCGGGATGGCACTTGCCGCAGGTTTTCGGCAGGTTCTTGGGATTAATCGTCGAGCGCGGGTCGGCAGATGCAAGGATCATATGGATGCCGTGGCAACTGGCGCAGTTCGCCACCGTCTCCGAGCCCTCCTTCGACGCCATGCCGTGGAAGGAAGCGTCGTAGCTCAGCAGTCGGTCCGGGGGCAGGTTAAACTTGCTGGTTAGCCGAACGTTGGCGTGACACTGCCCGCAGGTTTCTGGGATGTGCGTTGCAAAAACTGTCGAGGTTGGATTGCTGGGCGGCTCGACGCTGTGGGCGGTGTGGCAGGTGGTGCAAACAGGAGCTTCATAAACACCTCGCTCGATCGCCTGGCCGTGCACGCTCGCATGGTACTTCTCATAAATCTGGTTGTGGCAACCCCCGCATAATTCCGGGATGGACTTCTTAAAGGCCCAGGTGTTGGTTCTGGCCAGTTGGTGGGCGTCCCCGTGGCAAACCTGGCAGGTGGGCGCCGCCTGGTTGCCGCCGGCTTGGGCCAGGCCGTGGGCGCTCCGGGCATACTCCGTGGCTTGCTTTGCGTGGCATTGGCTGCACTTGGGCAGCACAATGTTTTTGGGGTGAGGAAAGGTTGTGATATCCGCGTGGCAGGTGGTGCAGCTCACGGCCGCGTGCGCGGAGGTCTTGAGGGCCTGAGCCTTATCGGTATGGCAGGAGGTGCAGTCAAGCCCCCCGGAGGTTTGCGCCCGGCCCGGCGTTGCGAGGGCAAGAAGAACGGCGCACAGCAAGAGATAACGGGGCCGGACGCTCATCGATCGTAGTTGTTCCCAGTGGCTCAACGTTCATCCCGGTAATTTCGCACCTTGCTGCCAAATGAAGTAGAGATACATGCCGGCGATGACCAGGCCGTAAACAACCACCACGACGGTGAGAATCTTGCCCCAACGTTCGATAACTTGCAGCTTCCGAGAGAGCTTGACCTGCGCGGTCACAGCGGGAGCATCGCCTTCCAGTACGTGGATCGTCTCATCTTCGTGACTGGCCATCATGTTGCGGTAAATGGCCAGCACGAGGACAACCACAGCAAGCGGTATCCAAGTGACTAAATAAGGGACGAGGTTCATGACGCCCTCCGATCCGTCATCCCGCGGCAACTTCCGCCGTGGAGGACCCCCTTGTTACTTCTTCTTTTGCTCAGCTTTCGCTTCGCACTTCTTCAGAGACTTCTCTTTCGCGTAACACTGGCCCACGGCGTTGAGATCCTTGGAACCCACCTTCACATGGCAGGTCGTGCAGGCCGATTTCTCCTTCTTGGCGATTTCCATGGTGCCAAAAGAGGAGATCGAAGACAGCCCTATTCCGATGGTGAGTGCCATGAAGAACAACCCGGCTTTCACTGTCTTATTCATTTGCGTTCCCTCCGGCGTGGCCTCTAAGGCGGTTCAATTTTCCCTTGGCACTTTGGCCTTATTTCTTTTTCGACCCCAGTTCGCGGATATAGGCCACCAGGTCGTTGATTTGCTCCTTGCTGATCTGGCTGCCGTATTGCGGCATCATCTTCTTCCCTTTGGCGATGACGTCGGCAAGCTGGGCGTCGGTTTGCTTCTGCACGGCTGGGGATCGAAGGTCGGGCACCTTCATGCCCTTTCCCATGGAGCTGTCGCCGCTGCCATTCTGGGCGTGGCACATGGCGCACTTTCCGTCGTAAAGCGACTTGCCGGCTTTCGCGCTGCCTTTTGCCCAGACGCCGGGCGCCAGCACCACCAGATAGGAACCCGCCACAAAAGTTATTAAAGCCAAATGTGTTATCCTGCGCGTCAGCTTTTTCACCTTTTTCCTCCTCACGTGCAGGCCGCCGGCCTGCGAATCTTGGATTGGTCGAGATCTTTTCAGCTTGCCTTTGTCCGCAGGATAGCACGAACCCTTTTAGAAATCACGTGTCCAGCGGATCATCAACATATTGGCGCTGAAGTTGTTGGCGGTGATAATCTGCTGGATGTAATAAGTCCGCTGCAGATCCACCGAAAGCGTGCCAGCCTTGGGAAAGTTGAAATAAACCGAGCCGGTCCCGAGCGGCCAGGTCAGCGGGCCGTAAACCGGATTGACCCCGCCTTCTTGGCCCAGGCCGGTGGTGCGCTCAAAGTTCCCGGTAAAACGAATGCCGAAGTACTTCGAGGGTTTGGCGTCAAAGCCCGCCTGCCACACCCGGTTGATCGCTTGGTCGCGCAGCGTGTCGGTTATAACCGTGGAACGCTGATAGGTGATATCGCCGGAAGCAAACTCATCGTCGTAGGTAAAGCCCGCAAACAGTGAGTACTTTGGGTTCACCGTATAAGTCAGCATCGTCGAGTTCGAATGGACCTTGGCGTGGAAATTGGTCGCCAGCAACTGCTGGTTCACGATGTACACTTCGTCATCCAAGGAAAATTTCTTACTCAGGCGAAGCGATGCCACCACGCGCCCGGTGGTGTCGGTGTGCGGCGTGAGAGCTGTGTAGGAAGAGCCTCGGTTATAGGTGTGGATCTCTCCCCGGAGGGTGAACCATTTCGAGGGCCGGTAAAGAGCGCTCAGGATCGGCGACACACTCTTGGTCCGCAGCGAGCGCGCGGGATCGGCCGCGCCGTCCTCTAGAACCTCAATGTCGGACTTAAACAAGGAGACGCCAGGGCGAATCACCAGATTGCTGGTTGGCGTGAACATCATGCTGAAATCGACCTGGTGCATGCCGTCTTTCCAGTCATTCGATACCACCCCGCTTGCAGGGGTCGTCCCGTTGAGCAGACTTGTAAGCTGCCCTTCGGTGCTGGTGGTGAATCTCGTATAGCGATAATCCAGATCGATGTCCCACCAGGGCTTCACGTTGAAGGTGAACCCTTGCTGAACAATGTTGTTGGGCTCGGTAACCTCGACGCGGCCGGTCTGCGATACGGAGTAGGGGGCCGGGTTCAAGCCATTGTAGGACTGGTCGAAAGTGGCCGGGCCGCGGTAGCGGTAAAACATGTAGCTGCCGCGCGTTTGCAGCCACCGGTAGGGCTTGCCGGTATAAGAAAATTCGCTGACAGGAGTCTTTAGCTCCCGGTAATCAGTCCAGGAAGCATTCGTCAGGGGCGTCGTCGCGTTGGAGGCCGTGGTGGTATCAATGGCAAACTCGGGAGAAGCGACGTTGTTGAATGTCATATGGTCGGTAAAAGTTTGGTAGCCGACGTTGTAATGGAAGTTCCAGTTATTCCAGGTGTAGTCCAAGCCGCCCGTGATGCGGTTCGTATTATCGAAAACGGGTGCATACATATAGTAAGCATTCGCCCGGGCAAGGGTACCAAAGTTGCTCGGGGAGCCAAAAAAGTCCGGCGAGAAAGTTGTGAACGTTGCGCCGCTGAACGACGTCCGGTAGTACTGGAAGTTGAAGCGCAGGTTGTTCGTAGCGTGCAGGGTAAAATCGACCGAGCCGATCTTCCGCACATTGGCCCAGTCATGATTATCGGTGAGTCCGGTAGTCCCCCGGGTCGGGAGGAGAATCCCGTCATTCTGGTTCCAATAGAAATACGATTGGCGCCAGTTGACGCGCAGATCATAGAGCTTGGGCTTAGAGAGGGTAAACTGCGCGCTGGGATAAGGGTCTCCGCCCATGCCGCTCAGGTTCAGTGAAAAAGAGTTCGCAAACGGGTTCGTCCCATCGTCGCGGCCGAACAGGTTGAAGTCCATGAGCCGCGGCCCTTGCTTGAGATTGTAAATCTCTTCAAACATCGGCTCATATCCCTTGACGTCCGTAAAACGATATCCCATGCTGGCCGAGCCCTGGACCCCGAATCCTCCCCATTGAGGCGAGGGCTCGCTCTGGTCCTGTGCCTTGAGTACCGGGAAGCCCGTCAATAAGATTACCGTCAAGAAGAGCAAATAACGTCCGATTCGCACGCGACACCTCCTATCGCTACCGCAGCAGGTACTCATCAAAGTTTGATCCGTGGACCGCCACGTGGCAGCGCGTGCAGTCTCCAGAAGTCTGATAGCCGCCCCGGCCGTGCGGTACATTAGCCTGACCGTGAAGTCCGCTTATCGGCGCAGTGGTGTGAACGACCGTGTGGCACTGCAGGCACAGCAGCCGCTGCTCACGCCGTTTCAGCAGGAAATTGTTCACGCTTCCATGGGGAGTGTGGCAAGATCCGCAACCCTCCACTCTCACCACCGCGTGTTCATACAGGAAGGGCCCGCGCTTTTCCACATGGCAGCTCACGCAGGTCTCCCAATTAGCCTTGGCCAACTGGAACTGGTTCATGGTGCCGTGAGGGTTGTGGCAATCCGTGCACTTCATGAAACCCTCGGGAACCCGGTGATGCTCCGGCAGGGCGAATTGCGCCTGCACCGTGCGATGGCAGCTTTCGCAGAGACCCGGCTGCGCTTCCTTCAGCAGGCTGTTGTGAAGCCAGCGGTTTTCCTCCGGCAGTTTCGGAACCGAGAAGAAGTTGCTCTGGGCGGACCCCAGCGCCACTTTCTTGGGATTTTCGGCCGCTTCCACCAAGTGAATCGCGTGGCAGTCTTGGCACGCCACCCCGGCCGCCAGGTGGGTGGAATGGCCAAAGGCATCCTGCGCCTTGCCGCTTTCGTGGCAGGAGAGGCAGCGTTCGGAGTTTTCTTTGGGGCTGGCGTCGAAATGGAAGATGAGTTTGGTGCCCGCTTCCATCTTTGCCGGATCCCCGGCCGCCACTTGCTCGGCCTCGGCATGGGCCCGGCCCGGCCCGTGGCAAACCTCGCATCCGCTGACGGTTGTGGGCGTGGTTGCCGCGGGCGTGGCTTCCGTCGCGGTCTCTCCGCCCTTCAAGGTCATCAAGTAGTCCACGAGGTCTTTGATCTTCTCGTCCGACGTTTCCGGAGGGAGCGTGGGCATAACCGTTCCGGCGCGCCGCTTGAGCATGCGGTCCATCAACTCTTCCCGGGTCCGGCGGGCGCCCACTTCATCCAAGGACATCGCAACCGTGCCACCCTTGCCGCCAATCTGGTGGCAGCCCGCGCACATCATGTCGTTATAAACCTTCCGCCCCGCTGCGACGGACGGTGATTCTGCCTTTCCCGGGGCGGGAGCGACCGACTGGACGGCCTCGCCTTCTTGAGCGTGGGGTGTCTTGAAAAACTCCTGAGCTTCGGCGCGGTGGCAGCCGGCACACGTCTCGGCGCCAACGTAGTCGCCTGGGTTGCCTTTCAGGGGCGCCTTCCAGGCCACGGAAGGACCCTTTTCCGCAGCGGGCCGCCGCTGAGCATAAAGGTTGGCCATCGCCGAAAACCCAAACACACCTATCAACAGTGCGGCTCCGAAAATGAATTGCAGCAGTCGCCTCATCTCGCTCTCCCCTCTTCCGCTTTGTCGAGCCGTTGGACTCATTTTCATTGACCTTTTAGCACCCGTCGATTAACCGCACGTTGGCGGTCTAGGCCGTTGAGCCCAGTTGGAAGCAGAGTTGGAATAACCTGTACCGTCTTTTTCTTAACCTATATGGCACGCAAACTTCTGTGACCTTTATCACATCGTAAACGCAGTTATTATATGAGTCAATATCATTGCCAGTGCTGATTTCAGACCATCTGATTGGAAAGAGCGGCATGCTTTCCCGATTGGCGGAACCGCTTGCGCGGCCCACATAACAACCGCCTTCTATGTTAGGAAGACCAAGCTCCATGCTGATAATTCCTGCCCGGTTCTCGAGATTCATTCTGCTACTCTTTCCTGGACTGCCTGAACTTCCAGAAATTACCGAACTAGATACGTATTTGTAGCAGTCTCGCGCCAGCCGGGCAGTGAGCTTGCTCACGGGTCAATGTGATGGGCATCACAACACGACTTTTCCCTTGAATTCTCACGCCCTAATAAAATCGGCGACGGCAACCTTTTCATGAGATGGGAAGACCGCGGCCAGAGAATATCGATTTAAGTAATGATGCAGGTGAGGGCTGACAATACTCGGTTCCTTTTTGCGTACGTCCATTCCAAAACCAAGTCATTGATCCACTGCGGCTAGACCTCGACCAAGTAGCGGTCAGAGTTTTCCGCACTGACCGCGCGCGGGAAGAGGACGGTATCCTCGAGCTGAAGGTGGCGATGCAGATTCTGCTCAAGGGCTTTCAAGCCCCTGGCCAGCGCCTTCCAGGCCGCGCTCCCTTCAAGCGGAACAGCATAAGCATCCCCGGCAACGCGAATCTTTTCCAGAGCAGCCTTTATCCCCTCGTGTTCCACCATGAGCACATCCATGGGGTCGCGAACGCTTCCAAAAACCGGCCGCGCCAGGCGTTCTCCGTGCTCCACCGCCTCTTCCAGTTGGAGGATGTAAGGAAAGAGCATTTGCTCCTCCCGGATCATGTGGGTGGTCAGGTTGTCGCTCAAAGCCAGGAATGACACCTGGAGTTCGATGAGTTGGGGATACTCGCGGGCATGCTGGTCCACCACCTGGGCCAGCAAGCGTTCCAGCCGGCGGAGTTGCCGGTAGGTGAATCGGTGGTGCTCGCTGACAATGTGGGAGACAAGGACTGAAAGAGGTGCTTCCGACCAGGCCGAAACATCGTGATGACGCGGTGCTGTTGCCGCGGAAGGTTCTAAAGAGCGCCGGGCTTTGGAAGCGCCGCGCGGCGGCGGGGCGGGAACCAATCTCAGGGATGGCGGAGCCTGGGAGGAACGATCAAGTTTCCCTTTTCCCGGAATCCTGGACACTCCGGAGAACTCGGTGGTTACCTTGTGGGCGGCTCTCGTTCTTTTGGCTCTCATCTGCCCTCCTTTCTCGATTGGGCCGACTCTGCCGTTTTTCCGCCGATCGCCGTATGTTGTCCGTGAATAGCGCCCTCACGTCGTGGTCCGGTCAGCCGCCAACCGCTCGCCCGGTCGCTCGCCCAGGCGTAAGCGCGCTCCACTGCTTAAGTTGCTTGGCCTTGCGCCGAGCGTTCGGATTCAAGGCGCTGGATGGCCTGCCGAAGCCAGCCTTTCACGACTTCCTGCATTTCCTGCTGGTCTTCCCCTTGCGCGAACCGTTCCACCGTCCTTCCCGTGGCGTCGAGAGGAATCTCGTGACAGGGCATCCCCGTTGCTCGCTTCTCCGGCGGAACGAAATCGATCAGCGGGCATTCAGCGCAGGGATGAGTGCGGTACGGGTACCCGTAATTCAGGCAGGTCAGCGAATCCGCAAAGATCGTGGACGTTGCGCTGGTCGGATCCTGGACGGGAGCCCCATAGCCTCCCTTTTCGATATACTCCAGCTCGCGCCTGAGAATGGCCAGGATGTCTCGCTCGTCTTGTGGCATGGCACCCCCCTGAAGGATTCGACCTAAGACTCCCCGCTGGCTCTTCCGCATCCTTCGGTTCTCCTCGCCTGTGAGCCTAGAACAGTTGCTCGGGCCAAGCTGTGATCACGATCACATTCGCATGTGCTCAAGCGCATACGCGCCCGCGCCACCTTCCGCAGCCGGCGCACCGCCGCCCGCCGCAAGGGCTAACGCCAACCTTTGGCTTCTGCTGACGCCGGGCCCGCTTCAAGCAGCACGGGGCGCCAGCCAAGGTGTCCCTGGCGCCGCGCGCCAGCCCACGTTGCGGACCACGTAGGCCACGTCGTCTTGTTCAAAAGGCGGCACGATGAAGTCGAAGGCGCCTTTTTCCAGGACGTCCAGACAAAAGCGCACGTCCAGGCAGGTTGACACAACGATCACCGGCACGCTTTTCCTCTTTCCCAGAAGCAGGACTCTTTCCCAGTCCCCATCCGCCAGCAACACGGCCGTGAATACCAGTTGCGGTGGCTCGGGGCCTTTCAAACATTTCGCAGCCTCGCTGAACCAGCGGACCTCGCAAACGCGCAGGAACTGATCCTCCAGAGCCGCCCTCAGCTCGCCCCAATACTCAGCCCCATCGCGCAGCAGCAGAGCTGTCATGCCTCCCTCGGGTTCTCTTCGTAGCTGCGACCGGATTTTCAAACTAACACCCTTTCGAGTGCCTTTCGCGCAAAGCACTCTCGCACCGCAACGGCAATCTCATCGCACGAGGCCCACTTCCCGACCAGGCTGTGGGCGCCCAGCTCGGCGTACCGCTTCAGGTCGCCGGGCGTCGGCGCGCTCTCGGTCAGCATGACCAGCGGTTGAATCGCCATTCTCCGGATCTCTTGCAGGATCGCTTTGGCATCCATGTCCCAAAGATAATCGTCCAGCAAAACCAAGTCGAACTTTCGCGAGCGCAGCAAGTCCATCCCCTCGCGCCCGCTCCAGGCCGTGGTGGTCTCGTAGCCTTCGTTTTCAAGAAAGCACTCAAGCGCCGTCAATACCCGTTCGTCGTCGTCAATCACCAGGATGCTTTTTGTTCTGGATTCGTTCCCCATGCCGTTTTCCTCACTTGCGTCTGGCTGCGACTCCTAACTCAGTAACCCATACTCTTCCCTCTTGCCGCAGTGATAACAGTCACCGATCCGTGTGAGCGAAGTTACCGAACTGAACGTCCCCAAGATTCTCCCGGGGCGGTCCCGGCCGTGATATTGATGGAGGTCGGACTATCTGGACGAAGGCAGGAACTCAAGGCGCGGGGTTTTGAGATGAAGCTGAAAGCGTCGCAGGAATGTGCGAGGCAAGGTTACATTCTGGCGGGCATTGGAAGGTCGCGTCCCACGCCGGGCTTGGCAACGGTTCATTCGACCACAGAGTGGCAGGGACTGCGCAGCCTCCTGCGCAGCCCCTGGAAATGGACCTTAATGGATCTTCAGTCCCACGGAAACCGAGTGCACAAGTGCTCCGCTGGTTCCGGTAATCGTGAGTGTATATGTGCCCTTGCTCACTCCGGAGGTCGTTACCGTAAGGGTGGACGAGCCGGAGCCGCTGACGGAACTGGGACTGAAGCTGGCAATTGCGCCACTCGGCAGACCGCTGGCGCTGAAGCCCACCGTGCCCGTGAACCCGCCTGAGGCCGTAACGCTAATCGAGTAATTGGCAGTGCTGCCGCTCCTGGCCGTCACGTTGCCCGGCGAAGCAGCAATGGAAAAGTCTCCCGAGCCGGGAGCGCCAACCACCAGTGTGACGCCAGTTGTATGCGTGAGACTGCCGCTGGTGCCGGTAATCGTCAAGCTGTAGGTGCCGGTGGGGGTGTTGCTGGCGGTGGTCACGCTCATGGTGGTTGAGCCGGAGCCACTGACTGAAATGGGACTAAAACTTGCTCCTGCGCCGCTCGGCAAGCCGCTCACACTGAAGCCCACCGTCCCCGTGAACCCGCCCGAAGGCGTGACGGTCACGCCGTAACTGGTGCCCGAACCCTGGGTCACCGTCTGACTGGAAGGCGAGGCGGAAAGCGAAAAGTCTGGCGAGGAGGTCGAACCAATGACCAGCGTAAGCGATGTCTGGCTGGTCAGGCTGCCGCTGGTCGCCGTAACTGTCAGCGGGTAGCTACCCTGCTGCGCTCGCTTGTTGGTCGTCACCGTCAGGACGGAACTACCCGAACCTGTCCCCGTAATCGAAACAGGATTGGGACTGAAGCTGGCGCTTGTCCAGCGCGGCAGTCCGCTAAGACTGAGACTGACGCTGCCGGTGAATCCGCCTGACGGCGTCAGGATGATGCTATCAGTACCGCTCGCGTTGACGGCCACGGTGAGAGTTCCGGAGGAAGCGCTGACCGCAAAGCTGCCCGTAGGCCCAGCGGCGTTCACCTGCAAGTTGACCTGTGTTTGATGGGTCAAGCTGCCGCTCGTGCCCGTGACGGTGACCGTATAGGCGCCCGTCGTTGTCGAACTGGTTGTGGACACATTCAAGGTCGCCTGGCCAGGCGTTGAAGAGGTTACCGAAACCGAAGGCGGGATACTCGTTGTCGGACCCGAAGGCGAGACGCTCGCACTCAGGTTAACCGTCCCGCTGAAACTGTTCTGCGAATTCACCGTCACCGTGTAATTGGCGCTTTGCCCTTGGTCCACGGTGGCCGAGGACGGCGACGCGGAAATTGAAAAGTCCGGAGTGGTTGGTGGCGTAACCACCAGCACCAGCGGCGTCAGGCTGGCCAGCGTTCCGTCGCTGCCCTGGACATTAAAGTTGTACGTTCCGGAAGCCACCGAATTGTCCGTACTGACGGTCAGCGTCGAGCTGCCTCCTGTGCCGGGAATCGAGCCGTTGCTGAAGGTGGGTGTCGCTCCCGTGGGCAAGCCAACCGCACTGAGGTTAACGGTGCCGGAATAGTTATTCGAAGGGCTTAGCGCCAGGGTATAGTCGGCGCTCGAACCTTGGCCTACCGCTTGGATGGTGGGTGAAGCCGAGACCGAAAAGGAGGCATTGCCGCAGGCGGAGCCGGTGAAATCAAAGGATCCGACCCGGGTGCTCCAGTTGAAGGAGCCATCGCTCAGCAGATACTCATTGGTGTAATAGAAAGTGCAATCATCCACCGGGTCAATGGACATGGCGCTGTAGTCGCCCCAGCGGCTGAGGGTGCTCGACTGCGAGCCGCCGCCTTCCACGATGCTGGTTTCAGCCTCCATCGTACTCGGTGTGTCGCTGGACAGGCGGCCTGTGTAGCGGACGGCCGGATGCATGGAGCTGCCGGAAACGCTGTAGCCGAGGGCAATATCGCCAAACTTATCCATGCCGATGGAACCCATCCATCGATAGTTTGAGTCCGGAGCGAAGGTGCTCTCTTGAACCGCGGTGGGTGTTGTGTCGAGGCCCTGGATTTGATACCAGCGGACGCCCGTGTTCCCGCTTCCGGTATCCACGGAATGTGTCGCCACCAAGGTTCCGATACCCGCAAGATTCCGGTAGGCCACGCGGTACATCATCCGGTCACCCAGGGAGTCTAACAGCCCCGCCGAGGTCCCATACTGCGGAATGCAGGTTCCGCCCCCACAGGCCAGGCTGTACGAAGGCACCGTGATAGAGGTCGGTCCTGTGAAGGTCGTATTGCTGGAGTTTGTCCAATCGACATGGAACTTATACAGATCGAGCGAGGTTGAACCACCGAGCTCGAGAAAATAGTTGGGCGCGCCGGCGGGAGGCGGTCCGGTGGTTCCTGCCGCGCCGGAGTCTCCGTCCAGATCGGAGGGAAGCAGGCTCGCGTCTCCGAAACTCCGTTGGAAGCACTGCATGGTCGCCGCTTTACCCTGAAGCATGCTGGTGCGATCGAGAGCACAGGCCGCCGCCCCCACAAACGAATTCCCCTGGAACGAGTTGTAGGAAACGTAATAGCCGTCCGGCCAGACGACCAGCTTGGGATAATCCGGAAAGTAGCCACTGGTGATCGGAAACGAATAGAGATTGTAGGAACCCGTGGCGTCCGAGGTCTGCGAAACCGCCACGCAGAGCGTGTAAGGATTTTTGAACACCGGCTGCAGCAGCACCCAGCGGTTCGCCTGCTTGTCATATTCGGCAACCGGATCGCCGCTGTTGTTGCTGGCGCAGGCGCCCCCGAGCGCGCTCCACAAGGCGTTCCCGGCAATGGGGCCGGAAACTACCTGGCCGGCGTTGTAGGTATTGCCGTTAATCACCTCGCTGTCGTATTTGGCAAAGACCGCAAAATTAACGTTCACCCACTGCACATACTCGGTGGGGCCAACTGCTCCGTTGGTATCAGGTGGGGCATACATGGGATCGAAGGTGCCCAGCCCGACGCCCACACCGAAAAAATCCGATCCGCTGCTCGTTCCCACCAGCGGGCCGAAAGAGGTTTGCAGAGCAGGGTCCGGCAGCAGCCTCCGCACACCCTGGAGGGGATGAGGATGGCGCAAAAGAATCGACAGTTTGTTCAGGACGTTCGAAGGAATAGGGGGAATATTGCGCAACGGAGGAGAAGTAGCGTGGTTTTCTTCGTGCACCACAATGGCCATCGAATGCCCCGGCCCTTGCTGTGCAGGAGTCGAGTTGGGCCACCCCAAGGTGGCCACGGCAATCAAGCCCAAAATAATCGTCAAACCAGGGATTCGCTTCCCCATTTTAACCTCCTCGGGTCGATCACAAATCGAGGGCAAGGCATATCCTCACCCTTTGCGCCGAACCCGGTCCCTCAACGGAAATTGTTATCCACTCTCCGCTAAATCACTCCCAGTTGGGCGTCTCGGCAAGTTCCTGAATACGAAGAGAACGAGCGCGGGCAATTCTAGGCCTTGGTCGTCATTAAGTCAAGTAACTACTTAGTTAATACATAAATCTTGCCGCTGAGCTTTGTCTTGTCCTGCAGGCATGGGGATGGAAAACGCGGGTGTGGGATGCAAGGTTCGTGGGCTGCGTTCCCAACGGCTTTGCTAATATGCAACCCAGCGGCCCGCGGCGCAAGTAAGAATTGAGTAATTGTCGTTAGCACATCAAATGTCCGGTTGAGTTAGCACGTGATCTGTCCGCTGGAGCCGGTGAGGAGGTCGGGCATTCTGTCGGGTAGGAGGCAGAATGCGAAGATACTCGGAAGCCGCCTGGGAGCGGGCGATGAAAGTGCAAGAAGTCATTTTGCGGGCGATGGCGAAACGGATCGTGTGGTGGCAAGCGGCGGAGATCATCGGGATTTCCAACCGGGCCTGCGGCGCATGCGGCAACGGTATGAAGAGTACGGCTACGATAGGCTGTTCGACCGGCGGCGGGGCATACATACATATACATCCAACTCACCGAAGCCGAGGCCGCCTTCCGGGCGCTGAAGAGCGAACTCGCGATCCGGCCGCTGTTTCATCAGATTGAGCCTCGCGTGAAGGCGCACATCTTGGTGGCGTTTCTCGGCTACGCGCTGTGGGTGACACTGAAACATCTGCTGCGGCGCAAAAACTCGAACCTTTCGCCGGCCCAAGCCCTGGCGCCGCTTTCCACCATTCAGAGCGCAGACATCGTTCTGCCCACCACCGATGGGCGCGAGATTCGACTGCGGCGGATCGCGACTCCCAGCCCAGATCAACAGCAACTTCTCACCCCACTGGGGATGACGCTCCCCGAGCGCTTCAATCTGAACTTCGAATGTAGTGTAGACTCGGCCATCGCCTGAACTGATTCCAAAGCTCTTAGCTCAGCCGTTGCCCGTCCCGTGACGGAGTTCGGCTAGTTTTTAGTAACTTCGCCGCAGGGTAAGGAGTCTAATTATAGTAGAGCGTAGGGGGGAGGCTGGTGCCATGGTCTGGACATTGTTTAGCGGGGCAGTCAAGCTGTTCCTGGCAGGCGTTGGCATTCTTTATGCAGGGCTTGTTTTAATAGCCTTGCGGACCGAGGGAGCTCATGATCGGGTTCCGTTTGACTGGGGAGACCCGGCTCGCTCCGGGGAGCGGCTTCTCATCTGGGTTGGCGTTCGCGGGGTCAGCGCCACTTTGCAATGGCTAAAGGCGGCCCTCGACATTCTTGAAGACGCTTCCGCGGACGTGGGCGAGTGGTTGCTGCATCATCGCTAGGGCTAAAGCTAACTCACTCATTCCAATTTGGTTAACTGCTTTATCCGAACGGTGTAGCCTCGCTGCCTCATTTCTCGGGCAAGTCCCAAAACCTCAACAATTTCGAAAAGAGCTTGCGTTTTACCTGCCGGTTCTGCGATTTTATTGTGGCTGATGCCCATCAACCCTGAACTGATGACTGGAAGCTTTAAGCACTAATAATTCAAGGCAGGATTGGGCCGCAAAGGTTCCATGGATGAGGGTCTCGAGTTCTGGCTTGCGCTTTCTCATGTCGAGGGACTGGGGGTTCGGGGCGCGCACAAACTGATCTCCCACTTCGGGTCGCCACAAGCAGCCTATATGGCTTCCCTGACGGAGCTTGAAAGTTCTGGACTCTCTGCGGGAGTCTGCCAGGCGGTTTTCACTCAGGCGGGGCTGAAAGAAGCCGAAAGGGAGATTGAGGAGGCCCGGAAGGCCGATTGTCAATTGCTGGCCTATACGAGCGAGGCATATCCGCCCTTGCTCAGGGAGATTGCCGATCCGCCGCTGTATTTGTACGTCCGAGGAAATGTTCAGGTGCTCAGCGAGCACGCCGTGTCCGTGGTTGGGTCTCGACGCCCTTCCGCCTATGGTCTGCAGGTTGCGCGCCGCCTGTCCCGCGATCTTGCGGAACGAAACCTGGTCATCGTAAGTGGCTTGGCGCGAGGGATCGACTCGGCCGCTCATCATGGGGCGCTAGAGGCCAAGGGGAAAACCGTGGCCGTGCAGGGCCGGGGGATGGACGCGATCTACCCATCGGAAAACCGGCGATTGTCGGAAAAGATCTCAGAATCCGGGGCGATCATTTCGGAATTTCCACTGGGGACGGCCCCGACTCCGGAAAACTTTCCGATTCGCAACCGGATCATTAGTGGCTTATCCTTGGGGGTCTTGATTGTTGAAGCCAGCGAATACAGCGGCTCCTTGATTACGGCGCGCCTGGCCACCGAACAAAACCGGGAAGTCTTTGCCGTGCCCGGCAACATCACCACGGCTCAGAGCTTTGGCCCGAACCATCTGATCAAGCAGGGAGCCAAGTTGGTTGACCAGTGGATGGACATTATCGAGGAATTCCCGCCTGAGGTCAGGATGCAACTTCTCCCCCCGGGCGAGGCATCGGATCAGGAGCAGCCTGCTGCGGGCGCCGGCACGTTGTTCGAACAGTCTCTCACGCCGGAACAGAAGATGGTTTTTGAGGCCTTGCGCGTCGATGAGGCGCTCTTCATCGACGCCATTCTGGGCACGGTGCCACTCACCCAAAACCGGGTCCTGCAAGCTTTATTGGAGCTGGAGATGAGCGGGTTGATCCGGCAATTGCCGGGAAAGAACTTCATTCGTAAGCTATGATAAAAGTTGAGAGGGCTGCAAATCCAAACAGAGCAAAGGAAAACGGATCATCGTTTTTGATCTGATCGCAGGTTGCTAAGTATGGGCAAATCGCTCGTTATTGTTGAATCACCGGCCAAGGCCAAGACGATTAATCGCTATCTGGGCTCCGGGTACACCGTCAAGGCTTCGATGGGGCACGTCATGGACCTCCCTAAAAAGGAGCTGGGGGTTGACCTCGACAATAATTTCAAGCCCACGTACATCATGATCCCCAACAAGAAGGACACCATCCAGGCGCTGAAGTCCGCCGCCAAAGGTGCGGATTCTATCTACTTGGCTGCCGACCCCGACCGCGAAGGGGAGGCGATCTGCTCGCATCTCCGCGAACTGTTGGATTCGAAAAAGACAAAGTTTTACAGGGTCCTCTTTAACGAGATTACCCGGGAGGCCATCCAGGAGGCCTTCAATCATCCCCAAGAAATTGACGCCCGGCTGGTGGACGCCCAGCAGGCGCGCCGGGTGCTGGACCGCTTGGTGGGATACCAAGTGAGTCCTTTGCTGTGGGATAAGGTGAAGAGGGGAATTTCCGCCGGCCGCGTGCAGACCGTTGCCTTGCGGCTGATCGTCGAACGCGAACGCGAAATCCAGGCCTTCACAAAAAGAGAGTACTGGACCATCGCGGCCCAACTGGAGGGAAAGAATCCTCCTTCATTCGAGGCGCGCCTGATCAAGTTCCAAGGGAAAGACCTGGAGATTCCTGACCAGGCCGCGGCAGACCAGCACCGGACGGCGCTGGAGAAGGCCAGCTACGGCGTGCAGTCCGTCGAAACGCGCGAGCGGCGCAAATATCCCGTGCCGCCTTTCATCACCAGCAAGCTTCAGCAAGAGGCGGTCCGCAAGCTGCATTTTACGGCCAAGAAAGCAATGATGCTGGCTCAAAAGCTCTATGAAGGGATCGACCTCGGCCAGGAAGGGTCGGTGGGCCTCATCACCTACATGCGGACGGATTCGACACGCGTGGCAGAAAGCGCTTTGGAGTCGGTGCGGACCTATATCCGGAAAACCTACGGCGATCCTTACTTGCCGCCGGACGCGATTCGCTACAAGACCAAGAAAGGGGCGCAGGATGCCCATGAAGCCATCCGCCCCACCTCCATGGAGCGCTCCCCGGAAGCGGTTCGCTCCTATCTTTCGGCGGACGAGCTCAAACTCTACAGGCTCATCTGGCAGCGTTTTGTCGCCTCCCAGATGAACCCTGCCATCTTTGATCAAACCACCATCACGATCGCGGCGGCGGATTATCTGTTGCGCGCCACCGGCTCGGTCGAGAAATTCAAAGGGTTCCGCGCCGTTTACGAAGAAGGCCGGGATGACAAGCCTGAGGAAGAGGATGAAGAAACGAAGGCCCGCTTGCCGGAAGTCGAGCAGGGTGAAGCGTTGCAATTGCTAAAGCTTCTGCCCGAACAGCACTTCACAGAGCCGCCGCCACGTTACAACGAGGCGACTCTCGTCAAGATGCTCGAAGAAAAGGGCATCGGCAGGCCTTCAACCTACGCCTCGATTCTTTCCGTGATCCAGAACCGCGATTACGTGGAGAAGCTCCAAGGCCGTTTCTTCCCTACCGAACTCGGCATGGTGGTCAACGATCTGCTGGTCAAAAGTTTCGCCGACATTTTCGACGTCGCCTACACGGCGCGCATGGAAGAAGAATTGGATGCGGTTGAGGAAGGCAAGCTCACCTGGACCAAGGCGCTCGAGGATTTCTACAAAAAGTTCAAAAAGGACCTTCGCCTCGCCGAGCGCGAAATGCAAGACCTGAAAGGCGAGGGCATCCCCACCGACGTCAAGTGCGAGAAGTGCGGCAAGCCGATGGTCATTCGCCTGGGACGCAACGGGCAGTTCATGGCTTGCACGGGTTATCCCGAGTGCGACGGCACCAGCGACCTCCCTCCCGACCTTGCCGCCAAGTACAGCTCCGCCGGGCCGCCGGCACCCGAAGTTCCCGAGCAGACGTGCGAGAAGTGCGGCAAGCCGATGACTTTGAAGCGCGGCCGTTTCGGTTATTTTATGGCCTGCACCGGTTATCCCGAGTGCCGGAACACGAAGAAGATCATCATCAAAGAGGGAACGGCCACAGCGGTCGGCGACGTCCCGCTTGAGGAAAAATGTCCCGAGTGCGGCAACCACCTGGTCAAGAAACATGGCCGTTTTGGCGAGTTTATTGCTTGCAGCAATTATCCCACCTGCAAGTTTGTGAAACGGGAAACGCTTGGAATTCCCTGCCCGGAAAAAGGCTGCTCGGGTGAAATTGTGGTACGGCGCACGAAGCGGCGGAAAGTTTTCTATGGCTGCACACGCTACCCGGACTGCAAATTTACGGTGTGGGATAAACCTGTCGCGGAGCCGTGCCCTGATTGCGGCTCCCCCATTCTTCTCGAAAAATACGACAAGAAATCCGGCTCCTCCTCGCGACACTGCATGAACGAGGCCTGCCACTACGAACGGGCGCTGGCATAACCGGAGCGCCCCTTGCACCGGCCAAAATGTCCCCGGCCAATCCCAGGGCGGGAGAGCCGTCAACCCGCCAGTTCCCTCAGGGCGGTATCCCTTCAACCTGTCATTACCCCGCCTGCATCGCATCCAAGGAGCTTCCAATTTCCCAGGCCCTCCGAGGTCGCTCGCCCGCCGGCCGCCGATAACCCGCCCGAGCCATTGCATTCAGATGAACTGAGGCGTATGTTACCGGTCAATTAAGGTTTGAAGATCGGAGCGCTTGCCGAAGAATGGCAGGAGCCTGCAAGGAAACGAATTCGAGGGGGAAACAGCGATGAATTGGAACCTACTAACACGCAGGGATTTTGTGCGGCTTGCTACCACCGCCGCGGCGCTGCCCGCTGCGGCTGGCGCCGCTCTCGAGAAAACTTTAGCGCCGGGAGCAGCAGCGGACTTGAAAGGGGAAGGCGCCGGGAAAACCACCGTCCCCGATCCCCGCGAGATGCAATCGGCGGATGACTGGCTTCACGCTTTTACCGCTCCAACGGCCGGCTGGAAGAAGCAGAGTGACTCGGCGTTACTGCCCGAGGTTATCAAGCCGTCTTTTTCTTTCCGCTACGACTCACGGCCGTCATCGGAATTACTTGCCTCGTGGAAGCTGGCGTCTTCCACCCCGCGATTGACCGAGGCCGGAAGGTCATTTGAAGTAACCTATACGGACCCCCAGACAGGCTTGGTGATTCGAGTCGTAGCCTTGCAATATCAGCACTTCCCCGCCGTGGAATGGGTGGTTTACCTGAAAAACTCCGGCAGCGCGGACACGCCGATTCTGGAAGATATTCAAGCCTTGGATTCGACATTGGTTTCCCCGCAGCAGGAGGACCTGGCTATTCACTACGCGAGGGGCGCCACCTGCTCGATGAATGACTTTATGCCCATGCTGCGGAAACTCAACATTGGAGGCGTCCTGCACGTCGAGCCGGGAGGCGGGCGTTCCTCGAGCGATTTTCTTCCCTTTTTCAATCTCGAGACCAAGGGCGAGGGAGTGGTTGTTGCCCTCGGTTGGACGGGGGAGTGGGCGATGAATTTCAGCCGCCATGACGGAGCAAGCGTGCAGGTGCGTTCGGGCATGGCTTGTACTCACCTGAAGCTCCACCCGGGTGAAGAGATTCGGACGCCGCGAGTCTTGACATTGTTCTGGCGGGGCGATCCGGTGCGCGGGAACAACCTCTTGCGCCGTTTGATTCTCTCTTACCACCGGCCTTCGGCAGGCAATCGGTTGGTGACCATGCCCATGTGCAACGCGAACTGGGGAGCAACTTCTGCGGCTGTCCACCTCGACAACATCCGCCAGATCGAGCGCCACAAGCTCACCATGGATTACTACTGGATTGACGCCGGGTGGTTCGGCAATGGCCCTTGGTGGACGAACGCCGGCGACTGGCGCGTCAACCAGACTCTCTACCCGCAAGGCTTTAAGCCCATCAGCAACCTGCTCCATCAATCGGGGTATAAGTTTTTGCTGTGGTTCGAGCCGGAACGCGTTTGCGAAGGAACGCCCTGGTACACCGAACACGCCAAATGGCTGCTCGAAGTCCCTAAGGACAAAAGAGTGTACAACTGGGGAAACTCACAAGAAGATCCCAATTGGGTGCGGAATGAGAGTCTGCGTAACCAGATTAAGGAGAATGATCGATTGTTCGATTTGGGAATCCCTGCGGCGCGCGAATTTCTTACCGATTTCATTTCAAACAAGATCGATGAATTCGGCATCGATTGCTACCGCCACGACGCCAATATCGCCCCTTTGCAGTTTTGGCGCGCCGCCGATGCCCCCGACCGGCAGGGCATAACGGAAATCCGGTGGGTTGAGGGACTGTATGCCTTCTGGGACGGGCTGAAAGAGCGTCATCCCAACCTTGTCATCGACGTCTGCGCCAGCGGCGGAAGGCGCATCGACCTGGAAACGATGAGCCGCTGTGTGCCGCTCACGAGAACAGATTTTCCCAATAGCGCTACTGGCAATCAATGTCACACATATGGCTTGCTGTACTGGGCCCCGCTCAATTCCACTTTGGCCGGGAATCTCGGCGACAATACGGACTATCATCTGCGCAGCAGCATGTGCACCGGCGTGGCCTTCGGACTTTTCGGTCACGACGATCACGCGCAGACAAGCGAAGATTATGCTCACTTCCCATTTGAACATGTGCAAAAGAAACTGGAACAACAACGCCAGATCGAACCTTTCTTTTACGGAGATTACTATCCCCTCACCCAATATTCCCAGGCCGAAGATGCCTGGGAAGCCTATCAGCTTCACCTCGCGGACACTCAAGAAGGTTTGATTGTGGTCCTGAAGCGCCCCTTGAGCCATTTCATAACGGCCGTCTTCCCGCTGAAAGCTCTCCACGCGGACCGCTCGTACGAATTCCTTAACATCGATACCGGGGAGCGGTCAGTTCTCTCCGGCAAGGACATCCTCCAGCGAGGGTTGAGATTCCGCCTGCCCAGGAAACCCGATTCAGCGCTGATTCGTTACCGATTGACGTGACGGCGGACCAATGAAGAGCGGTCCGTTCCCGGCCCTCGCAAGGGTGGACGTTTAGTTCCTTTCAAGGTAGGATGGCTGGCGAAAAGCGTGATCATCGCGATCGGGTCGCCGGATGAAGCGTCAGCACCGTTCACGCGGAAAAAAACCACAGGCTCGCGCGTCGCCACGGGCCGGGAGTTAGAGCCCTTCAAGCGCCCCCGGAACGGTCCGTGGGCAGCCTTCGCGTTGTCATGTAATTCAGCAGCTTCCGCATCTCTGGCGCCAGGAGCGGCGCCGGGAGCGAGGACCGAGATCCCCAGGGGAGGATTTGATGATGAGAAGACGTTCATTCCTGAAGGCGGTGGCCGGTTTCGTTCCCGGCGTGGCGCTGGCCGGGCGCTTCGGCTACGGGTCTCCCGCAGAAGTTGCTGAGCCGGGAAACATGGTCGGGGAGAAGCTTTGCGGCTTGGCGCGCGAACTGGCGGAGGAGAAACGGACGGTCATCGGAGTGTTCCGGGATCCCGTCTTTGCCGGCTATGAAGTTCCTGCGAGCTTGCGGCCGGAGCATTTCCAGGAAGTCTGGGGCGCCAAGAAGAACGTTCGAGTCGTCTTCCTCGACAAAGACCAAATCCGCTCCTATTCAATTCTCTTCAAGGGCCGGATGGACATCCTGGTCTATCCCTACGGCGAGATGTACCCGATGGACACCTTCCCCGTGTTCTCCGGGAGCGCCATGGCCAACTTCCTCAAACGCGGCGGCGCGGTGCTCACCACGGGAGGAATTCCATTCGCCCAGCCAGTCAGCGACAAGGGCGAGCCTCCGCTGAAAAACGCAACGAAACCCGGAGATTTGAATCTCGACAACCTGCTTTATGTGCGATGGGTTGCGCCGCTCGGGTACAAATATTATGTCCATCCCTATCAACCCACGGTGACGCGCGTTCATCAAGGGTATCTTCCCGGCCTGCCGGCTGAAATCGACGTGGCCGGCTGCCCGCTCGGGCTCGTGGCCAACAACAGCTCCCACGCTCCCGTTCCCAAGCCTTCCCATGGCAACGTGTTCCCGGAGCGCTATCCTGCCCGCCAGGTCACTCCCCTGCTGTGGGGGACGGACAAGTACGGCCAGGTGCTCGCCACCAACGCTTTGCTGATCCAGGATTTTGAAAATGGGAGCCGCAGGATTCACCTGGCACATCAGGCCGAACCCCATCCCCTTTCTCCCAACTCTTCCACCTTCTCAGCCTTGATGAACAACTTGCTGAACCTGCTCACCAACCGCGTGGTGGTCGAAAGCGTGGAAACCAACTATGCGTGTTTCCGGCAGCATGAACCCGTGGCGGTGAGAGCCGGGTTGCTGAGCTTTGAGCCGGAAGAGACTGAAGTGGAGGTGGTGCTGGAAATTCGCGGCAACGGGGAGACGGTGGACTCGCATACCGAATCCCTCCGCCTGCCCGCCAGGCAGAGTGTGACCAAAGAATGGCATTGGACGCCCGAGGCCTTTGAAGCCGATGAATATGAAGTGTCGGTGCGGGTCCGGCGGCAGGGGCAGACCGTCTCCTCCGGCGAGAACGGATTCGTGGTGTGGAACGACGCGGTCGCCCGGCGCGGCCCTCGCGTCGATATCGAAGGCCAGTACTTCCGGATCGGGGAGTCAGAATCGTTCCTCAGCGGCACGAACTATTACGAGTCAACGCACGGCGAGATGATGTGGTACCGGCCGAACATGAAGCGGATTGCCGACGATCTGCGGCAGATGCGCGGCTGCGGAGTGAACTATATCCGGCCGCACTACCATCACCTCAAGTGGTTCAAGGATTACTTGCTGTTTGAACACGGCAGGCTGTTTCCCTATTTCGCCAGCCTGCAGGATGTCGAAAGCCCCATGCCGGATGAGCGCGTCTGGCGTATCTGGGACGCCATCATCTATCTCTGCCAGAAGGTCGGTATTGTGTACGGCGGCGACCTGTTCACGCTGGTGCCGGAGGAGATGGGCGATCCCCGCGGCTGGTCCCCATTTCTGGAGAGCGTCGAGTGCCTTGAAAAGCGAGCTGTTGAGCAGGAATTCCTGCGTCGCATCAACTTGCGCTATAAGGGCGTGCCGGGCATTTCTTGGGATTTATGGAACGAGCCAACCGTTCCGGTCGAGGCCCTGAAGGACTGGACCCAGGCGCTTTGCGAGACCTTGCGGAAGACGGGAGTGCACCGCTTCGTTACCGTGGGCGGAGGAACAGGCGAGGAATTGGGAGAGGCGGTTGACTATTTGGGAATCCATGGCCTCCTTAAAAAGCTTCGCGATACGGTAAACCAGACGGCAAGGCCGATGATGATGCAGGAAGTGTGGATGCGTCACCGCGACGACCTTCCGAGCGAACTCGCCCAAGCGGAAGACATGAGGGATTGTATCCTCACAGCCGTTAAACACGGCTTCTGCGGGATTGCGGCGTGGTCCTGGACCCGGCAGATGCGGCTCTGGCAGGATTCCTATGAACACTACCCCGAGATTCGCATGGAGAGCCGCGACGACCGGCTGGGCGCCCAGACCCACGACGATGCGACGATCAAGCCGGCGGGACAGGTCTTCCTCAACCTCGCGATGCTGCTGCGCCCGATCCGGTTTGTAAGCTTCGATCATTCCAGTGGGCGCGTCACCACCAGCCAAGGCGAATTGCGCGTCAAGTTGAAAGAAGGCGATCAGTCGCCGGACTTTTCGCTCTATCACGTTTCCGGAGGCCACTGCTACGCCGCCATGGCTCTGACGTCGGCCGCCTGGGGCGGGAAACCGCTCCTTTCAGGGCCTTCGGGCGGATACGTCTACATCTTCAGCGAAGACGGCGCCGACCTTTTCACGGCCCAGCAGATCTATGCGAAAAGCGAGTCGCCGGGCAAGCTGGTGCTGGAAGGCCGCGCGGCCGACCCGCGCTCAGTGAAACTCGTGGAGATATCTCCCCTGGGAAATAGAACCTTGGATACCCTATCCTGGAACCGCCAGGCGCAGGGGATCGAGATCGACATCCCGCCGACCCTGCAGGCCTACTGGGTGCTCGCGGAGTGGTAACGCGGCCCCGGGCGGGAAGCAGTCTGGCAAGGGAAACCCTGGTGTTACTGGTTTTGTTTTGAGAGACAGGCTCTCCCCACGACGCAGTCAAAGGGCCCAGTTTGGCCAATCGCTCATTTATCCTGGCGCCCGAACGAGTTGCGCCGTCCCGTCCCTTGATTTAAGCAAGAGACTGAATGCAGGTCGCCAGCGTGAGGCGAGAGACGGGCGCCAGAGCGATCGACCGCGGGCGGGCAGGTGCGGGCGGGCAGTTCTTTCAGCTCCGATTGCAGTTTGGACCTTCTACTTTTTTGACAGTTCTTTTTGGAGCCGGAATGCCCTGGCATTAAGGTCACTTAAATGCCGGAGGTCATCGTCGGTAAGAGATATGGCGTTCTGGATAAGGTCCAGTGCCGCGCCGCTGAACGCGCTGGAATCCTGCTGGCGGTTTGAGTCCAGCATGCCGCTCATGGCTCGGAATCGGTTGATAATGTCCCGGCACCGGTCGGTGATGGAGGAAAGATAAGCCTCTCGTCGGCGATCCAGATCATCCAGGTTGGCCAGCACCTGCTCGCGTTCGTCAGCGCGGGCGGAGCGGCCATTACTCTCGCTCCGCAGTTTGGCATTAGCTGACTCCAGGCCGGCAACACGTTGGCGGGAATTCTGTAGCGCGGTCTGCGCAGAATCAAATTGCTGCTGCAAGGCATTAAAACGGCTCTGCCAATTCGCCTGCAGTTCCTGGCAGCGCTCATTGGCGCTTGCCAGTTTCGCTTGGCTTTCGTTCCTGGCGTCAGAGAGCTGTCCCCGGAGCTCACTGATGCTAATATGGGCTTCGCTGATCTCGTGGTTGAGCTGTTCAATCGTGGCGTTCCGCTGGGCAATCACGGCTTTTTCGTCATTCGCAGGCGCCTGGGGTTTGGCCGCGGCCTCAGCGTTCCGACGCTCGGCTTGGCGAAGGGCCACCCGAGTTTCCCGGAGCGACTGCAGGTCGGCGTCCCGCTTCCGTTGGACCTCCGCCAGCCGCCGGGACTGATAGAATATAACCCCGGCTGAGGCAAGAAGCGCAACCCCAAGACCCGCGACTAGAACGATTTGAGAACGTCCCATCCGCGTCATCTTACTCCCCCTTCAGGCGAAAGCGCGAGCGCCAGGAAATCTGCAAGTTTCCCTTGCCGCACGATGCATTCAAGCCGATTTGCACGTGGCTGTGAGTCTTGGCCGGAACTGCCAGCGTAACCCACCAGGCGCTTGTGATGCGAGCGAATATCCTGGAAATCGCTTGCGGGATCTCTGCCATCGAGCGGCAAATGGCAGCCTCTCCGCCGGTCGTACGAGTTAGAGTCTCCAGGCCATTCTGGTAGGCAACGTTTAGAAGGTCCTGCCGGTATTCAAGATGAACCACAAACAACGGCGCCTGGAGAGAGCTGATCTGCCCGACCAGCTTGGAAATCTTTTCATCAACCAGCACCTGGGGAAATCGCCGGCTGAGATCGTGCGGGTCGCTGGGATTGATGACGGGGTCCGTGTAGTCCTCCCGATAACCATAGATGCTCCCGTCCGTGATATAAAACACCGAGACGCGCACCGGGGACTTGCGATTCATGGCATCCGCCAGCGAAAGCGCCGAACGAACGGTTTCCAGCAGCCCCGGTTGCCCGCTGTTCGAAAGGTCGCGGATCGCTTCGATGTCCTTGTGACGCTGTGGACTGGGGTCGGTCAGCACGTGCAGACCATCCTGAGAGCGCAGCACGCCAACCCAGGCATTCCGTGGCAGGCTGGAGAGGCCGGCGATCACCGCCTGCTTGGCAGCGTCAATGCGTGACAGATCACCCGTGAGATCAAATACAATCAGGATGATCTGATCGCTGGTGGGGCCCAGCAGCCCTTGGACAGAGGCCGGCTTGCCATCGAGGGTCGGCTCAAACCTGGGCACGCCAGCGCAGTCGCCTTTGTCAATCCAGGCGGAAATGGAGACGGCCGACGTCTGCGCGCGGGCGAAGCAGCTCGTGAGTACAACCATCATCAAGAGGAACAGCGGGCGCCCTGCAATAGGTCTTTGCATCAGAAGCTCAAGATCAGTCCAAGTTGGATGACGCGCCCGCCATGCGAACCGATGATCCTGCCGGCATCGACATTGGGAGCGTAGGTCGGACCGATGGTCGTATCAGGATAATTCCAGTTCGCATGATTCAGGAAGTTAAATGCCGTGACGTTGAAGTCGAGCGAGGAACTGCCGACGGGCAGGCGCTTGTCCAGGCTGACGTCCATCGAATTGGACCCTGGACCCAAGAGGCTTGAGATCGTCCGCGGAGCGTCCCCCAAGGTGAAATCCGGCGGCTGGTTGAAGGCGGCAGGATTAAACCATTGCGACGGGCCCGGATTCGCGACTTGCGGATCCACGCCGGGGACCGTGTTGGGGTAGACAACGGGGAGCACGCCTCCGGTATTGTTGTATTGAGCTTGGAGGGCAAGAGGTCTTCCGTCGTTCCAATACGCCATCCCACTCACCGACCAACCGCTCACGAGCGGTCCGGCCCAGCCCGAAACGTCGAGCAGCGGTTTGCCAGGGCCGAGCGGCAGGTTGTAGATATAGCTGAGTTGGGCGTACTGCGGCGTATTATAAGCTGAGGGCGCCCAATCATTTCTCAAGTTAACCAAGTCCTGGTTCGCGTAGGGTCCCGAGAAATTGTCGAACCGCCTGGAAAATTCATAGCTGGCGGTGAATGAAAGGCCAAACGACTCGCGTTTTTCCACCTGGACGTAGCCCGAATTCCACTGGTAGCGGCCCGCCGGATACAAACCATAAAGCTCGAAACCGTTGAATTGCGGGAAAGGTTGCAGAGTGACGCGGAACGCCTGATTGTAAAGCGCATCGCCGTAACTCAGCAAGCTCGGGTTGATGGCATTGGGATTGGTGGCGCCGTCGCCGACCAGGACGTTCCGGCCATCCCGGTAGTTGGTACCCACGGTAAGCACCATGGAAAATGGAACTTGTCGCTCGATGGACAGCGATGCCGCATGATAAAGGGGTTCCCGGCCGCTCAGGTCGACAAAGTCGGCAATCGTATTGTCGGCCGCCGAAGGGCTAAGGTCCGGTAGCGGGGTAGGAAGCGGAGGAATGCCGTCCGCAAGGATGAGGGCCGGGCTCAGTTGTATATTGGAGGAAACAAAGGTCTGCCGGGCGTTGAAACCTTGCGTGCCCCACTGGCCGTCATAGATGGGGATCATGTCGTGCCAGCGGTTGAAGGAGGCATGAATTCCCGTCTTCGCGCCGCCACCCGGGTTCCATGCCAAGCCCAGGCTCAAATCAAGGTCCATATTCGTGGGGCGGAGACCGCGGGGAGTTCCGTTGCGGCCGGCAAACACCAGCGCGCCGGGCAGCCCGCTCAAGGGATCAATGACGGAAGGGTCAATCGTACTTTGGCGATTGTATTTCTCCACCCGCGGGGTTCGCCGGCTGAGATTGAGGTTGAGGCTGACCGTTATGGTCTTCGAGAGCTGGTACTTATCCCCGCCCGAAAGGGATTGATATGAGTTTCGGAAATACGAAGGTTCGGTGACAACGGTGCGCTCCGCGTACGATGGCAGTCCAAGAAGGAAGCTGGCAAATGGGTCGCCCGTCCCGACAATGCCGGGCAGGCTCGTGAGACCCGTGGAAAACTGAAAGTACCCGACGGGATATTGCGGCGTGAAAGAATTCACCTGATATCGATTGGCCTCAAACGTCAGATCGAGCGAGTGTTTGCCTTGCTGGGTGGATACCGAATCGCGAACTCCGATGGTATTCCGGGCATTGTAGGAATCGGGAAAGCCGGTGCCCATGGAAAGATAGTCGCCGATGAGCTGATAGAACGGAAAGGGAGATTGTGACCCGCTTCCGGCTTTTGCCACATTCGAGCTCAAGGTTAAATTGGCCGAATTAACGGTTTTCGAGCTTGCGGTGAATACGTAATTGATCCCCGCCTGCCAGCGCGAATAGTGCTGATCCGGCGCGGTCGGGCTCGCAAGGTTGGGGAAAAGTTTCGGAGCGCTAAGGAATCCATTGGAAATGCTAGTGCTCAAGGTCAGGCGGTTCCGGCTGCCCATCGACTGGTCGAGCCGCGCAATGATTCCGTCCGCCGTGTCGTTCTGCGGGGCGTTGACAAAGTAGTTGTTCTCATTGAACGGGCCGACATGGGCGTTGGGCAAAGGATAATACGATAGACTCTGCTGGACGTCCGCGGCCAGGCGGCCGGCAGGGATGATGTTTCCCGGGAAGAGAGACCGCAGGTATTGAAGATTGCTGGCGGAAACCGGCAGGGCCGGATTGTACGCGGGATTGGGGGTTGTGGTGGCCGGGTCGTAAATCGGGAGCGGGTTGCCAGCCTGGTCCACGGTTTGCGAGAAGTTACCGTCGCGTTGAGCAACCGTCGGGACGGTGTTCAGCGAGGCGCGGGAGATGGTCTCGCGGACCCCCTCGTACGAAAGCATGAAGAACGTCTTGTCCGGATTGGTAATCAGGTGTGGAATCAGCGCCGGGCCGGCGACGTTGAATCCGAACTGATTACGGTGCAGCGGAGATTTGGTCCCGCCGTTTTGTATGACTTCGTGCGGGATGGCATCCAGACGGTCATTCCGGAAGTACTCGTACACACGGCCATGCCAAAGCATCTTCGGGCCATGGCGCTTTTGCAGGGACGGGGGGCTATTGGGGCGCATGCCCCATTCACGCGTCAGGCCCTTGAATTCTTCAGTCGCACGAAGGAGCGCAGCGGGCTGCTTGGGGGTCGAGTTGCTACTTGCCGGGGCATCCGCCGAAGCATACGCGGTGAGAACGCCTACAATGAGCCCCAAGAATGCATAAATCGGAATCTTCATTTTGGGCTCTCACAATCTTGAAATATATACCTCAGACCCCTCTTGTGGCAACCCATTGGTTGCGTCCGGTCGATTAGTGATCCTGCGGCTCCTTTCTTTTCTTTGAGATGGGGATCGCGCGAGAAACTGCTGGGGAGGAGCGTGACGTGCCGGCGCTTCGGAGCCAATAGCGCATGGCTGAGACTGAACGCTCCGGAGCACAGGACGCTTACGGCACGGCCCGAGAGATCCGATCAGCAGCCGCTCGCCAGTATGCGGCACCGATTAGCAGGAACCCGCGGAGGGCGGCTGAATCGCGTCCGTTATTGTGCCTTGTGAAAGGGCGCCTCGGGAGAAAGTAGTTCAAGAAGCCCGGTTTTTCAGAACTTATGATGTCGATCGGGTTGATGTGCCCGAGCGCGCCAGCACTGCCCTGCTCATCCCCACCACTCTTCTCCCGGCAGCAGGTGCGCGCGCACATAGTCTTCGTTCAGTTCCACCCCGAGCCCCGGCTTGTCCAATATCCTCCACTTCCCGTCTTGGATCACCGGACCGTCGTAAATCACCGCCTTCTCATACTCTTCAGGCTTCAGGGTGCCAGGCGAAAATTCCTGTGCCCGGAAGTCGCGCATGGACGCTGCCGCATGCGCCGAGGCGATCGTCCCCACGGGACTGGAAGCATTGTGCGAACAAATCGGAAGGTAGTAGAGAGCCGCCATGTCTGCGATCTTCTTCGACTCCAGCAGTCCACCGGCCTTCGGGATATCAATCTGCACCATGTGGCAACCCTGGTTGAGGATGAAGGGCGCGAAGCCCTCCCGCTTGTAAAGGTTCTCGCCGGTCAGGATGGGCACCGGGGATTCCTGCGTCAGCTTGCTCCAGGATTCCGAGTAAGCGGGCGGCATCGGGTCTTCCAGCCACATCGGCTTGATCGGCGCCACGGCCCGCGCCAGTTCCAGCGCGTCGATCAAGTCGTATTCCCAGTGGCAGTGCACCGCAATGTCGATCTCCTCCCCCAGCGCCGCGCGCAGGTTCTCGTAGCCCCGCGTAATCTGCGAGAGAGCCTGGCGCGTCAGGTGGGTGGTCGGAATCCCGTAAAGGTGGTCGCTGCTGGGATGCCAGGGGGTGGGTAGCGCCGGGATCGAATAGAAAGCTGGCTTCACGGCAGTGATGCCCAGCGGGCTGTTCTTCACCATCGAGGCAAACTCCCGGCAGGAAGCGGGGCTGAGGATGTCCTCTGGCTGTCCCGTCCAATAGGCCCGCACGCCGTCGCGGTACTTGCCGCCCAGCAGCGTGTACACCGGAACCCCGAGAAGCTTCCCCGCCAGGTCCCACAAGGCGATCTCGACGCCGCTGATCGCCGTCACCGTCACTCCCGCCAGAGAACCTGCGCCAGATGTAGAAAGCACCATTTTGGAGTAAAGCGGTTCGATGTTCAGCGGATCCTCGCCCACCGCCAGCGAGCGCAAATACCCCAGGATCACGTCCTTCACCCCGCGCCCCCAGTAGGCCTCCCCAATCCCCGTCACCCCGCCGTCCGTCTCGATCTTCACCATGTTCCACGGGGCAGTCCCCTGGACGACCATGACTTTCACGTCGGTGATCTTCACTTTCTTGCGGAGCGGGGCTGCCATTGCCTGGTAGGCCGGAAGCGCTGCCGAAGCCGGAACGGCCGCCGCCAAGGTTTTGAGAAAGTCCCTGCGAGGAGTAGATGACATGATTATTCACCTGTGCTTCTTATAGGATAGCCGCGCCGTTTGGTATCGAATGAGAAATGAGCGTGTCTCTAACTTAATGAAAACAAATCCAATCCAAGGGACATCCTCACCTGGCAACCTCCGCCTCGAACATCCCCGCATGCCACCCGGACTTCGCATCTCCCAGGTCGCTGTGCTACTTGGAAGGCAGAAAGTTGCTGAGTTCCTTCAGCGCATCGCGTTTGGCGCCGTCGGAAAGTTGGTAAGGCACTTTCGCCTGCTGCAGATCATTTCCGAGAAGGCAAATGTTCTTGCTCTCTTCCCCCATGACTTTCAGGAAGACGTTGGTTCCTTCCGCCGCCTGCGAGTTGAGCAGTCTGGCATTCTTGACCTTGTCGAAGGCCACGGCGGGCGTTTCCTGCTCCGGCCACGCCTGGCGCCCGCGGAAGTCGCTGACTTCCAGGCCGTCGATGTCCTCAAAGTGGAGGGCGCTCTGCCATGCGTCCAGCGCCGGTTTTCCCCAGACCACTTCCACATCCTTCACCTTCAAATTCCGCGCATATTGGAACTCTAAGGCGTGGACGGAGGTGTCGTAGGGCGACTTGGGCTCGGTGGAAATGAAGAGCCTGATGCTTTCGAAGCTGACGCCTTCCAGCCAGCTCTGCGGGTGCCCGGCGATCCTCGACGACCCTTGCACGTGGGCGATGATGTTCTTGATGATGACATTCTGGATGAGGCCCGGCCCGGGATCGCTCGGCTCGGGCGGCCGCTTGTTCCACTCGCTGAGCGTCCCGATCTCAAAATTGAAGGGGTTGGCATCGCCCGCCCAGAACCAGTCATAACGGTGCAGGTCAATGGTGATGTTGGAAATGATCACATCCTTGATGTAGCCGCCCATGACAATCTGGAGGGTAATGCCGCGGTTGCAGTTGGAGATGACGCAGTTGTCGATGGTGAAGTTTCGGCACCCCACGTGGATGCCTTCCGTAAACTTGATGCCGGCGGAGGCAGAAGAGAACCGGCAATTGGTGATGGTGACGTTTTCGCAAACGCGGTCGGAGGCAAAGATGGCGATGCAATCGTCGCCGGTCAGGATGGTGCAGTTCGAGATGCGGACGTCGTTGCAGCCGTTCATGTCAATACCGTCGCACCAAACGGCGGCCTTGCGGCTGGTCTCGATGTACACTCCGTCCACCACCACGCGTTCGCACTCGTTCAAATAGAACGTCCAACTGGGCGCGCGCAGGAAGGAGAGCCCGGTGATCTGGACGTCTTTACAGTGATGCACCCAGACTAGATGCGGATAAACCTGGCGATTCGGAAACCCGACCGGATAGGAGCGCCGGATCGATGCATGATGCTCGACCGCTAGGCGCTTGTGGTTGAAGGTGTGCTCGGTGTTGTCGTCCCGCCAGAAGAACTTGTGCTGGCCGTCCACGCCGCCGCGGCCCTCGATGGTAATGTTCTCAACGTCTTCGCCTTGGAAGACGGCGGCCGTGTCCGGGGTACCGAGCAGCCCGTAGGCCTTGGGGTCATCCGAGGCAAAGAGCGTACAGCCGGATTCGAGACAGATCCGGATGTGGCTGCGAAGAACCAAGCCTCCGGTGGTGTATTCGCCCGGCGGCAGGTAAACTACGCCGCCACCCGCCGCCGCGCAGGCGTCGATGGCCTTCTGAATGGCGGGGCGGGCGTCTTGGCTCTTTACGCCGGTCGCCCCGTAGTCCTTGACGTTGAAGACGGCCACGCCGGAGGAATGCTCCGGGGAACTCTCGGATTGCTGCGGCAGGGCTGCATTGGCCCCATTCGCTTTCTCCCCCGCCAAGGCAAGAGCGGGAGCGCCGGCTGCCGCGCCTGCGGCTGCCAACGAATTCAAAAAGAAACGCCGGTTAATCTGACTCATGATGGAGCATCCTCTCTACGGAAGTTTTCCCTTGATCCGCTCGCAAACAAATTCTTCAACGCGCTCGAGGGCGGAAGTTGTATCTGACTAGGTTGGGAAATAAAGTTGCATAAGCATATCAACAATTGTTTCAGCCCGGCACAACGCGAGCTTTTCCCCAATGAGGCCGGCAGAGCTTCGGGGCCTGGTGGCCTGCTGGACTGCATTAGGGCTTTTCGTCTTTGAGCCCAAAGCAATAGACGTTCGAGTCATGATCGACGGCGTAGACGTAACCGTCCGCTATAGCGAGCCCGCTGAAGTGGACCCAAGTCGTGATGCTGTCGCCGCTCTGGTAGAGAATCTTGCCGGTCTTCGCGTCGAGCGCGTAAAGGACCGCGTTGTGGGTATGTTCAGCCCTCTGCTGGTCCGTCATGATCTTCCACTTTTCATGAATATCCCCAGTCGTAGCAGTTGCCTGCTCCGTGTTCTCGCCCGTGGAGAGCGCAAACACGACTCCATTTGCAATGGCCACTGGTTCGGGAACATCAAAGTCCCCGGAAATCCAAGCTGGTTGCAGGGTAGGTCTTTTGGTCGCCGGGTCGGTCACTACTTTGAAAGCCATAATGCTTCCGTGCGGATGGGGACCGTGGGTGATGGGGAACGCCGGGGCCTCCTTCGAGGTCAGTCCCCAGATTGGAACGTAGAGCCACGTAGTTCCTTTCAAATCTCGCCAGGTGGAGGGTTCTCCCCAAATTCCCTTCGATTCAAAATGCAACTGATCGTTGGCAAGCTTTTGGCGATACAAGGGCGTTTGGTGATCCTGGGTGCCAAGGTCGTTGGCATCCAGTAAGTAAAGCACACCCTCCTTGCCTCCAGCCGCCACCAGGTCGTAGTTCCGGTAAGGAATCCAGGTGGGACCAGAAGCTGCCATGTCGAGGTCGTAACTGGTGACTTGGCGGTTATTCAAAGGGGAGTAGTAGTCCGCTACACCGAGGCCTCCCGAGTTGGCGGCAATGATGATGCTGCCATATTCTCCGTCGGTGGGATTGAAGATGCCGTCTCCCGTGGACGCGAAGATCCGGCCATTCTCCCCGATGGCCACGCCGGCACGGTCCCAGATGCCGTTGGAGCCGTTCTTAGAAACCAGCAAATCGTCGATGACGGGCCGGTTTGGGCGACGCACGTCAATGGAGTAAATGCCCGATCGCGCCCCGCCGCACCCCTGAGAAATCGTAGTATATACAACGCCGTTCCACAGATTAAGGCTCCAGTTCTTGGAGTAGGGCGGCACGAGCGAAACGGGGCCCACTTTAATTTCGCCGGTCCCTAAATCCAGCCCATAAAAGGTGCCGTCCGTCGCGATTAAGTAGAGGAGACCGCGGCTTTCGTCAACTGTCGGCGTGGCGTTAAGGTTGTTCGGACACAGCCACATTCCAGGGTATTTCGGGAGAACAGCGCTCTCAAAGGTGCGGTTCCAGATTACCTTTCCGGTCTTGGCGTCGATCGCGTGAACATTGTCCGAACTTCCCGCCACGTAAACCACAGTGCGAACGCCTTCGGGAGTGGTCACGCCGCCAGCCACCACGGGCGCTGTAAGCGCCGTCAGCGACTTTGGCTCATTCTTTACCTTCACCTTCCAGAGAAGTTGCAACCCGGAAACATTCTTTGTGTTCAGGGTGTCCTCACTGGTCGCCCACCCTGAGCGTTGCGGATCGTGAGCATAGGTAGGCCAATCTCCGGCGCGAAGAGCAACTTGGCCAAGACACATGAAGCTGATTGCGAGCGCGAGAACTATTTTTCCAATTTTCATACTGAAACTTATCTCCCGGAACGCGGCAATTTTTTCAAACGAGCCTTAAAGCTGGGGATTTCCAAGTGATCGGGCTGGCACGACAACCGATATTAAAGCCAATGCCCGTTTCGGGAGGTTAAACGATAGCCTCTCCCGAAAGGGATCCGCTCAGGTGGTTGGAAAGCATCGACGCAAGAAATCGCCCCAACCTCGCCTCCCGACGCTTAAGGTGTCCAGCCCTACCCCGCAAGCCTTTTGGAACAGCGCCCCTCGCACCTGATCTATCGGCCGGCAGTTGCCGTCTAACACCCTGTGGCGCTAGCCCTAGAGTGGTTCTAATGGGCGACAGGGGCTTCCGCCGGGGATTTCGACCCTCTGACCTCGCCACCCGGAGTCTCTTTCATCGCAGTCGGCGGCATACGACGCTCGGTCTGGGCGCTCTTCAACTTCTGGAACATCCCCATCTGGGTCTCGGCCTCCGCCATGTCCCCCAGGGTTCGATAGGCCATGGCCAGTTGGTATCGAGGGTCCGGCTCCTCGGGAGCCATTTGAACGGCCTTTTTGAAATAGACAAGAGCCTGCTTTGGGTTGTGGGTCTGCATATAAACCTTGCCCAGATCCACGTAGGCCTGCCCAAGCTCCGGGTTCATCTCAACGGCCTTCTGCAAATAGGGAAGGGCCTTATCAAATTCGTGCTGCTGCAAGTAAATATTCCCCAACTTCCAGGTGGCCAGGTAATCTTCGGGGGACATTTCCAGTTCCGCTTTAAACTGCTCGATCGCCTTGGGCAATTGCCCCGAGAGCCAGTAAACATTGCCCAGAGAGTAGTGCAGGCCCGACGCCTCCGGATTCTTCATTAGCGCCTTCTGGAACTCGGCAATGGCCTCCGGATATTCCTCGCGCTCTTCGAAGGATTTTCCCAGCACTTGATCGTAGCGATAGGAATTCGGAGCCACGTCCGCCATCTTGCCATAGGTTTGAAACATCAGATGGTAGTAAAGAGTTCCCAAACTATAGAGCACCTCGACGTCGTTCGGCCAGAGCTTCTCCGCTCGCTGCAGAACTTGCAGCGCCTCCTCCTCCTTGCCGAGCGAATCATAGCTGCCACTCAAATTGATGTAGGCCTGGCGCAGCTTAGGGTTGAGTGCGATTGCTTTTTTGAGGGGGTTAATCGATTTTTCGTACTGGCTGGTCCGAATATAGGCCATGCCTAGGAAAAGGTTGGGCCCTTCCAGGTCAGGCTTCCCTTTGAGGGCTTGCTCGAAGGCGGGAATGGCCTTTTCAAACTTCTTATCGAGATAATAGGCAAGGCCCAGGTTGCTATAAAGTTCCGGCGTGTTCGGCATTAATTTCAAAGCCGTCTGATAGCCGGACGCCGCCGCAGCGTAATCGCCCTTCGCCTGCGCTTGCTTGGCCGCCTTAAATGCCTTCAGAGCTTCGGTCTCGCGGGTCGACTGCGCCGCCGAGAACACGGGCAAGCAACACAGGATGAGGCAGGTCATTAAGAGGAAACTTGCATACTTCTTGACTGGTCGTGCACACCAGCTACTTCCAGGAATCAGGAGACGATGGGCAAGCAGTGCGAAGCGCTCCGCTCCCGGCCCGCGATGTGATTCACATTCCTTCACCATCACCTCTTGCAAGGCAAAAATTTGCGGCCAGCGGGAGCCCCGAGCTATTCGTGGGTAAGGTGGCTGAACTCACTTTGCAGACAATACCGGGCGAAAGTTGTTGAACGGGAAATCCTGAGGTCCGGAGTTAGCAGCCTTGTAGGGCGTGCCGCCGTTCAGCGCAGGCTGAACCTTGCCATGTCCAGCGTCCACCCACTTCGCCGAAGTCCGTATTTCCGGCACCGTTTGAAAATATCACACGGCGCTTTCCGCGGTCAACAGAAACGCCGATAGCGGGCCGGCTGGGTATTGCCGCCAGCCGGCCCGCTATCAAGACGCATTACGACACTTCGGTTGGGGCCTGAATTACCAGTTCAATCTCAAGCCGAATTGGACCTGCCGTGGTTGGTTCGCCTGGCCGCCCAGCAGGCCAAAACCGGGCTGGTTAATGGCGGGCTCCGCCGCATAGGCGCCATTGCTGCCATCCTGATTGAATATCGTGCGGTTGAAGACGTTGAAGAAGTCGGCGTTGAACCTCAGAGTGAACTGCCGATCATAGGCCTCGATGTTCCATTCTTTCATGAGCGACATGTCCTCGTTTGTGTATCCGAACTGCCTCAACGCCGCTGAGATCGGCGCGAAGGACCCGAATTGCCATGCCGGCGGTATGGCAAAGGCAGCCTCGTTGATCAGGCAATCTTTGTGAGGATCAAAGCGGCCGCTCCACGTGCATCCCAGCGGTTGTCCGGGCACCTGGTTCGCGTTGCCCCAGCCCTGGTCTTCCAAGCCGCCGGGTATTGAGCTGGGACTAACCTGAAAGTTCTGGGGTAAACCGCCCTGGTAGGATAGAATACCCGACCATTTCCACCCGCCCACAATCTGGTTGACCACGCCGCCTTGCTTCATGAATCTTTGCCCTTTCCCGAACGGCAGATCGTACACATAGGCAATCGACAGATTGTTGGGAATATCCATGAAGGAAGGACCCTTTTGGGCCCCCCTGTTCCACGGAGTTGTGGAACCGAACTCCGACGAGAAGGTGGAGAACATGGAACCGGCATCGGTCAGCGTCTTCGACCAGGCATAAGAGGCAAGCAGCGTCAGGCCGTTCGCGAAGCGCTTATCCAGCTTGACCTGCAAGGCATTGTAGTTCGAAACGCCCAAGCTTTCATAGTAGCGATGGAGGCCTTGATATTGCGGGTTGGTGCGCAGCGCCTGGCCGACCGTGCCAACGCCTGTGCCGGCATAGAGCGCCTCAAAACCATTGAAAGGAGAGTGATCCCCTGTCGCAGGATCGATCGGCATGGCCGCGATGGCCGGAAGCGCTTGGGAGGCAGGATCGCCGATCGGCGCCATTAGCTGATCGCCGTATTTCAAGTATTGAGGAGGCATCTTATCCATAGGAGAGAGGCCGCGGCTCGGCAGGTGGATGCCTGTGTTCCCGACGTAGGCGACCGTCAGTGTCATCTGGCCCGGCAACTGGCGCTGGACGGTGACGTTCCAGTTCTGCGCGTAGGGTGGCATTCCGTCGGACGGTTGAAGGTCGATCAGCGTCCCCGCCGAGTGTTTGGGAGTGCCCTGGCCCAGGAACGTTGTGGGAGTGAAGCTGGGCGTAAATAGAGTTGCGGAGTCCGTACTCCAGATGAAGCCGGGCGTTAAGCCGTTGTTCGAGGTCGTGCCGGTATTCCCATTGAATCCCTGAACCAACGCGCCGCCGGCGAGTTGGGTGGCGTTCCCCTGGCCGAAGAAAATTCCGTATCCGGCCCGGACGACGGTATTGTTGTTCAGCGCGTAAGCCAGCCCAACGCGCGGACTGAAGTTCTTGTAATACGTGTTGACGCCAGACGGGTCCGAAGGGCTGGCGAGGACGAACGTCCCAAGCAGGTTTGGAGTTAAGTCCGGGTTCGGTATCGTCGGGTCAACCCAGGCCTTGTGGTTGTACTTCTGGTAATCCGGAATGAAAAGGTCCCAGCGAACCCCCAGGCTCAGCGTGAGCTTTTTGGTCAGCTTGTAATCGTCCTGCGCAAAGGCGGCATAATAGCCAACCTGGTCGTAGGATGGCGCATAGATATATTGCGCCTGTTCCTCATCCGCCCGCCCCAGCAGGAAGCTGGCCACGCCATAGCCGGTAGTACCATCGCCGAGCAGACCCGTCTGCGAGTTCACGAAATTGAAATACCCGGCGGTCCGGCCTGAGCCGAGAGAGTTCGCCTGCTCCTTTAACCATTGGAAACCAAACTTCATCGTGTGCTTCCCTTTGATCCAGGTCACGGAGTCATCGATGCCCTCGCTGTGAGCATTTTGAAAGCCGGCGCCGCCCCCGCCGTTATAGGAAAATCCGTTGAGCACAAATTGGGGAAATTGGGTGCCGTATATGGGAGCGAACCCCTTGAGTCCAAGATACGACTGCCAATCGTTCCGGCCACCGTAAGTAGAGACGGGTTGCTGGCCATTATTCCATTGGTTGAAGGACGCCGTGGCTTGGTTGATCAGATTAGGGTGGATCACCAGACTATAGTTGAGGCGGACATTCCGCGTGTCGTTGACACTGGGCTGATCGCCACCCTCCAGAGGAGCGGGAAGCGCAGGGATGTTGGGGGTAGAGTATCGCCCATAAGCATAGGTGACCGCGATCCGGTTCGCCTGGTTGATCACGTAGTCGCCTTTGAAGCCGTACATGTTGACGTGAATTGGGTTGGCGATCGTACTGATGTAGTTATTGATTATCCCTGGACTCGTTGGCTCTGGAAACAGGGGAAGGATCTTTGCTGTCACCGGGTCGATAGCCCCAGGCTGCACAATGTTATTGCAAATCAGCGTCCCGCACGTCGTCTGGGTTATGGGATCGTAGAGAGTGGGGATCCCGGGTGCGGTGAAGTTGCCCGCCTTCATTGCGTCCGTGGGGACAAAGTATTCACCGGTTGAATTCCCTTGGATGAGGCGGAAGCCGTCATAGTATCCAAAGATAAACGCTTTGTCCTTCTTGATGGGCCCGCCCGCCGTGACGCCGAACTCGTTCTGTTTATAAGGGGCCTTGCAGGCCTGCACAGGATTGATGGAGGTTGGCCGGCCATTGGCATCACAACCGGGATTCGAGGAGTTTACAAACCAAGGGTTGGCGTTCAAGGCGGTGTTGCGGACGAATTCATACGCCGTACCGTGGATTTGATTGGTTCCCGACTTCATCTCAAAGCTGGCGGTCCCGCCCGCGCTTCTTCCGTATTCGGCCGGGGCATTGACGGCCACCAGCTTGAACTCTTGAATGGCGTCGGGGGGGATCTGGAGAGTGCGCAGATCACCCTCGAACCCGGTTGCAGTCGGGAAATCCCCGCCGTCCAGCTTCAAGGTGGTGCTGCTCACAATGCTGCCGCTTACGGCGGTGGTCATGTACTGGTTCCCACCGGGGCCGCCTTCTGAATTCCCGCGCCCCGTGACACCGGGGGCCAGTTTTAAGAAGCTCGCGGGGGTCCGCTGGTCGCCAATGCTGGTCAGCGGCAATTGCTCCACTTCCCGGCCGCTGACGACGGTTCCGAGCTCGGCGGTCTCGCGCTGGAGCAGAGGAGCCTTGCCGGTGACCTCGACGGATTGAGTCGCCGCGCCTACGGTCAAGGCCACGTCCAGGCGCACCGTTTCACCGACTGGGACGTTAATGTTCGTCTGGATAAATTTCTTGAAGCCTGTCATCTCAGCGGTCACGCTATAGGTGCCCGGCAGCAAGAGCGGAACCGTGTATGCGCCGCTCGAGTTGCTGGTCACATTATTCGTGACGCCGGTGTTTGTATTGGCAATCGTGATGGCCACGCCGGGGACCACTGCCCCGCTTTGGTCAGTCACAATTCCGGTGATCGTTCCGCGATTCACTTGCGCCATGGCGGCGCCGGCCAGCACCAACGATCCCATTAGCACAATAAGCGCGTGCTTAAGGTAAGACATGTTTATGCTTTCCTCCATGTTAAGGTTGACCCTTTTATTGCGACGCAAGGAACAACAAGACGTGCAGTACTCTAGGTGAAACTCAATGTATAGCTTATATTCCAATTACGCGAGTGTGTCAATAGAAATTACCGGACAGCGTTTTTTAGCTTAGTTTCACCCCCTGGGGTCGCCGTAGAACCACTTCAATCTTGCGGACAACTTTCGGCTTATACACCCGCGCCGAATTCAGCTCCCGGATTGCGGACAGCGTTCCCAGAATAGTTCAAGGCCTTTGTTATGAGCATCGCGTTGCAGCGGTCGTCACAGGAACAGCGCGCCACCGGCAGGCTTAAGAGACCGGTCCCAAAGGGAGCCCACGCGCAGGACCTAAAATAAGGGCTGACCGGGCAACAATCCGACTTTTGTGATCTC
>DATKQU010000093.1:0-18017 GCA_035532595.1 Terriglobia bacterium | reverse complement strand
TGGCGCGGTGGGCGATGGCGCGACGAATGACAGCCCATCGTTCCAAGCGGCCTATGCTGCGGCGGTGGCGGCGGGCGGAGGGACGGTCTATATCCCGCAGACGGCCACTTGCTACTTGCTCAACACGGCAATCAATATGACTAATGCCTCCACAAGTTACTTTCCTGGAGTCACGATTCAGGGGGCGGCATTCGGGCCGAAGGGTGCAGGATCGACATCAAGCCAGGTCTGCGGCAACACGGGCGGAATCGTTTTCGATCTGGCGGGGACCGATGGAGTCATTTTCAGGAGCGTCTATGTGACGGCCCAAAAGGCTGGCCTCTCCAACCCCAGCACGATCGGCCTTTATATTGCCCGGAACAGCGGCGGAAGCGGCGGGCAGAACATCGTTGTGGTGGACTCCACCTTCAACATGCTCACTCACACCAGCGGGACATCCTACACCTTTGGAGCCTACCTTTATGGTTCTGAGGATGCCTACTTTGCCCGCGATCATTTTTTTGCCGACTACCCGCTGGTCGTGTCGGCCACAAACGCTTTCAGCCAAAACAGCGCCTTTATCACCGAGGCGACGGGGACTCAGAGCGAAACCCAGGATTCTTTCACCGACATCGAGACCAACGGCGCGGGGCTCGGTCCGGCAGTTTACTTTAGCGGCACGGCTGACATGACGTTGACGGGGCACAGTTGGAATTCCTCATCGGCAAACCCGTATCCATCGGCACTCTATAATTATGCCTTGCAATTCATGGGTGCAAATAATTTCATGCACGTCAAATGGCGGCAGGAAGGTTATCCTGGCTGGGCATATATCCGTCTGACGTTCAAGGGAAGCCAGCTTTACGGGACAAGCGCGCCAGGGTCGAGTCCGCCGGTCCACGGCATTGAGTTCAATGACACATCCACGCAGCTTATCAATGACGTTTTCAATATTGGGGACGACTACTCGACTCCTTCCTCGAATTATTACTACGATTCAACAGACGCAAGTCCAACCGGCGTCAACGCTATCGATAACGTGAGCTTCTACTGCGGCAAGGAGACAAACTGCCTGGATATTCCTGTGGGCAATTCGCCTCCTGGCGGCACGACTCCCTATGTCCGAAATATCCGGTACACCAGCAGCTCGACAAATGTGAACCCTACGGTCACTACCAAGGCGGCCGGAACTCTAACGCAATTTCCAAACAGTGCGGCGAACATTCAGTACGGCTCTGGCGCTCCATCGGGAAGCTGCGTAACGCCCTCGCTTTATCTCCGCACGGACGGGGGAAGCGGGTCAACCCTCTACGTTTGCGAGTCCGGCGCCTGGGCCGCGAAATGAGCCGGGTGTCTTGGTACAGATCTCTCGTGACGATCTTGATCGGGGCTAGTGACTCATTTTGATTTTTTCTTTCGGAGTCTGTCCTCAAGCGTGGCTGCCTTTAGTTCTTTCCTGATTTGTGATATGGTCCTCACGCTGGGAATGGACATGAATTGGAGGAAGAATCCGAGAGTAAGCAAGATGAAACCGATGGTTACCAAGAAGGGCTTCTCGACGTTGACTACCGCTGCTGGACGAGCTTGTTTCCAATCTGGGCATGAGGTTCCTATCGCTACTCCGTTCTGGAATGGGTCGCTCACGATGAGACCTCGGCCCTCTACACATAGTGCTGTCCTTCCGTCCTTTGTATGAACGATTTTTATGTTAGACGAGGTAGCCTGAAATGAGAGAAACAGCATCACACTACCAAAGAGGTTTAAGAAGAGTGCCACTCTCATCCAATTACGGTTGGAAAACACGGCTTAAGCACCTCGATGCATTTGATTGGATAGGAATTATAGTCTTTTTAGGAGGAATTGTCGGCGCAATTTATGCTCTTACCTTAAGACATCCGTAGTCCATAGCGTTTTTCCCAACATTTCGGAAGTGATCACTAATCCCCGCTTCCATCGCTGCAGTCCCCGACCGCGGACGCATTGATCAAGAACTTCCGTGGTATATTGGGTCGAATGGGTGCGACTGCGTCTCCAAATTCACAGCCGGTAGACCAAGCTCTGCTTGATTCGATTGCCGTCATTCCTCAAGTTCGCTGGTTTCATCTTTCCGACCCTTTTTCACCCGCCCTCGATGCGCTGACAGCGCCGGGAGACTCGAAAACTCAAGTTTCTCTTCGAGTGTGACGAACAAATCTGTAGTGGCGCCGTTGTATAAGGACGCGCCCGCAAGGAATCGGCGGGCACCTGCTCGATACGCGATTCCATTGCCGGAAGAGCCTGGGCCGTTCGGCGGAAAATGCCCAGGGGAGGTTGTTTCGCTTGAGCCCCAATCTGGTGCCCCCTTTGCGTCGCAGCACGAGAGTCCGGGTCCGGATTCCCGTCATCATTACGGGAGTGCTCCCTGACGGGACAGCTTTTACGGAGGAGACGTACGTCCTGAGCGTCAGTAGATTCGGCGCCAAGCTGAAAACCGGCTATTCCCTCCAGCCTGGTATGGAAATCCGGCTCCGGTCGAAGGCGAGACCCGAGGATGCCCTTTTTCACGTCGTGTGGGCGGGCCAAGAAGGCACGTTCCGCACGGGAGAGGTGGGGGTTCAGTACGTGAAGGTTTCAAATTTTCTTGGCGTGGCATTTCCTGAATGAATCCGCAAACAGCAGGCGGCGCATAAAGGGAAGAGGCCTCGCCGCCGGCGCTTCTTGGTGGATCACAAATCTCAAGTGGAGAATTCTGGCAATTCGCATTAGAATTGCTTCTGTGAGCGCTTCTGTTCGAAGGGCAAAGCGGCTTGTGTGTCTCGTTGTGGTAGCGCTCTTCTCAATTGGAGTCGGCTCGTTCAAAACTCATTCTGCCCTCTTATTTGCCCAAGACACCAATCCTCCACCTCAGGATATGCCCTTTACCGTCACAGGCAACATCATCGACCACTCTCCGGGGAAGGTCACCATCTCCAGCGGCCAGAACATGGAGTTCGACGTGAAATATGACTCCAAGACCGAGATCCAGCACCAGGACGGAAGTCCCGCCAAGGATTCAGATCTCAAGATTGGAATCGATATCCAAGTGAAGGGCCTTCTGACCGAGGCTGGCGACATTATCGCCAGGAAGATCGTCATCCCAACGAAAGCCGGAGGCTCCACGAAGTGAAGCGGACACGGTCCGCAAGAGCAGCGGACGCCCTCGGCCTTCCAGCGGCCCTCAAGTCTGCCAGATATTGAGGGTGCTTCCTTTCCCTTTTTGAAGAGCTTGCCGGTAAACATGCCCGGCGGCCGTCACATCCCAAATGGCGATTCCGCAGGACTTGAAAATTGTAATTTCCTCGTCTGAGGTGCGGCCGGGTTTGCTTTCCTGAATAATGTCGTGCAGTTCCACCACGCTGTCCCAGCTTCGGTGGAGCGCCGCAAAGCCCTGAATCAAGTCGCCCGCTTCGCTGCGAGCCTGGTCGAGAGAATCGACCGCAATAATCTTGGCGCGATTCAAGACGGCTTCGTCGATTTCCCTTCGTGTGGAGATGTTGGCTCCGACGGCGTTGACGTGGACCCCTGGGCTCAGCCACTCACCCTTCAGGACCGGGTCGCGCGAGTTTGTCGCGGTGATGACGATCTCTCCAAAGCGGGCGGCCTGCTCGGGGCTCGCCGCCGGCTCCACCGCAAGTTCCAGCCGCTCGGCCATCTTCCGGCAAAATTCCTTTCGCCGAGCTTCATCGCGTGAAAACACCCGGACCTCCTTGACGGGCCGCACGGCGGCGACGGCTTCCAGTTGCGTGCGCGCCTGGCGGCCGGAGCCAATGAGAGCCACGCGGGAAGCGCCGGCACGCGCAAGGTATTTGGTTGCAACGCCGCTGGCCGCGCCGGTGCGAATGCGCCCTAGATGGTCTGCTTCCATCAGCGCCAGCAGGTCGCCGCTCTGGGTGTCGAAGAGCAGCACCAAAAACCGGGCTTGGCCTGAGGCCACGGTATAAACCTTCATGCCGAGCAATTGCTCGTCCACCATCGCGCCCGCCATGTAGTGGAACGAAAGGCCGGGAAGAAAAATCCGTTCCCTGGCGCGGTTGATAGCCGCGCCGGCGTGTTGCTCCGTGAAACTGGCTTCAATGCACTCGAGCGCCTGCGGCATCGGCAAGAGTTGTTGAACATCTTCTTCGGATAAGAAAAGAGCCATGATTCCCCCAGTTTGATTTGGCTAAATTAGCCATTGCACCATCACCCACCCGGCCAGGAGAAGCGCGGCAACTGCCACGGCGTAAGGAAAGATGGTGCGGAAAAACGGAACCTTGTACAGAAAGGAAGTCTGCTGCCAGCTTTCATCCTGAGCGTCGAAAACCGGCCGCACCACTTCCCAGACCAATTCTCCGAACAATCGCCGCGCTGCCTCGCCAAACTCTTTTTGCGCCGCCGATGGCGTACCGATATAACCCATCTGGTTTCCCAAGCGCAAGGGGTAATTTTTCCGCAGCGCCTCGAGCAGAGTGAACCTTACAGGAGGCAGCCTCGCGTACATGGGGTTCACCAGGTCCGGCCGAATCAGCAAGAGCAGCGAGGTTTCCCACAAACCCGCGTGGGTGTCTCCGCGCATCGCTTCCTGCTCATCTGGCGTGAACGGGCGCCCCAGCAGCGCCTCCAGACGCTCCGTATATTTGCCGCGCATGAACTTCCAGAGCACCGGGCCGCTCACTGAAAGCATTCGAACCCCGTAGCGCCTGGAGACGGCCGCGGCGGCTTCCTCAAGAGCCACGACGTGCCGCGGCCCCGCGTGGCCGTTGGTGACCAGAATGTACCGGAAACCATGCCGGGCGAGCGCCGCTCCGTAATCGAGCGTCGCATTGCGAACCGTGCGCGCGCGGACCAACAGCGTTCCCGCCCGGTCAAACGCGGAGGCCCCGATGGGAAGCGGCGGGCCGATCAGCACCGTCCACCCCGGCTTTTCCGCGAGAATGCGCCTGCCGAGTTCGGCGCAGAAAAAATCCGCGGTAAAAACGTCGGTGCCGACCGGAAGGTGGGGGCCATGCTCTTCGAGCGGGCTGACCGCAAAGAGAACCACCGAGCGGTCACGGTCGAGTCCCTCGAGTTGAGTGAAACTGAGTTCCTGGAGGCGAAGAATTCCTCCGCTGGAGGGGGTGGAAGCCGGCGATGCAAGGATGGGAGGAGGAGTGTCAGGCATTTTCAGCGGGACCGCTCCTAACAGGGTTTGAAGCTGGCTATGAAGGCATCCCAAGCGACTGCCCGAAATGATTCATTTCGCCTTCAAACTTTTCGAGCAGGGCTTTTCTTGTCCGCCGCAGGCGAGCTGAGCGGGCTGGCAGGGTCGCCTTCAAAAGGAGTAAATAGCTTCGGTTTTTTGCAAGCCAGAGATAGCGCCAAAGATAGGCCCCCGAAAGGGGCAGGGCTAAGGTGTAATAACCCGCAGCCGCCCGGCCCAGCCACCAATCAAACAGCCACACCTGAAGGATGTAGCATCCCATCACCACAAAGGACCGCAAAAGCCACTCGACTTTGGGGTCGCGATTGCCGGACTTCTTCAGCAGCCCCGCTAGGTACAGAATGGCCGCGGCCGCAATATGATTGACGAAACTGTATACGGCCACCGGGAGTCCCATCACGCTTTCCACCCACGCGCCGGCCACCTGCAAGCCGGATTTTTGCCACAGGCTCGAAGTCTCAACCCGCAAGCTTCCCAGCGAGCAGCGTCTCCGCGCCTCGCGATAATCTTCCAGCAATTTCCGCAGTGCCACCAATCGTCCTGGGTTGACCTGATTCTGTTCGTGGATCCATCGCTTAACAAACCCGCTCAGTTGCAGTTCCTCCGCCTGCTGTTTCCAGTCCGGAAATTTCGCCCACTCCTCCCTCATATCCTCGTGCGCAATGTCCTCCAGGTCGTGATGGAAGCGTTCGATTTCCGCGGGTTCAAGGGCAAAAACGTTTTTCTGCAGGGCAATGCGAGTGGCGAAGGAAAGGCGCTGAGGGGCTTCAGCGGACTCATCCGCAGGTTGTGGGGAGGAATACTCCTCCCGGATCGGAGCGCCAACGTAAATAAGCAGGCCTGATTTCCGGCGGTCGGGCGGAAGGAAGGCATGAATGGGAAAAAGCGCCAGCGGGAGTTGCTCCGCACTTTTTTGCAAGCCCTCGCATACGAGCTTGGCGACAAGGCCGGCGTCTTGCGGCCCCTCGCCTCCGCGCATGTCGGAATTCCCCGCGAACAGCGCGATTGTCCCCCAATTGGCCAGTGCGCCCTCGAGCAAATCAGACCACCCGTAACCGTCGCTGGCCAGAGGATCGACCGGCATGATTCCCAACCGCCGGGCCATAAACCTCTGGAAAACGCCGCGCAGGTTTCGAGAGGAGAGCAGGCAGAGCACGGGGCGGTCAACGGCCGCCACCAGAAGAAGCGCCGCGAAGAAACTTTCAGGATAATTCACGACTAGCAAGACTGGGCCTGCAGAGTCGAACTGTTCTTCGTTGAGCAGCCGGATCTTCGGGGAAAAAAGCCACACCCCCAGCCGGACAATCCTTCGTAAGAACCGGTGGCCGGTTGGAATCTCCCACGATCGATCCAAAGATGCGTTTTGCAAATTCATGGACGTTTACTGCGTTTCAGGTCTAGCTGGTTGCCGAAGGGAACCTTGCGTGACGGGTTAACTTTTTCAGCAACCTCCAGCAGAGACTGTCCAGGCTACCGGCCAATCCTGCGGTGGACCGGCTGGGGCATGGCATCGCTCTCCCAGCCTTCCACGGTTCCGACAGGCCGCACGATGGTGTTCGAAAGTTTATAAACTTTCTGGAACTTGTTTCCTTTTTTATCGGCCAGCCGCAACCGAAAATAGGGAACGTTATCAATCTGCTCGACCTGAATGGGGAACTGCCCTTGGAGGTTGCTTTCAACATAGGCGGTGACATAGTGATGCCGTTTTACCCACCAGGTGAAGACGCGGATGTGGGTGAAATCAAATTCCTGTGATCCAACGCGGTCCGCCACGAGGTACTGAGGGACCTTTTGATCGCCGTCCACCACGGTATTCAGGACGAACCAGGCCACCATGTTGTAGTTTTCAGCATATTGGGAAATTGCCGGAGGGGCATCGAGGCTGACCAGACGTCCTAGCAGCCAGCCTGCACGCGAGTCGGCACGAACTAAATACCAGGCCTCGCGCGCCGGAGCAGTGGGGACGGGCTGGCCAGCCGGGTTGCTGGGGCCGGGTTTTTCCACCATGCGCCGATTGAAAACCTGGAGCTTTTCTCCCAGGGTCAGTATGCCGAGGTCGGGAGCTTCGCGGGAAGGTTCGAGATGAATCTTGACGGCTCCGGCGGCGTGTCCTGCGGCCTGAACCTGTTCGCTTGATAGTTGCTTGAGGAGAGCCTGCCCCTTCTCATGGGTGCTGGAATCAAGCAACTCCTTTGCCAGAACCCACCCTTCCTCCCCGGTGCTCAGCCGGATCCTTGCCCACTCGCCGGCTTGTTGGATAATTCCAACGCGGTCGCCGGCCTTCAGAACGCCGATGGTTCGGTGAACTTGCGCACGCGAATCCAGGACATCGAGCGAGGGTGAGAGCACGTATTCGACCTGGAGGCGCGGTTGAGACCTGCCGTTGCGGCCCCAATGATAGTAAGCAATGCCGCCGATGACTAAAACGATCGCCGCAGAGATGACAATTGACCGGAGCTTAATGGTTCCTCCTGAAGGGAAGCAAAATTAAGCTTCCGCCGTCTGACCGTTCTGCCCGTGCGGCGTGCCAACCGCCTGTGCACGGCAACAGAACTTGACCGCCATTTTACACTATTTAACGTGACCCAATACCGCTCAAGGAATTTGGAGGCTGTCGGCTTTAGGAATCAAGGCGGCTGGAGAGCGCCGAAATTGATATGCTTGAGCCAGGAGGCTGCCACGAAAATCGAACGCCTTACCATTGCCGGACCCGCAGGGAATTTGGAAGCGCTGCTGGAGTGGGATCCCAAGTGGTCGCCGCGCCTGTTAGCGCTGGTTTGCCACCCTCACCCACTGTACGGCGGAACCATGCACAACAAGGTTACTTTTCGTGCTGCCAAAGCTGCGGCCAATTCCGGCGTTCCCGCGCTGCGCTTCAATTTCCGGGGCGTGGGCCAAAGTCAGGGGAAGTTTGCGGATGGCCTGGGAGAACGCGAAGATGCTCGCGCTGCCCTGCGCTATCTCGGCGAACGCTTCCCGAACCTTCCGGTCTCAATGATGGGATTCTCCTTCGGGTCCGTAGTGGCCCTGGCGGTAGGATCGGCGCAGCGGGAAGTGAATTCCCTGGCGGGCATCGGGGTTCCCGCGGGCTCTGCCGATTTCGAATTTCTTCAACAGATTCGGAAGCCCAAGCTGATTGTGCAGGGAACGCAGGACTCCTTCGGGCCGCGGGCGAAGGTGGAAGCGCTCTTTGCCTCCCTTGAAGAACCGAAGTCCCTGCACTTTGTGGAGGACGTTGATCACTTTTTCACGGGAAAGCTTGCGGAACTTCAATCGGTGATCGAGGAATTTCTCGGAGGTATCTTGGAAGGGCTATAATAAACTTGGCCGGTTGTAAAACGCTGTCTAGACTTTTTCCCCAGGTGACTCGCTTGATGATGGAAGACGCAGAAGACCTTGAGCGCGGGACCCTTTATTGCCCGAAGTGCAAGACGGTGGTTGCAGATCCCATCGTGTGCGGCGATTGCGCCGCGGTGATTTGCCGCCGCTGCGGGACTCCGCTCGAGGAAATCGATGACCTGGGAATCGGCTGAGCGCAGCCTGCGCGCAGGCTTTGGCGGGCGCGGTATCCTGCTTCGGGCGCAGCCTGTCTTCAAGACCTTTCGGGCGCTTCCGCTCGTGGGAGTCGAGCTCGCCTGCCACGTTCCTATGTTTCTTTAGTACTCTGCCAGGTTCCTGACTTCCCGCACGATGTCGGCCGATTGAGGCAGGGTTGCGTCCTCCAGGATGGGATGGTAGGGAACGTAAACGTCCTTGCCGGCCAAGCGGCGGACCGGCGCATCCAGAAATTCGAAAAGTTCGTCCGCCACGCGAGCGGCAATCTCCGCGCCGTATCCCCAGGATGAACAATCTTCGTGAACAATCAAGACGCGGTTAGTTTTTTTAACTGACGCGCTGATCAGTTCCCAGTCATAAGGCTGCAGGGAGCGCAGATCGAGGATTTCTGTGCTGATGCCCTCCTTTTCGAGCTGCTTGGACGCCTGCACGGAACGCTGCACCAGCGAGCCGTAGGTCACGATCGTCACGTCGCTTCCTTCCCGCACCAGCTTGGCTTTGCCGAAAGGAATCATATAGTCCGCCCCGGGATAAGGCGCGCGATTATAAGTCTGCCGGTAAAGATGTTTGGGCTCCAGGAACAGAACAGGATCGTCTGAGCGAATGGCCGTGCGCAGCAGCCCGTTGGCATCCAAGGCGGTCGAGGGCATCACCACGCGCCAACCCGGCAGGTGCGTGAAAATGGATTCACCCGACTGGCTGTGATAGATGGCGCCCCCGGTCAGATAGCCTCCAATGGGCGCCCGGAGAACCAGCGGGCAGGAAAAGGAATTAATCGAGCGCCAGCGAAGGATGGGAACTTCGTCGCGAATCTGCAGCATGGCGGGCCAAATATAATCGAAGAACTGGATCTCGACGACGGGCTTGAGCCCGCGGGTTGCCATCCCTGCGGCGCGGCCCACGATGCTGGCCTCGGCAATCGGGGCGTTGAAGCAGCGAGAGCTGCCGAATTGGCGCTGCAGCCCGGCAGTGACTTTGAAGACCCCGCCCTTGCCCTTTAACTTGGACAGGTCCTCTTCGTGGCTGCAATCCGCGACATCCTGCCCAAACACCACCACCCGGGGGTCCCGCGCCATCTCATCCCGTAAGCAGGAGTTGATAAGATCCACCATGGTTCGGGGCTCGCCTTGGGATTTGGCCGGCTGGTCGAAACGCTCGGAAGTGGGATCTACGGTAGGGGAGTAGAGAAAATCCATCAGGGTCTCGGGTTTAGGGGGCGGGGCGGCAAGAGCCTTGTCGATGGCCTCTTGAATCTCCCGATTCACGCCCGCCTCGAGAGTCTTTAACTCATCTTCACTCGCGAGTTCTTCCTTCAGAAGGTACTCCCTCATCCGCAGCAAGGGATCACGCTTGGCTTCCTGGTGGCGGACCTGCTCGGTCTTGTAGAGCCGCTCGTCATCGGACATGGAATGTGAATAAGGCCGGATGACGTGAGCGTGGATCAGGGCGGGGCCGCGCCGCTGGCGAACGTAGGCGGCCGCTCTTCCCGTGGTTTCGTAACTCTCGAGAAAGTCCGTGCCGTCGCACTCGAGGGTCAAAAGGCCGGGAAAGTCCTTCAGCAGGCCGGAAATGCTGCCGCCGGCGGTCTGGTCGTCCACGGGCACGGAGATTGCGTAAGCGTTGTCTTCCACCACGTAGAGCACCGGCAGCCGCCGGAGACAGGCGTAATTCACCGATTCCCAGAACTCGCCTTCGCTTGAGGCGCCGTCGCCCAGGGTTACGCAGACCACTTCGTCGGAGTGGAAACTGGACGCCAGCTCAGCGGCTTCCGAAACCCGCGAAAAATACAGCGCCGCTTCCGCTGCGCCTACTCCCTGCAAGATCTGAGTGCCGGTGGGGCTTGAGCCTGAAACAATATGCAGCTCTTTTGAGGTCCAGTGAGACGGCATCTGCCGGCCGCTGGAGGTGGGATCGTCCTTGGAGCCGACCGTGCCCAGGAACATCTCGAGCGGCGTCACCCCTAACTGCAGGCAGAATGCCCGGTCACGGTAATAAAGGTAGAACCAGTCGTAGCCCCCCTTCAGTTGCATCGCCGCCGCGACGTTAATCGCCTCATGGCCGCAGCCGCTGATTTGAAAAAAGGCCCGATTCTGACGCTTAACTTGGATTTCCTTGTCGTCGATCTTGCGCGACGTGTACATCACCCGATAGGCGTTGGTTAACGCCTCTTTCGACAGCTTGGGAGGCTTATAGGTCGATGTGATCGTTGCCATGCGGTCCCTCAAAAACGAGATGTCCCTCGGTTGCTACCGTATGTTGCCACTGGCTGCCACTCCGTTATTATTAAAACCCAACGGGGCAAAGTCAATGACGAATGACTCCGGGTAGTGGGTCAATTTGGCGGGGTAGCGGCGAGTTTACCTCGCCATGTGGCGGCATAAAGCCGCCTCTACGTCAAAATGACCCACTACCTGACTACGGAACTTGCCGCGTTTTCAGATTCTCGAGAAGTCCTCCCACAGTCGACTTCTCCCTAAGGAGGTGTCGGTATAATCCGATTACCGCGCGCAAATGTCAACCGGCACTACAAACAGGGCGGGTTTGCAACCGACGCGTCCCGTGCAGGGGTGAAACCGCCAAATTCCGATTGGGGTGCTGGCCGGTCCGTGGTACGATAAGCGAACAAAAGGCGAAAAAGGCCGTTCCATGGCCTTAAGCCTCGAAAGGGCAGTATGAAGACCTCGTCAGAGAGCAATTTGCTTCAACGTCTAAGGGCTCAAGGGGGACAAGCCCTGGCGGCGAAGGCGATTGAGAGCGTCGTTGAGGAAATTCAAAATCGTTTCAAAGGGTCTCGAAGGGAAGGCGGCGTCACAGCCCTCAGGCGATACCCTGCGCGCGAAGCCCAGGTTGTGCCGTTTCCGGATTTTATTCCCGAGCGTCTTCAAGAAATTCTCCGCGCCAGAGAGATCGAAAACCTCTATACGCACCAGGCCCATGCCGCGCAACTGGCTCACGAGGGGAAAAACGTTGTTGTCGTTACCCCCACGGCCTCCGGCAAGACGCTCTGCTACAACCTGCCGATTCTGAGCACGCTGGTTGAGAACCCAGACGCGCGGGCGCTCTACCTTTTTCCGACCAAAGCCCTGGCGCAAGACCAATTGGTGGAGTTGAATCATTGGACGGAAAAGCTGGGCGAAGAACTGCGGACCTTTACCTACGACGGTGACACTCCCCAGGACGCGCGGAAGGCTATCCGCTCCCGGGCCAATCTGGTGATCACCAATCCGGATATGCTTCATGCCGGCATCCTGCCGCACCACACCAAATGGGAGCGCTTATTCGAGAATCTTCGCTTTGTGGTGATCGACGAGTTGCACTACTACCGGGGGGTTTTCGGGAGTCATCTGGCCAATGTGATCCGGCGGCTGAAGCGGGTAGCGGAATTTTACGGGAGCAAGCCGCAATTTGTCTGTACATCGGCGACGATCGCCAACCCGGCGGAACTGGCCACGCGGATCATCGAAGAAGACATTGAGCTGGTGGAGGAAAACGGAGCTCCCGCGGCCGAGAAGTTTTTCGTCGTGTACAACCCGCCGGTGGTGAACCCGCAACTGGGGATTCGCAGGTCCTACCTGAATGAAACGCGCCGCCTGGCCAAGGCTTTTATGTTGCGAAAGCTGGAAACCATCATCTTTGCGAACTCGCGCCTCGCCACGGAAATCCTGGTGACTTATTTGAAGGAAGATTTCGCCGGGCGCCCAGGCGGCCCGGAGTTGGTTCGGGGATACCGGGGCGGCTACCTGCCACTCGAGCGGCGGGAGATTGAACGGGACCTGCGCGACGGCCGCCTTCTCGGCGTGGTCGCAACGAATGCCCTGGAGCTTGGAATCGATATCGGCAGCCTCGACGTGGCCGTGCTCGCCGGTTATCCGGGCACGATTGCCTCAACGTGGCAGCGGACGGGGCGGGCCGGCCGGCGGCAGGGCAGCTCCGCCGCAATTCTTGTGGCTTCAAGCGCCCCGCTCGATCAGTTTATCGCGCAGAATCCCGAATACTTTTTCGGCCACTCCCCCGAACACGGTTACGTGAATCCGGACAACCTCCAGATTCTTCTGAACCATCTGAAGTGCGCCGCTTTTGAGCTCCCGTTGCGCGAAGAAGAGCGCTTTGGGTCGCTGGACTTGAAAATCCTGTGCGCGCATCTCGAGGAGCTTGGATTTCTTCATCAAACGGCTGACGGATGGCACTGGGTTTCTGAAAGCTATCCGGCGGACGCGATCAGCCTGCGATCGGTTTCTTCGGACAATTTTGTGATTGTCGATACCACGGCGGAACCTCGGGTGATCGGAGAAGTGGATTTCTCGAGCGCCCTCACGACTGTCCATGAGAAGGCCATTTACCTTCAGGACGGCCAGCAGTATCACGTCGAACGCCTGGACTACGGGGAGCGCAAAGCCTACGTGCGCCAATGCGATTCCGAGTATTTCACCGACGCGATTTCCTACACCAAGATCAAGATTCTCGAGCATTTTGCTTCGGAACCCGCGGGGCCCGCGATCAAGAATCATGGCGAGGTTCAGGTCAACACGCAGGTGGTGGGATTCAAGAAGATCAAATTTCATACTATGGAAAACGTGGGGTCCGGAGATTTGTCGCTGCAGGAGCAGGAGATGCACACCACGGCGTTCTGGCTGACTCTTCCGCAGCCGTTGCTTGAGTCCATGACCTACTCGCGGGATGAGCGGCTGAACGGCGTCCGGGGGCTTGCCAATGCGTTGCAGGCGGTAGGCACCTTGCTCATGATGTGCGACGCGCGCGATCTGGGTGTGGCGGTCGGAGAGAATTTGGAGATTGTGGAAGAAGACGAAACTCCGGCATCCACCTCCGCCAAGCCGGCGGTCCTTGTGAAAATATTCGAGCCCAACGTTTACCTCTATGATAAATATCCCGGTGGAATCGGGTTCAGCGAGCCGCTTTTCCGGCTGAGTGCGAGCCTGCTGGAAAACACGCATCGGCTGATTGGCAATTGCGCCTGCTCTGCGGGCTGCCCTTCTTGCGTGGGGCCGATCGGCGAAGTGGGAGAGAAGGGCAAGGAAGTGGCGCTCGCGATCCTGGATCAGGTTCTGTCTGGAGCGCAGACCAGCAAGGCGCAATAGCGCGCTCGGGAAAGATCGTCACAGTTGTCATTTGCACTATGAAATTGGAAGAAAAACTCCGTGAACTCAAGCAATCGGCACGCAAAACTTTACGTGAAAATGCGCTGGAACAGCAGCTCGAATATTTGCGGCGGCTTGAGCAACGGCCCCGGAAGCTTCCTGCCCAGAAAGTCCCGCAGAGCATCGAGCATTATGTCGAAGGAAAGGCTTGCAGCAATGACCGCGGGCAATATTTCCTGGCGCAGGAGGCGCTTCCTTCCGGCAGACCCTACGGAAAGTTTCGGATTGACGACGTTGCGAGCGCCGATCTCCGCCCTCTGGAGTTGTTCCTGCCGGGGATGGTCCTCCCGCCACCGTCCTCGGTTGTTTATTTGGATACCGAGACGACCGGGTTGTCCGGGGGCACGGGGACGTGCGCGTTTCTGATCGGGATTGGAGCCGCGGACGGTCCCGGCTTCCGGGTTCGGCAATTTTTCCTCCGGGATTTTACCGAGGAGAAGGCGGCTCTGGCAGCTTTGACGGAGGCGCTGGAGCCTTACCAACTGCTCGTGACGTTTAATGGCAAGACCTTCGACCTCCCGTTGCTCGAAGCGCGATATACGCTGGCCCGCATGCAGTCACCTTTTGCTCGCCTTCCCCATCTTGACCTGCTGCACCCTGCGCGCCGCCTGTGGAAGCTGCGATTGGAGAGTTGCAACCTTAAGAACCTGGAGCGCGAACTGCTGGGAATCGCACGGAACGGCGACGTGCCGGGCTCCGAAATCCCGCAAATTTATTTCGACTATCTGCGAACAGGAAGCGCCGCGGGCCTTCAGCCGGTGTTCTTCCACAACGCGCTCGACATCGTAACGTTGGCCGCTCTGACGGTTGAAGCAGGGCAGGCCGTCACCAAGGCGGGCGATGGCGGAGATTGTGACAGCCGGGATTTGTTCAGTCTAAGCCGAATTCTGGAGCGGGTGGGCGCTTCAGAATTGGCGCTTGCGACGTGCCAGCGGGCGCTGGATTGTGGCTTGCCGGATGCGGTTGAGCCCCACGCGCTATGGCAGCTTGCTTCGCAGCACAAGAGGCAGCGCCGCTACGAACAAGCCGCCGAGCTTTGGGTGGAAATTATCCGCCGCCGGTCAAGCTATCTGGTCGAGGCTTACGAGGAACTTGCCATCCATTACGAGCATCGTCGGCGGGACGCCAGGAAAGCGCTGGAATATGCTGAGGCAGCGGTCGAACACCTTCATGAGAATTCCGGATCGCCTTCCTGCCTGAAGCGGCTTACCCACCGTCAGGAACGTTTGCGAAGGAAGTCGGCGCCCTCCGGAAGCGGCGCTCCGCGGCGGGCCCGTGGCCGCGCTAACGTGCTGCCGATTCTTTCCGGTTGAAGACCTCATCGGCGATCACCAGCGCATCCCAGCAAGCCGGGAAACCCGCATAGGGCGCCATGTGAAGAAGAGTCTCCAGGATCTCCGCCCGCGTGGCGCCGTTGTTTAACGCTATCTCGATATTCAGCCGCAGCCCGTTGACCCGCCCGAGAGCCGTGAGGGCCGCAACCGTGATCAAGCTTCGGGTCTTGAGCTCTAAATTGGGCCGGGACCAGACCTCCGCCGCCAGGAAGTTGGTCACCATATCGGCAAAATCCGGCGAGAGTTTGGCCCAGCCGGCGCGGACCTCGTCGGCCCGGTCGTTGCCGAACAGGCGGCGAAGCATTTCGATGCCCTTCTCACTCATCCGTGTTTCCTCCTGACAGAGAAATCATCCCTTCTTGATGGCCGGCTTTAGTTCAGGTCTTTGCGTGGCTGCCGCGTCTTCCGCTAGAGTCGATAGCCTGCGCTCACATCGATAGCCTGCCCGGTGATGGTTCGCGCGGCGTCCGAGCATAGGAACAAAACGGTGCGGCTGACATCGGACGAAGTGACCATGCGCTCAAGCGCGGCCCGGCGCAGGAAACGCTGGCGAACTTTGTCGGCCGGGATTCCGAGCGCTTCTGCCCGAGCCGCAATGACTTGATCGATGGCAGAGCCTTCCACGGGCCCCGGGCACACCGCATTGACCAGGATGCCGTGGCGGCCCGCCTCCTGGGCCAAGGTCACCGTAAATCCCATCAGCCCCCACTTGGAGGCCGCGTAAGAAGCTCGCAGGGGGTAGGCCATGCGCCCCGCCACGGATGAGATGTTGATGATGCGGCCGCGACGCCGCTTGATCATGTGTTTAACGCACTCGCGCGCGCACAAGAAGGCGCCAGTAAGATTCGTGTCAAGAACTTGCCGCCAGTCCTTCGCACTTAGGGTGGCGACGGGCGTGGTGGGACCTCGGACGGCCGCGTTATTGACCAGGATGTCGATTTGCCCGAAGGTCTTGAGAACCTGCCGCACCATCCGGCGAACGTCAGGTTCCCGGGAAATGTCCGCCCGAATCCACAGGAACCGCTTGCCATACTCATGGAAATCGCTGAGAAGGTTGTCCCGGGAAGCTCGGCGTCCCACGCCGGCAACCCGGGCGCCCGATTTCAAAAAATCGAGTGCAATTTCTTTTCCGATTCCGGAGCTGGCTCCGGTGACGACAGCAACCTGGTCCTTGAAACTGTAGTCGTGAGAATTCATGAATTGTGTTCGGAAGGGAAAAGGCCAAAAAGCGGGTTCGCTAAACTCCCTGCTGCATTGTCGAGCCGCCTCAAGGTTGTTCCTGGGATTCTCCTTTGGATTTGAAAACCACCTGCTGGCGGTCGATCACTTCCTTGTTCGTCTCCGGCTGGCGTGTGATGGTTTGTAACTCTCCGGTGAGTTGAAGGTAGTCCGGATCGCTTTTCTTGCCTCCTGTCCCGCGTTGTACCGTCCCTGAAAACCGATAGTACATCTCATGAATTCTGCGGGTTCGGAATTCGATGTGATCGCCTTTGCGGGAACCAATGTTGATCGGGTAACTCAAAACGACATCGGATTCCGACTGCCCCTGCAAAACGTCGATATAGCCCTTCAGTGTCCCCGCTTCCTGGAGAAGGGCGAGCGTGTCATTGGCTCCGAGAAAACGATAATCCGCGGTGATGTCCTCAATCTTGCTGGATGACGTTTGCGCTCTCAGTCCCCCTGCGGCCACGAGACCCAGAACAGCCGCGCAAAGCCATAGACGGTTCGTCCGGAATCCAGTTGGCGTTCGGTTCTCGTTCACCCCACTTCTCCTGCCCGTGAAAGTTTCTTCCTTGTCTTCCTTCCCGCTTGGGAATATCCCGATTTCAAGTTGCCCTCCGAAGCGAAGGGCCTTCTCGCGCTCCTTGCCTCTACCAAACAGTTTATTCCGGGCAAGCGCCGCGGGCAAGAGGGGGCTACCGATGAGGAATGATGATTGCGGAGAGCGGCTGCGGGGCCAACCCTGTCATTCGGCTCTCACGAACTTTCCGGCATCGGAGAGGCTCGCTACCGCTTGCCGCTTTCATAGCATCCCAGAACGCGAAGGAACTTTGTGACTTCTTCCAAATGTTCCAGAGCCTTCCGGCACCTCTGCTCTTTCACGTTACCGACAAAATCCAAGTAGAAGAAATATTCCCAGGGCTTGCCGCGCAAGGGCCGCGATTCCATTTTCGTCAAGTCGATGTCCCGCAGGGCGAACACACTCAAGCATTTATAAAGCGCGCCCGGAACGTTGCGAGTTGAGAAAACGATAGAAACCTTATTGGCCCGAGGTGAAACGCGGAACCTCCTTGAAAGCAGGAGAAAACGCGTGAAGTTTTCCTGGTGGTCCTCGAGATGGCTTTGAAGTATTCGCGCTCCGTAGACCGACGCGGCGATCCGGCTGGCGATGGCGGCCGTGCCGGGGGGCCGTTCCTTGGCCAGCATCTTGACGCTGCCCGCCGTGTCATAGAAAGGATTTTTTTCAACCCGCGGGTGGCGGGAGAAGAAGCGGCTGCATTGGGCGAGCGCCACCGGGTGCGAATAAACGCGGCGAAGGTTCCGCAGCGTGGTGCCAGGAAAACCGACCAAATTATGGACGATCCGCAAGTTCTCTTCGCCCACGATGTGGAGATCGTTCCTGAGCAGAAGATCGTAGTTCTCATAGATCGACCCTGCGAGGGTGTTCTCGATGGGCACCAGGCAATAAGTGGCCTTCTTCTTCACCACGCTTTGGAAGGCCTCTTCGAAGGTCTCGCAAGGCAGCACCCGGATGTGGCGGTTGAGCTGCTTGTAGGCAGCTTCTTCACTGAAGGC
>DATKQU010000092.1:0-3708 GCA_035532595.1 Terriglobia bacterium | reverse complement strand
TCGAAAAATATTCACGGCAGATTCTTTTCCGGCCCATCGGCCGGGACGGGCAGGAGAAGCTGCTGGCTTCGAAAGCCGTTCTGGTAGGCTGCGGCGCCCTGGGCACGGCCCAAGCCAACGCCCTAGTGCGCGCCGGAGTGGGGATGCTGCGCATTGTGGATCGCGATTACGTGGAGGAAAGCAATCTCCAGCGCCAGTGGCTCTTCGATGAGAAGGATGCGGCGGAAAACCTTCCCAAAGCGGTGGCGGCGGAGCGCAAGCTGCGAAGCATCAATTCGGACGTCGAGGTGGAAGGCGTGGTGGCGGACGCTACCAGCCGCAACCTGGAAGATATGGTGCGCGGTTGCGACGTCATCCTGGACGGCACCGACAACTTTGAGACTCGGTACCTGGTGAACGACGTTTCCATCAAGCTGGGCATTCCCTGGATTTACGGCGCGGTGGTGGCAAGCTCCGCGATTACGATGACCATCCTGCCGGGGCGCGGGCCGTGCCTGGCCTGCGTCTTTCCTGCTCCGCCCCAAGGCCTTCATGAAACCTGCGACACGGCGGGCATCATTGCGCCGGCGGTCGCGTGGGCCTCGGCGATCCAGGTGACCGAGGCGCTCAAGCTGCTGCTCGGCCACGAGGAGGAACTGCACGGATCGCTCTTTGCGTTTGATGTGTGGAAGAACCGTACGCAGCAGGTCCGGCCAGCGATCGATCCCGGCTGCCGCGCCTGTGGGAAGAAGATATTTACCTACCTCGAAGAAGGCGGGGCGACGCACGTCACCATGTGCGGGAGGAACTCCGTGCAGATTCACCGGCTCGAGTCGCGCGGGCTGGACTTGAAGATGCTGAAGGCGCGCCTGGAACAGTTTGGAGCGGTCCAAGCCAACGACTTTCTGCTCAAGTTTGCCTTCGAGCGCTACGAGCTTACCATCTTCCCGGACGGCAGAGCCATTATCAAAGGCACCCAGGATCCCGCCGTGGCGCGCGGGCTCTACGCCAAGTACGTGGGCGCGTAGTGCTGCGCTGGCAAATACGACCGAGGTCAATTGGCTGTAGAGTCGGGTTAACCCCGGCAGCCGCCGTAAAGGCGGCGCTACGCGTGAACGGCCGGGCAACCGTCCCGATTATTTTTGCCGGGAGCTGAGTTTATATTCCGAGACTCCGAGGCGCAGGACGACAAGCTGCTGGGTCAGTTGGAATTTGAGTTCCGTGCCGGTAGGCAAAGCAAGGTCAGGGCCGCGCCGCCGCAGACGGTCCACCAGCCCGGCGGCTCCGCCCACCAAGCCTCCGATAAGGGCTCCGTGAAAGCCTCCCAGCAGCGTCCCCAGAAAAGCGCCGCCACCTGTTCCCGCGCCGATCTCTGTCAAGTCGCCCTTGTGCGCATTCGGGCCCTTCACTAATCCCTCGGTATCGGAAACCCGAGCGCTGGGCGCGCCGTAAGCGTGCAAAAGTACAGCCTTGAGCGTGAAGGTCTGCCCGTTGGGCATGGAAAGCGTCTCAGGCGAGAGGACCATTTCCCCGACCCTTTTGACGCGTCCCGGCCGGTTCAGGCTGGCAATCCGGCCGCGAATGACGGCGCCGGCGGGAATAGCCTCCTGGCCGTCAATCATCAAAGGCTCGGCAACGATAGCGGCAAAAGCCTGGCCTGGTGAATTGATCTGGGTTGTGATTGTTTCAGTGAGCCGGCAATTGAGAACGGTGCCGGCCGGGACGGTGTAGCTCGCTCCCCACAGGAGCGTTCCACCGCAAGAGGTAAACAATACCACCAGCAAAGCGCGTTTGACCATGATAAAACCTCCCTCGTCGGTTTCATGGCCGGACTCTGGCGCTTTGTCCAGCTGGTTTGTGAATTTGGAATGATCGGTTCTGGCGGGCCGCGGAACGCAGTCCTTCTACGGAGTGCCGACTTCGGTTCGCGTCTGGCCTCCCCTCAGCGTCCCCGACCCTGAACCCAGACGGCCTACCGCGTTCCCTCCAAACGGGAAGCCATCTGCGTGGTCCCCTTCGGGGTGCTAATATATCCTGTAATTTTGCCTTTGTCCACCCGGTTCACGACTAGTTCGCAGAAAGTCCGGGAACCGCGGACGCTGAAGAAAATGGGCTCATTGATGGTGCGATCCTTTTTCTGGAGCCAAACGTCATCCACCATCATGTCCACGTTGAAGCGGTGATGCTTCATGTTCGCCTTCTTCAGGTCCAAACCTACCCCGCCCACCCGAATGGGGTCGTGGCGCACCGCCGTAAATTCAAAGTAGTCGCGCTCTCCCAGCCTGCGCAGGGCCGCAATTTCGTCGTGGTTGCGCGCGATGAGCGTCCCGAATTTGGTTCGGGTCAGCCCCAGGGTCTCCGCCAGGGAGTCCACATTCTTCTTGGTTTTGCCGAGGTCCGTCTTAGTGGAGGAAACATCCTCAGTCAGGGCCCCGAGCTGTTGTTGGTCCGCCTTTAAAGCGATTTCGTGTTTGAGTTCATTAACTTGCTGGTCGTGCTCGTTTTGTAATTTGGAAACCATCAGCCGCGCCTGGTGCAGCTCGCCTCGCTGCGTGCCCAAATGCTTGGACGCTTCGTCCATTTCGATTTTCAATGCCTGAAGCTGGTCGGCGTTTCTTTGCTCAACTTCGGCCATCTTGGCGGAAATCTGCTGGTTAAACCAAGTCGTGAGTTGGGTGCGGGTTTGAGCTTCCTGCCCGCCAAACTCCTTCAGCAGCGAATGAATCCGGCTCAGCGAGTAAACTTCCCCGATGAGCAGCAAAGCCAGAATCGCCAGGACAATTTTGAATTTCTCTTCCATGCCGGATCTTTCCAAATGGACTTCACGGGAACTTTCCCGTTCAGGCATTTCATCGGGAGTCATCGTGTCTCCTCACTTTCTAAAAAGTATTTCAAATGTAAATTGCCCGACTGTGGGGGAACCCTTCGACGCTTTGTGTGGCAATTGACGTTCCACCTTGCGCGACTGTCAACGAATTGGAATTAAATGCCTTGCGGGTGGTCACGCGACATTTCTGGAATGCCGGAAGGCATTTCTTACTTGCAGGATGTAAAAAATACGAAGAGGCCCGAAGGCCCGGACGAGAAGATCAAGATCGCATAATCTTTCACATGGGCCTTCCTGCTGATGGAGTCAAGCACTCGATTTGGACGGGTTTGGTTCTTTTATGCCTTCGCTCCCTTCTGATCAGAGGCGATCGCTCTCAGGCGGATCATGGCCCGCACTTTCCCATCCTCGCCTCAATACGGCTGCAAAACGTGCAACAATAGAAACTGACAGCCAAAACATCTTTCTCTACGGGGGCTGATTCATGAACGACCACACGGGCCACAGCGGCTCGGACCTGCAGCGCAATCCGGATTCTCCCGCGAACCAGCAAGCCCTCACGGACCCGGTCTGCCAGATGGACGTCGAGCCTGCGACGGCGGCGGGAAGTTACGAGTTCAAGGGCACAACCTATTATTTCTGCTGCGAGTCCTGCCTTGAAAGGTTCCGCTCTTCCCCTGAGGAGTTCCTCACTCCCTCGAAGCCTGCGCCGCAAGCGCCGGCGGCCGCCGCCGGGGCCGATTACACCTGCCCCATGGACCCGGAAGTCCATCAGTCAAAGCCGGGAGCGTGCCCCAAGTGCGGGATGGCGCTCGAGCCGGCGACACTCTCGGCGCCGCTGACCAAGACTCAGTACGTTTGCCCCATGCACCCCGAAGTGGTTCAGGACGAGCCCGGGGCCT
>DATKQU010000091.1:0-29980 GCA_035532595.1 Terriglobia bacterium | reverse complement strand
ATGCACCGGTTCGCCTGATCGCACACATCGCAAAACCGCGATGTATGCGCCACCCGCGCCTTTAGGTCAGCGAGCTTCTTCGGTCCCTGGGTCACGATTTCGTTGTCCGCTGCTTCGGATTCGAGCCCCCAGCCCCACGTGTCCTCAAAGGCTGTGATCTGCGCGGCGGATTCTTCGCCGCTCGCTGTAGCGGCGGTCTGTGACCGCCGGCCTTTTTCTGCGTCGAAGAACCGGCGCTCGCGGAGCGCCGCTACAGAGAAGCCGTTGGTGGCGCTGGAATTGAACGGCGGATCGAGGTAGATCAGGTCGATGCTGGCGTCCGCGACGTGCTCGCGGAGAATTCCGAGGTTGTCGCCAAAGTAGAGTTTGTTTTGCATTTGCGCAGAAGCATAGCACAAGCCGCGGGAGGACGGACCGTGAAGGATTAATTTTCCCCGGCGAAAGCCGCGGACCCGTATCGCGGTGTCCGCGCTGCGAACTCCCGCTGTTCGTCTCCCGCTGCTTGTTCAAGCGCGCTATCAGGTCCGGAACTGCCAATAGATTGGAACCCTTGCGGGAAAGCCAATGGAATGATGCGCATAGGCATGAAAACATGCCTGGCGGGCGCCTTGGGCGTGCTCTCTTCTCTCACGACTGGGAGCACGTTCTGGTTTGGGGCGGGGAAGCAAGTGCGGGCCGCCGAGCAAGGGCTAAGGAACCCGAAGAAGGTTTCCTTAGCCGAGGTCAACTCGCCACCCGCCCGAGGTGTTCCTGGCACGGCGCGCCCCAGGCGGCGTCGCAACTCTCTCCACAGTTCCGGGGTTCGCTGCCCGCCAGAGAAAATTGGGGGGGCATGAATGGACGGACTCGCGATTCCGGCCGGTTCATTGGTTTTCCCTTCTTGATTTGATAGCCATCCTTCTTCCAGGAATCGATCCGGCAGAACGAAGCGGTCTTGTAACCCATCTTGTGGAGCTCCAAGGCGGCTCGCGAGCTGCGTCCTCCGTGGTCGCACATGGTTACGATGGTGGTGTCTTCTGAAACGTGCATCTGCCGGATCTTCCGGGAAAGTTGTTCGATCGGGATGTTGACGGCCTCCGGAACGTGGCTCATGGAATATTCCTCCGGCGTCCGAACGTCGATGACCAGGACCTTTGCGCCGTTTCCCAACAGCGAATGTAGATGTCTTGCCGAAGTTTCTTTGGCGCCGGGGGCGATGGAGGGGTGTTTTTGCGGTGAGCCGAATAAGAAGGGAGCCAAAGCCATTAGCATCAAACCCAGGCTTCCATATTTCATGGTTTTCACCTGCTCCTTTCTGGTGGCGCTTGTTTCTCCAGCCTAGCCCAGCCATTGCGGATGCTGCCACGTGCCGTCAAATTGATGCGAGGTCTTGAAAGGTTCGAACCCGCCGTTGGCAGCCGCTTTGGCCGTCCTCTTCAGTAAGGCCGCCACCTGCGTTTTGCTCATCGGATGGAAGGTGCGTGCGGCTTCGAGCGCCTGGTCCAATCGTTCCATGCTGTCGCACCCGTTGATGACCACGGAAGTGGGAAGGTTCATGGCATAGTGCAAGCATTCGATCGCGGACACAGTGTGGCTTTGCAGGATCTGGCCAAACGCAAGAGGCTTCATCCCCAGGACGCCGATCCCATGTTTCACACAAACCGGCACGACCTCTTTTGCAAAACTACGATCGTGGGCGTCCATGACATTCAAGGGCATCTGCACGGTGTCGAATGTAAAGCCGTGCTGGAAGCCGGTATTCAGCATCTTCAGGTGGATTGCGGGGTCTTTGTGTCCTGTAAACCCGATGTACCGAATCTTGCCGGCTTTCCGGGCCGCCAGGGCCGCTTCAAAAGCGCCATTAGGACCAAAAATGCGGTCCGGGTCGCCCATCCGAACAACTTCGTGGAATTGCACCAGATCGATCACCTCGGTCCGGAGGCGGCGCAACGATTCGTGGAGCTGTTTCTCATAGGCGTCTTTCACTTGTCCGTCCGTCTTGGTCATCAGAAACACTTTCTTGCGGTAACCATTTTGGAGGGCCTTGCCCATGCGGATTTCGCTTTCGCCGCCGTTATAATCCCAACAGTTATCCATGAAATTGATTCCGTGGTCGATGGCCGCATGGATAATCTGGATGCTTTCCGCGACGGTTGGCTGGATGCCGATGTGATAGCCGCCCAGGCCGATGAGAGAAACTTTTTTCTCGCTGCGGCCCAGCGTACGGTACGGAATACCTTTGACCGATGTTGCAGCAAAGGCTTTTTCCGCACTGGCTGTGGTAAGGCCAGCGCCGGTCACGCCCGCGAGTCCTGCGGCGGCCACCTGGCCGAGAAAGTCCCGACGTGTTTGATGTTTCTTGCCCATGATACGACCTCCCACGATTGAGGCTAGCCCTAAAAGAGAATCCTCTGGATTCCCGGATTTAGAATAAAATCCTACCACGCTTCCCAAGGGACTTCACTGGGGAACAAAAGGAGCCAAAAACATCCATTTTCAACAGACGGCCGCGATCGGGATTCCAGGCGATCCTCTTTGAGTGGACGAAAACAGGCTGTGGCGGACTCACATTCCCCACGGGGTAAAGGAGCAAAAAATGCACGCTAACATATGGAGTGACATGTTCTTTCCGGGGCTGCCGGTGATTGACAAGATTTTGCGCGCCATCATTGTATACGCCTTCCTGGTGGTGGCGCTTAAGCTGGCCGGAAGACGAGAGCTCGCCCAATTGAATACGTTCGACCTCGTGGTGCTGCTGATGATCGCCAACACCGTGCAGAACGCCACCATCGGCAACGACAATTCCATTACCGGCGGGCTGATTGGCGTAACCGCGCTGTTGGTGGTGAACTATCTCGCGGTGCGGTTCCTCCACGTCCACAAAAAGATGCAGGGCTTGAAAGATGACGCCGGGGAGGTACTCATCGAAAACGGAGAAATCCAGGAAGCCCCCTTGAAGAAGGAAATGATCACGCTGTCTGAGCTAAAGGAGGCCGCCAATCGGCAGGGCTTCGAATCGCTCGAGGAGGTCGAGCGAGCGGTTCTTAATCAGGATGGAACTTTCGCCTTTATCAGAAAGAAGAAGCCGGAGGCGGCGGGCGGCGAGTATCAGGAAATTCTAAATCGCCTGGACCGCCTGCAAGAGCAGATGGGGAAATTGCGGCCTGCCGAAGGACTACCGGGAGCGTGAGTCAAGGCCGCGGCAATGTGTTCCGTTCATTTTGCCGGCTGCGTGTTTCAGCCGGCGCCAGCCGCCGGGCCGGTTGGGTGCAGCGCCCCGGCGGAGGCGGCGCCTGGTTCAGCGGTGGTTCTTGCGGACATACGTCACGCCGCAGAGGTTGAGATCTTCGTGGGTCAACGGTTGAACGCGGACGATTCGGGCCGGCAGAAAGATGTTTCCGCCGCCCGACGAATAGGGAATGGCCACTTCAACTTCCCAGTCCTTTTCATAGGCGCGGCGGCTCTCAAAGCACAGCCCGCTCCGGGAAACATTCCGGGCCTTCGCGAGATCCTCCCCGAATTCCCGGCTTCGGATACAAGCGATAACCCTCAAATCCCGTCGCGCTTCGCGGCGCTTCTCCTCGCCTTTTTCCGCGGCGGCGGTGGAAGAAGATGGGGCGGCAGTGGAAGAAGATGGGGCGGCAGTGGAAGAAGATGGGGCGGCGGAAACCGAGCCGAACGGTTTCTTCCATATCGTCGAATCTCTGCAGCGCCTGCAATACCTGGAAAGGTCCCCGTTGGATTCAAGGACCTCCAACTCGAATCCGTCCAGATAAGCTAGCTCCCGCGTGTGGCAGGCCAGGCACTCCAGGATCGTCCGGGCCACCGCGGCCGCCGAATCGCCTCTCGGCGGGAAGTTGATTCCCCACAGGGCTCCCTCCGATCCCAGCAGCGAGATCCCATAAGAGTTCTGTTTCTGCTTGCCGTTGATCCGCCCCACCACGCGGGCCGCGGCTTCCTTGCCGGTTTCAAGGCAGCGCACGGTAATCTCCTGGTCCGGCACCAGTTTTTGACGGAGCAGGATCTTGGCGCCGTGTCGGCTGACCAGTTCCGTTTGTCCTTCGCAGAGGAAGACGTCGCCGAAAAGGTTTGTTCCTGTTACCTGAATGGATAGAGCCACCGAAATACGATCACCTTGTCGTGACCTGCGATTTTCCATGGATTTCTACCTGCCGGGAAATTAATGCAACCTGCCCTCTAGTGCCGATACTTAGACGTAAACATCGATCCTTAATCTTTATCGGCAGGCGGCGGGAATGCATGAGAACGGCTTGCGGAAGAAAAGACATTCCGCCCTGCTGCTCAACGCAGGGATAAGCGAATGAAAAAGGAAGAAAAGCGGCGCTCTGACCGCATCATATTAACCATCCCGCTGCAGGTCCACGGCACCGATGATAAGGGACAACGGTTCGAGGTAGAGGGCCGGACGTCCGTCCTGAGCCGCCGCGGTGCGCAGATCAGCGTCAATCGCCGGCTTCAGAGAGATCAAACCATCCGGCTTATCAGCCTGATGAGCAGGCTTGCCGCCGATTTTCGCGTGGTGGGCGCTGTCACGCCTTTTTCGGCGGAAGGCGGAGAGTACGGCGTGGAGTATTTGGATCACACCGAGAACATTTGGGGCATCGAATTTCCGCCGCTGAGGGCCGGTGAAACGGCCGAATCGAACGCCCTATTGGAATGCCGAAGCTGTCGAACGGTTGAATTATTGTCTCTGTCCCCAACCGAAGTCGAAGTCCTCCAAACCTCGGGAATCCTGACCAAGCCTTGCGCGCACTGCCAGACGACCGGACCCTGGTCCTATTCCGACCGGCCGCTGGCCATGGGCGAGCCGCCGAACGCCCCGGAGGAAGGCCAGGAAGAGGCTGCGACGGGCGGCGCCCGCGGCCGGGAGCGCAGACGGCACCAGCGGGCTCAACTCCGTTTGCCGGTTCGCATCCGCGACTATTCGGGTGGAGTCGAGATCACGCAAAGTGAAAACATTTCCAAAGGAGGTTTGTGCTTCGCGAGCGAGAAGAAGCATGAGATCGGCGAAGGATTGCTGGTAACCTGCCCTTATCAAAGCACGGGGGAGAATATTGAGATTCGCGCGCATGTGGCGAGCGCCCGGGAGGTCGAGGGAAGTTCACGAATTGCTTATGGAGTCCGGTATCCCCGACAAGGCCGCTAGTTTGGGCGCACACGGTTTGAGGACCCAGCCCGGAATCCCGTCCCAGGACGAGTTTTCAAGCCACTTGGCTTGCCGTTCGCTGTTGCTTGCCCAGGGTCCACAAAACGACTTGCGGCCAATCATTGTACGATCGGAGGATCGCGCCTAGAATAAGTTAGAAGCCCAACAGCAGGCAGGACACCGATCCCGGCGGGTCCGGCGAAAGGGGAGGCCCCGATGACCAATAAACGGAGAAGTCCCAAACGAACTCGTTCCCACCGCGGAACCATCCTCGGAGTCGCCATGATGGGAGGAGTCCTTTTTTCGGCCTTCCTCCTGGCCGGTCCTCTCACCGCTCAGATCGGGAGAGGCCAATCAAGGCAACAAATTCAAGTCCCGAATCCTTCCCCTTTCCCTCAACCCACGCCCGAACGCCCGCCCGGAAAGGGCGAAAAGCAAAAAGAGGCTCTCGTCAAATACAACTTCAAACAAATGAAGAAACACGCTGACCAGCTCGCGGAGCTTGCCCAATCCCTCCAGAAGAAAATCGATGGATCCAACGAAAACGTGCTTTCGCTGGAGGTCGTACGGAATGCTGAGGAGATCGAAAAGCTGGCCAAGAAAATCAAGAACGAAGCCAAAGGATATTAGGCGGTCTCAACCAGAATGAAGCCTTTTCCCCGCCCTCGGGCAGCGCGGGCGGTGCTGCTCCGAAAGTGGAAGACGCACCTGCCGGCCACCAAGCAGGACGACGGCGGGGATGTCTTGCGGCAGGATTAACGGCCGCGGTCAGCGCACGGTTGCGTGGGTGGAATCCGGAGCGGGGCTGGCCGCGACTTCAGCCTCCCGGGTCGAGCCAATCCGCATCCCGTAGAATGACCGGTAAACGAAATAATAGGACACCGCGAAGAAGGCCGCTGCCAGTGCGCGTGTCAGTCCGGTGCCGCTCGTCGCGGTCAGTTTGACGGCCAGCTCCACCGCCAGCAAGCCGAACAGCGTGGTGAACTTGATAATCGGGTTCAGGGCCACCGAAGACGTGTCCTTGAAGGGATCACCCACCGTGTCTCCGACCACCGTGGCGTCATGGAGGGGCGTGCCTTTTTCCTTCAGCTCGACCTCGACGATTTTTTTGGCGTTATCCCACGCTCCGCCCGCGTTGGCCATGAAAATGGCCTGATAAAGGCCGAAGATCGCAATCGAAATCAGGTAGCCGACGAAAAAGAAAGGGTCGAGGAAGGCAAAGGCCAGGGTGACGAAGAAGACCGAGATGAAAATGTTCAACATTCCGCGCTGCGCGTACTGCGTGCAGATGGCGACAACTTTCTTGCTGTCGCTCACCGAGGCTTTTTCGACGCCTTCCAATTTGATGTTGGCCTTAATAAACTCCACGGCACGATACGCGCCGGTGGTCACGGCCTGGGTCGAAGCCCCGGTAAACCAGTAGATGATGGCTCCGCCCGAAACCAACCCCAGCACAAAGGGCGCGTTCAGCAGGGACAATTTGCTCACATTCGCCGTGAGGCCGTTGGTCAGCGCCATGATGGTGGCAAAGATCATCGTCGTGGCTCCCACCACCGCGGTGCCGATCAGCACGGGCTTGGCGGTAGCCTTGAAGGTATTCCCCGCGCCGTCGTTGGCTTCCAGCATGTCTTTGGCCCGCTCGAAGTTCACATCCAAATTGAAGTCCCGCTTGATTTCCTGCTCGACGTTGGGGATGTGTTCGATGAGGGAAAGTTCGTAAACCGATTGCGCGTTGTCCGCCACCGGCCCGTAAGAGTCGACGGCAATCGTCACCGGGCCCATGCCCAGGAATCCGAAAGCCACCAGCCCAAAGGCAAAAACCGGCGCCGCCAGCATGATGTTTCCCAACCCGTGCAGGCTGACCCAGGAACCAATCGCCATGAGCACCATCATGGTCAGACCCAGGTAGTAGGCGGAGAAATTGCCGGCGACGAAGCCGGACAGGATGTCGAGCGAGGCGCCGCCTTCCCGGGCCGACCGGACCACTTCTTTCACGTGCCGGGCCTCGGTGGAGGTAAAGACCTTCACAAGCTCGGGAATCAGCGCGCCGGCCAGTGTTCCGCAGGAAACAATAGTCGCGAGCTTCCACCACAGCGAGGGGTCTCCGCCCAGGCTGGGGACGATGAAGGCGGAACTCACGTAGGTCAAGCCGATGGAAGCAAAGGATGTGAGCCACACGAGCGTGGTCAGCGGGGACTCGAAATTCATCTTTTCAGCGTGCGCGTACCGGGCCTTGGAAATGGCGCTGTTGAGGTAATAAGCGGCTGCGGCCGCCACCAGCATGACCACGCGGATCACGAAAATCCACACGAGCAACTGCACCTTGATGGTGGGGTCTTTGACTCCCAGCAGGATGAAGGTGATCAGCGCGACGCCGGTCACGCCGTAAGTCTCAAAACCGTCGGCGCTCGGCCCGACCGAGTCGCCCGCGTTGTCTCCCGTGCAATCCGCGATCACGCCCGGGTTCCGCGCGTCGTCTTCCTTGATCTTAAAGACGATTTTCATGAGGTCGGCGCCGATGTCCGCGATCTTGGTGAAGATGCCGCCGGCGATGCGCAGCGCCGCCGCGCCCAGGGACTCGCCAATCGCAAAGCCGATGAAACACGGCCCGGCATAGTCTCCCGGAACAAACAGCAGGATAATCAGCATCATCAGCAACTCAACACTGATGAGCATCATGCCGACGCTCATTCCGGCCTCGACCGGAATCCGGTAGACGGGAAATGGCTTGCCCTCCAGGCTGGCAAAGGCGGTCCGGGAATTCGCAAAAGTGTTCACCCGGATCCCAAACCACGCCACCCCATAGCTGCCGCAGATTCCCACGATGCTGAACAGAAGGATCATGGCCACGCGGCCGGGGTCGTATTTGAGCAGCACCCCGAAGTACAACACAATGATGGCGGCAATGAAGACCCAGAGCAGAAGGAGAAACTTGCCCTGCTGGATGAGGTAGGTCTTGCACGTTTCCCAGATCAACTGGGAGACCTCCGCCATGGAGCGATGCACGGGGAGGTTCTTCAGATGGCTGTATTTGGCCAGCCCGAACAGCAGCCCAAAGACGCAGAACAGAATGCCGAACATCAGAAGCTCATGTCCGCCGATTCCGAGAAACTTGACCTGAGTGAAGTCGGGAAGCTGCAGATTGGCTTCACCGGCAGATTGTTCGGTTGTCTGGGCGAAGGCTGAGGTCGCTCCTGCCAGGATGAGGGCGGCGCTCGCGGCGAGGGTCTTGGCGATAAAGCGGCGCTCCAACCATGCGCCCGCCAGACGACCATGGACCAACCTCCATAGAAGCTTGGCATAACCTCCAGTGACGGAGTCGTGCGTTTCAACGTGCAGAACCTGCCAGGTCAGCCAACCGGCAATAACAAGCGATAGCACACCCATGACCAGCAAAACGGGGGAAAGAGTCATTTCGGTTCCCTTCGATCTGAGCACTCGGCGCTTACGCTGGGAAAACTCAGACGATCACAAAAAGATAAGGTTCTTTGGAAGATTTAACCACGGACAAGCCCAAGGGCAAGTCTAGAGAAATAAGTCTTATAGCATACGTCAAAATTCCCCGTCAAGGAAAGAGGGTTTTGGGTAGTGGGTCAATTTGGCGGGGTAGCGGCGAGTTTACCTCGCCATGTTGCGGCATAAAGCCGCCTCTACGTCAAAATGACCCACCTACCGGGTTTTGCTCCCGGACAATCACCTTGGGTTCCCGGAGCGCTGCCGCAGCGCCTCGTAAAGGACAATGCCGGTCGCGACGGACACATTCAGCGAATCGACCGGACCCTGCAAGGGGATGGCGGCAAGTTGATCGCATGCCTCGCGGACCAGGCGATGCAAGCCGTGGCCCTCGCTCCCCATCACCAGCGCACAGGGCAGTTTATAGTCCAGTTCCAGATAATTCTTGTCCGCCCGCGCCCCAAACCCATAGACCCAGATACCATGCTCCTTGAGTTCGACGAGCGCCCGAACCAGGTTTTTGACCCGGGCGATCCTCGCGTGCTCGAGAGCTCCCGCCGCGGCCCGCGCCACCGCCGGGGAAAGCCCCGCGGCGCGCCGCTCCCCGACCACCACGCCGCTCGCGCCCGCCGCAACGCTGGTGCGCACAATGGCTCCCAGGTTGGCAGGGTCCTCGACGCTGTCAAGCACTACCAGCAGCGCCGGGCTCTTCCACCCGGCCACGGCCTCCAGGTCCTCGTAAGCCTTTTCCGAACAGACGGCCACCACATCCTGGTGATGGACGGTTCCCGCCACGCGCTCGAGCGCGGCGCGGGGCACAAAGCGCAAAGGAATATCCCTGGCCCGGCAATCGCTCAAGACTTCCTGCAAGCGCCGGCCGCCCGCTCCTTCGCGCGCCAGCACGTGATCGACCGGCCGGGAACGCACCGCCTCCTTGACCGCGTTAATCCCATACAACACGTCTTGTGATTGGGGATTTCGGGGTTCGGTCATGGAAGTTCAGCCAGCCTTGAGGTTTGACGGGGGCAAGAGTTTGTTCAGCCCTTAGAGCAGGTGGCTGCCTCCGCAAAGTTGCGCAAACGATCGGCGACGCTCAGAACCGGTCGTGCCAGTACCAGTTCAGAGCCCGCCTCAAAAATCGGAATCAATTTCTCAAGCTCGGGGCCGGAGTCCCAGCCGGTCAGCGCCACCCGCACGGGGTGGAATAGCTCTTTCCCTTTTTTGCCGGTCGTCTTTTGAACTTCCTTCAGGATCTCGCGAAAGCGCGGATAGGTCAGTTTGGGCTCGGCAAGAATTTTCGGAATCACCTGCCTGAGTACTCCGTTTTCTCCGGTTTCCTCCCCGCCCAGCGACTCCGCCGCTAGCTTTGCATCGTACTCGAAGACCAGGCGGGCCGATTCCGGAAGCTGGCTGAGGTAATCGATCTTATTGATCACCGCCTCTACAACCTGCTCCAGCCAGCCGAGCACGGGGGGGCCAAGAGGCTCCATCAGCAGTCCAGCCTCGACGAAAAACGGAACGCTCAGTTCCACCACGCGCGCCAAAGGCAACTGCTTCAGGTAGTGGCGGTTCAACCAGTTCAATTTTTCCTGGTCGAACACCGCCGGGCTCTTGGTGATGTGGTCCAGGGAAAACTGCGCGATCACTTCCGCGTCGCTCAGGATTTCGGTTTTGCCGTCGGCCGCAGACCACCCGAGCAGCGTCAGGTAATTCCGCAGCGCTTCGGGAAGGATACCCAGGGCGCGGAAGCTCTCGAGCGAAGTGGCGCCGTGGCGCTTGGAAAGGCGCGCGCGGTCCGGGCCCAGAATCGTCGAAAGGTGCGCAAACCCCGGCGGCTCCCACCCCAGGGCGTGATAGAGCGCCAGTTGCCGAGGCGTGTTGGAAATGTGATCATCGCCGCGAATCACGTGGGTGATGCCCATCAGGTGATCGTCGATGACCACGGCATAATTGTAAGCGGAAGAGCCGTCCGAGCGCACCAGGATCGGGTCGCCAATGACTTCGCCCGGAAAACTGGTTTCGCCGTGCACAAGGTCCCGCCAGCGGAAACTCCACTCGGCAATTTTCAAGCGAATGGCCGCCGGCTGGCCGGAGGCGGCGCGGCGGGCGGCTTCTTCCCTGGCAATCTTCCGGCAGCGCCCGGAATAGCGCGGCTGGAGGCTGGCCGTTAAAGCCTCCTGGCGCTCGTCTTCGAGCTGCTCGGGGGAGCAAAAGCAATAATAAGCGCGCCCTTGATCGATCAACGCCGCCGAGTATTTTTGGTAAATGTCCCGGCGCTCGGACTGCCGATAAGGGCCGGCGGGGCCGCCTTTATCCGGACCTTCATCCCAATCGAGGCCGAACCAGCGCAGGTCTCGAAGCAACTGATCCTCATAACGCTGCTCGGACCGCTCCAGGTCGGTATCCTCGATGCGCAGGATGAGAGTTCCGCCGTGATGCCGCGCAAACAGCCAGTTGAACAGCGCCGTGCGGGCGTTCCCCACGTGAACGTAGCCCGTCGGACTCGGCGCAAACCGGACGCGTACTTTTTCCATCCCTTTAAGACCTTCCCTCGAAAACTAACACAGCCCGCACAAAACCCGCAACCACGGCGTCTTTTTCAAATCGTTCTCTGAAGAAACCCCCGGCCGATGGCAGATCACAGCCGGCCGTCGCGGATGGGCGTAGCGCCGGCATCCCAGGACGTCACCAAACAATCGAGGAATTCTTGGGGCTGCGGAAGTCCGCGAACTGCCGCAATGTCGCGGTCTGAGAGTATCTCAAAAGGAGGCCAGAAGCGCCTGGCGCCCCAGCATAGGGTTCCCGCCGCCGCTCACTGATCGCCTTCCTGCGAACTCGCGAGCGGCTTCTTGCCAGTGGCCGACTCGTCGGCCTCTGCTTGCTGCTTGCTCGAAAGCTTCTTGAACAAGGCAAGTTCGCGCTGGCTGTCGGCCGGCTGGTGCAGCTTCTGGTAAACCTGAGACAAAAGGTAATGGCTGCGCGGACCGGCGGGGTCCAAACGAGCGGTGAGGAGCAATTCATCCTTGGCTTTTTGAAGTTCGCCCAGCCCGATGTAGCATCGCCCGAGTAGAATGTGAGTTTCCACAAATTTGGGATTGCTGGCTTCAGCCTGCTTCAAGTACGGAAGCGCTTGGCTGAATTGTTGCCGCATGAGCGCCAAGTCCCCCAGATAGAGGTTGGTCAAGGGGTCGGTGGGTGCTTCCTTGAGAGCCAGGAGGAATTCTTTCTCCGCCAAGTCCCACTTGTCCGTCATCCAATACGCCACCCCCAGGGAGTAGTGGATGCCCGTGGCGTCCGGCTGCTTCTTTAACGCGGCCTCATATTGGACGATGGCCGCCGGATAGCGTGCTTCCTTGGTGAAAACGTCGCCCATAAGCGCATGGAGCTGAAAGGAATCCGGGTGTTGCTTGGTGAGCTTCCTGATCGCGCTGTAGGAGGCATCCATGTGCAACCGGGCCAGCTCGTAAAGCACGTTTGCGTCATCCGGCTTTTGGATGGCGACTTGGTTAAACTGGTCGATGGCCTCATTCGCCTGACCCTCTGCCTCCAACGACAAACCAAGAAAGTATCGCGTGGCGGGATGCGCCGCGGGCGTCTTCAACTCCCGCCGAAAACTCGCAATCGCTTCGTTGTAATCATGCAACCCGTAATAGGAAAGCCCCAGGAAAAAATTAACTTGCGGATAATCCGGGTGCCGGCTCAAAAGGCGCTTGAAGTGTTCAATCGAGTCCTTGAACTTGAACTCGGTCTGTTCCACAATGCCCAGGCGCTTGAGAGCTTCGGGATTATTGGGGTCGGAGGCAAGCACCTTCTGATAAACACTCGCTGCCGCCGCGTAGTTCTGTTCACCTTCATAGGTCCGTGCCTGCTGGAACAGGTCCGCCGCCCCCCCTTGCTGCGCCACGCCAGCCGCGGGCATGCCCGCAAGACATCCAAACAAAACAACCGCCGCCGCCAGCCGGAAGGCGGGTGACGCAAGCTTTGGGGAGTTTAAGTGCATTTCCATCTCCGATGACGGCGCATGATTAAAGCCGGTCCGTAGGTCGTACTTCATCTTAATCTCGTTGATTAACCTATCGGTTGCCTCGGGGGTTCTGGCGCCCTATCTCTATCCTGCGGTGTCGGTAAGGGACAGGTTTGCTTCCGCCTCAACCAATGCTTCCTAAAGAACCTGAGAACTCATATTTTACTCCCAGGAGGCCTGTCTGCTTCAATCTCCTTTTTCAAATCGCTCGCCAGGTCTGAGTCTATCAAACCCTCATTCGCTGCGAGCCAGAAATAGGCCGGCGGTTCACCAACCTGCTGAGCGAGGAGGTGGTGGGTCAATTTGGCGGGGTAGCGGCGAGTTTACCTCGCCATGTGGCGGCATAAAGCCGCCTCTACGTCAAAATGACCCACTACCAGAGAGGACCCGCCGTTGTCATCGATCGGAGCCGGGTGGTAGAATGCGGCTGGTCGCCGGGACCAGCCAGCCTGGGATAGCGGCACGGACGGGGCATTTTATGCGGGTCGGCCGCAAGCCGGATGCTGCGGAAGGGCGGTAGGCCCCCAAGGCTTGGCAAGCTTCTACCATCTGCGCAGGCGGCCTCCACGCCAATTCGCGGCGCTTGATATTTTGGCAAGACCGAGGAACAACTCATGCACAAGGACCGCAACAACTCCCCAAACCCATCGCGCCGGGGTTTTCTCAAGGCCGGCGTGACGGCGGGCTTGGCGATCGCTTCCGGCGGAAACGCCGCCGCCAACCAGCCGGGCGCGCCCTCCAGCAGTAGAGGATATATTGTCCAGCCTCCCTCGCCCGCCTGGGCGCAATACCTTATCATTTATGAGATCGCGACGAAGGGCTTCACCTCGCCCAACGGCCCGGAGAGCGGGACGTTCAACAGCACGAAGGCCCGTCTCGCTTACCTGCAGGACCTGGGGATCAACGGCATCTGGCTCACCGGCCACTCGCTCGGCGACGACCACTTTTTTTACAACATCTGGACGCAGTACGCGAATGTCAATCCGGCAAAGATCGATCCTTCGCTCGGCACGTCCGAGGAATTCAAGGCGCTCATCGCCGAAGCGCATCGCTGCGGCATCCGAATTTTCCTGGACGTTCACACCCACGGCATTCTGAGTTACAGCCCGCTGATCAAGGAGCACCCGCACTGGTTCCGAGGCGGCGAGTGGCACATGACCGATTACAACTGGGAAGGCGGGCGCACGGACTTGGACGATTGGTGGGTCAAGGTCTGGACGAATTACGTGACGGAGTACGGCGTGGATGGTTTCCGCCTGGACTTCCGCATCTTCCGGCCCGATCTTTGGGAAAGAATCCGCCAAAACGCCGCCCGGGCCGGCCATGAAATTGTGCTGTTCGAGGAGGATGACGCCGTCATTCCGGGCGTCACGGATTTCACTCAGCATGACCACATCATGAGGACCAATAATCACGTTCCCGACAGCCTTAATACCGCGTTCGTGCATAACGTGGCCAGCTTCTATGACCGGGATTTCGGGAAAACTGGCCACTATCATGTCGTCATCCATTTCGACGATGACGGTAGCCGCGTTGAAGGAAGCACCGACGGGCAGGGACCCCTGCGCGTCCGCCTGGATGGACTGGGCGCCGACAAGTGCGGGCGCCGCACCAATGACTTCCACGCCGATGGAATTCCCGATATTCGTTTGACGGTGGAGAATGTTGCGTCGAAGCCCATCGAAAACATCTTCGTGGAGGATGACGTGGGCCGGCGATGGCAAATGACCTATCAAAAATACCCCGGCCTCACGCGTCTACTTGTCATGGAAGGGAAACCGCCCACTATCGAGATCTATCTCGCCACCATGGCGCCCGGCTGGCCCTTGGTCCAACTCAGTTGCCATGATGAAGGATGGGAAGGATATCCCGAGGACAAAAGTCCTTACGTGGCACAGGGCAGCCGTTCGGTGTTCGGCTACTCGTTTCTCTTTTTGCCCATGATTCCCGTCTTTTTTGCCGGCGAGGAGTTTGACGCCAATTACCGGCCCATCCCCTGGCTCTCCCCGCACCTGTGGGGCGGAGGGAAACTTGGCACGGGCCGCTGGCTCTACGGAAACATGCTCGACTGGGAGGAATTGAAGAAGCCCAAGCACGCCGCGATGTTCGAAGACGTAAAGAAGATGATCGCCGTTCGCAAGCAGGAGGCCGGCATCCTGGCCCTCAGGCCTGAAAGTCAACGGCCCAATCTTATGGCGGTGCCTTGCGAGCACGATATCCCGGCGCCCGTTCCTTACATCCGCTGGAACCACCGCGCGGCGATCGTGGTGGCGGGAAACCTGGACACAAACCGGGACGCCCACCTCAAACTGCAAGTTCCCCTTCAAACCATTGGCTTAGAAGAACACGCAAGCTACAAAGTCACCAGGCTCTGGCCCGAAGGTGAAAGCAGAAGTTACACCGAAAAAGACCTGGCCAGTTTTCCCTGCACGGTTCGCCGCGACAAGACCCCGGGCGGCGGGCTCTTGGTCCTCAAAATCCAGCCAGGCTCGCCGGCGTAACAGGTCCAGGCCCTCGCGCGGCGTAATCCTGAGCCCCTTCGCTGTCATTCCAAGCCCGCTCGCCCGTCATTCCGAGCAAAGCGAGGAATCTGCTTTGCTCGCTTTCACGAAAATACAGCAGATGCTTCGCGGAGTTTACCCTGAGCCCCTTCGCTTCGCTCAGGGCCGTTCGAGAGCGGAGGGCGAACGGGCTCAGCATGACAGGTAGCCCTTTTTAGCAAGCCCCGTGATGGAGCGGCGAGCGGGTATCCTTACTCGACCGGAGTAAAAATCACGGCGGCGCCTCCGCCCTGCGCAAGGTGGAGATCGAGGCTGTCACCGCTGTTCACGGATTTCTCGCTGATCTTGACGCTGGTCGCCACGCGGTCAGCGTCCGGACCGTCCGCAAAAATTTGCGCCCGGTATGAACCCTTGTCCAGAAAGTTGAGCGGTACTTTCAAATCGCGGGAATCCCAGTTCGTCATGCTGCCGAGGTACCAGTCGTTCCCGTGTTTGCGCGCCACGGTGATGTACTGGGCGGGCTCCCCGTTGAGAACTTTCGTTTCGTCCCACACGGTCGGAACCTTCTCGAGGAAGGCAAACTCCGGCTGGCCTTTATATGCGTCCGGATCGTCCGACACCATCTCCAGAGGCGCCAGGTAAACCACATACATCGCGAGTTGATGGGCGCGAGTGCCTTGCGACATGGGCCGGATGTATTGCGGCTTGAACTGGGCGCGCGTGGCGTTATGGAAAGACCCGGGAGTATAGTCAAACGGTCCGGCCAGCAGGCGCGTAAAAGGCAGCGTCACATCGTATCCGGGCGTAACGTTGGTTTGAACCTTATCGTGTTCCATTCCCATCACCCCTTCTCTATTCAGGACGTTGGGGTAAGTCCGGCGCAGCCCCGTGGGCTTGTAGGCGCCGTGGAAATACACCACCAAGTGATGCTCTGCGGCCAGCTTGGCCACGCGATGATAGAAGGCCACCATCTTCTGGTCATCGCGGTTCATCAAGTCAACCTTGATGCCTGCCGCTCCCCACTTTTCATAGAGGGGCAGAGCCACATCCATTTGCCGCATGAGCGGCGGCCAGTCAACCCAGATCAGACACTTCACGCCTTTCTGCTTGGCGTACTGGAGGACCTCCTGGATGTTGACGCTGGCCGACTGCTTGGTGATGTCCACCTCGCCAGAGGGATAATTCTCCGGCACGGAATGGTCAGGCCCCTTGTACCAATAGTCGCTGACTTCGATGTAGCGAAAATGCGCCCGGGAGGCAAAATCGATGTAGTACTTAAACATCGCCGTGTTCACATTGTGCGGGAAGGATCCATGCCCGCCCAAAAATCCCGACCACCAGGGGAAAGTAACTTTGCCGGGCTTGATCCACGAAGTGTCCGCGAGCGCGCAGGGCGGATTGAGGTTCAGGATGATGTCATTATGCTCGAGCAGGCCGCCGGGGGTCGGGTTGACCATCAGCACCCGCCAGGGCGTCGCCATGGGCGTGGAACCAACAACGGCTTCGTCGGAGTGATCGGGCAGGGGAGAAAGTTTGCTCCTCAGCGCGTTGGAAACACCCCGTACGCCGCCGAGGTACATGCCCGCGTAATTCACAAGATCGGCTTCCAGCAGCCCGACCCAGGGTCCATGAGGAATCCGGATGAGCAAAGGCAGCGGAACGATAGAGGTCGGCTTGATGTCATCGAGCGGGATGTATGAATAGTCGCTCTCATAGGCGCTGGTATAAGACCGGATGTTCAGCGCATAGGCGTGAGCGGCTTCGGCAAAGTAAAAACCCGTATTCTCGGCCGCAAGCGTGAAATGTCCAAGGGCCGGTTGCTCGGGAAGAGAGTAACGGAAAGCTACGCCCGCATTGAAGGCGCGGAAAATCAGATCGACGCGACGGTTGGGCGCCTGCTTTTCCCGCAGCTTCACCTCCAACTGGTTGTAGTGATCGCGAACGGTACGCCGCGCCCCAAAAGGGTTTTCCCAGGTGGAATCATGCGACTTGCGAGCCGTGCCGACAACCTCAAAGCCATGATCGAGAGGCTTTGCGTTGAGGAAGTCGAGCCCCAAAGGAGAATCCGCCAGGAGGGCTTTCCCGCGATAGTCGATCCGATAATAGGCCCTCTCACCGGGCAAATAGGGGCGGGGATTGGCCTTGACCTCCACAGTCACAGCCAGGTTGCCGTCCGGGGACGCCAGCCGGTAAGCGGAGGCAGAGCCCGCGGATGGGAGGAGAAGAAAGCTCGCGAGCAGCCAGATAAAAACCGCGGCCTTTCGTTGAATCTGAGGCGTACGCTCCTTCCAAGAATCGATTTTGAAGATTGATCCCTTCCTCTTTCCTTTTCCCATCATGATCTCCTCGGCTCCAGCAGGTTCCTGAAAAATAGATGTTATTAAAAAATGCCGGTGGCTTGAAGCCCCGCTTCGCGCGGGCGGGAACGCGACCGCTCCAGGCAGTCGCCTCTGTCTCCGTCGTGCAACGGAAACCCCTCAGCCGGAATTCCTTTCCGGCCGACTGGTAACATACTCTTAACGGCTTCTCAGTGCAATCGCCGGCTGCGTTTGCAAGGTTCCGTTCCGATTTCGCGGAACCGATAGCAACCTAGTCAGCCTACCGCCGAATCGTGCTAGACTTCTCTTAAAGATCGTCATTCTGGGGCGGCCTCGGGGAGGTGGACGATGCAACGAAGATCAAAGATTGCTGCCGGGCTTTTAACTCTGGCGATGGGCATCCCAATGCTCGCTTCCGGGGCGGCGTTACGGGTGGGAGACAAAGCGCCCAACTTCACCTTGCCCGATCAAGACGGCCAGGAGATCAGCTTGAGCCAGTTCTTGGGGAAAGAGAATGTTGTCCTGGCGTTTTACGTCCTGGCGTTTACGGGCGGATGAACGGCGGAGCTCAAGGCGTATCAGTCTGATCTCGCCAAATTCAAGGAAACTGGAACGCAGGTACTGGGCATTAGCGTGGACAGTGCGCCGGCCAACGGAGCATTTGCCAAGCAGATCGGCGTTACCTTTCCGCTGCTCAGCGACTTCAATCGGAAAGTTTCCACCGAATACGGAGTGCTGAATACCCAGCACGGGTTCGCCAACCGAACCACCTTTGTGATCAACAAGCAAGGCATCATTACGCACGTTGACAAGGATCAGGAAGCGCTTGATCCAACCGGCGCACACCAAGCCTGCAGCCTGATCGCGCACCAGGCGCGCGAAAAGAAAATGAAATAGCGCTGTTTTGCAGTGGGCATACCGTGTGCCGTACGCCGGATCATTCACGGGGGGAAAAGCAGGATGGGATTAATCATCGGTGACCAAGCGCCGGATTTTGAGTTGCCTGATCATTTGGGGCGGCTGGTCCGGCTCAGGGATTTTCGCGGCAAGAGAGATGTCGTGCTGGCCTTCTACGTCTTGGCCAATACGCCGGGCTGAGCGCAGGAACTCCGGGCATACCAGGTTGGTCTTGCCGATTTCGAGAAAACGGGAGCTCGCGTTCTGGGGATCAGCGTCAACAAGCCTGCCGCGAACTTCACCTTTGCTCAAAAACTCGGACTCACGTTTCCGCTGCTATGCGATGTGGAGAAGAAGGTCTCCAGGCAATATGGGGTTCTCAGCTTTTTCCCGCGCCTGGCCCGCCGCACCACTTTTGTGATCGACAGAAGAGGCGTGATTCGGCACATCGACCATGGCCAGGACGCTGCCACGCCCGCCTCCGCCCTCAAGGCCTGCCGCCTGCTTCCGCCGCATTCAAGCTAAAGAGGACACCCGGAGTTAGTGCCCGAGCCTGCGGTTATTTTGACAGGGCCGCGAGTTTGTTGAGGATCTGACCGAGCTGTTTGATCTCGTTGCCGTATCCCGCCCAATCTCCCTGCCGTTGCAATTGCAAGGCGCGTTCGTAATGCTGGTTCGCTTGCTGGGTCAGGGCTTGAAACTCTTTAGACTCGGCCGGAGTGGGCGCAGGAGCGGCAGGCGCTGTGGTTTCAATTTTGCCTCCCGGCACTATGGGCTTGAAGGTGGGAAGCGGCTGGGCTCCCTGGGTGTTGATGTTCCCGCCGAAAATCTGGCTGAGAGCGTCGTCGAGCGTTGCCGACATGACGACCTGGTCCGAGTAAGAGACGATCACGCGCTTCAACTGGGGCAGCCCTCCGCCCGCCTGGGCGGCCAGATAAAGCGGCTCGATATAGAGAACGGCGTTGGAGATGGGGACGACCAGCAAGGTTCCGCGGATGACAGTTGAGCCTCCCTGGTTCCAAAGAGTGAGTTGCTGGGAGATCGACGTCTCCTGATCGATGCGCGACTCAATCTGCTGCGGACCGTAAACCAGCTTCTGTTTTGGAAACGTAAACACCAGGACCTTGCCGTAATTGCCCGAATCGCAACGGGCGGCCATCCAGGCGATCATGTTGTCTTTGCGGGCGGGAGTGAAGGGCACCATCAGGATGAACTCCTCGGACTTACCGACCTCCGGCAGCTTCATGATGGTGTAATAAGGCGACATCGGCGTGGCCGGACCCTGGGTGGAACTTCGCGCCACGCGCCATAAATCTTCCTTGTTATAGAAGACGCGAGGATCGGTCATGTGAAACACGGCGTACTTCGCAGCCTGGACGCTGAAAAAAGCCTCGGGATAACGGATATGGGCTCGGAGGTCATCGGGCATCGAGTCCAGTGGATGAAAGACGCCGGGGAACATGCGCGCGTAAACCTGAATGATGGGATCGGTCGGGTCGCTGATGTAGTACTTGACCTCCCCGGTGTAGGCATTGATGGTGGCCTTGACCGAGTTGCGAATGTAGTTGCCCATCTGGCTGGTGGGGTCCGAGTAAGGGTAGCGGTCCGAAGTGGTGTACGCGTCCAGGATCCAGTAAAGCGCTCCATCCTTTCCCACCACCATATAGGGATCGGAATCGAACTGGAGGAAAGGCGTCAGGCGCTCGGCCCGCTGGATGATCTGCCGGTAAATCATGATGCGGCTTCCAGCCTGGATATCGCTCGAGAAGAGAATGTTCTTCTCGCCGAATTTCAGCGTGAAAAGCAACCGGCGCCAGAAGTTCTTGACGGGAATGCCGCCGGACCCATTGTAAGTGCTGTAGACGTCATGGTCGCCGGCGGGATAATCGAACTCCTGCTGCCCGGTTCGCACAAAGCAATAATTGTTGGGCACTTCGCCGTAGTAAATCTCAGGGCGCGTGATGCGAATGGGAACCGAAGAAACCGGCGGCACATCCTTGATGAAGAACACGGGCAAGCCGTCGGACGTGTATTCGTTCACCGGCCCCATGCAGAGGCCGTAGCCGTGGGTGTAAATGAGGTGCGAGTTGATCCAGTTCTGGCTGGGCAGGCTGGAGGTGGAAAGCTCGCGCGGCGAAAGCGACACCTGGCGATAGACGCCGTTGATGTCATAACGGTCGTTGTCAACGCTCACAAAGTCGTAATAGGTGCGGATCTCCTGGAGCTGGCCGAAGGTGGTCAGCAGCGGTTTATGATCCCACAACCGCACGTTCCGCATGGTGGGTTCATTGTCGGCGATGTCTTGCGTGGTAAGGTCCTGGGCGGCGGAAAAGTGGTGCTCGTTGAAGCGATCGAGAGCGTACGCCTCGCGGGTAAACTTGATGGCGTCGGTGATGTACGGGCGCTCTTTATCGAGCTCGTTGGGGGTGACGACAAAGTGCTGGACGATGCCAGGATAGATGTTCACCCCCACCAGCGCCACTGCAATGAGGGCCAGGAAGCTCCAAATGGCCGGGCGCATGGTTCCCCGCACCGCCCCGGCAATGAAGGCCACCGCCGTGATCAGGCAGAGCACCAGCATGATCTTGAGGACCGGCAAGGTGGCATGAACGTCCGTGTAGCCGGCGCCGTAAATCAGCCCTCGCGAGGAATAGAGCAGGCTATACGCGGCCAGCCGCGCCCGGTAGGCAAGGAGGATAAACAGCAGCCCGCCCAGCGCCATCAGGTGCGCGCGCGCCGTGGGCGCCACGGAGGGGCCGCGCGGCGTCACGGAGACTCCGCCTTCCAGCAGGTAAACCACCGCGGCGCTCAGCAAGCAGGCCAGCACAATCACCAGGGCCAGATGATAGAGAAACCAGTGGTAAGAAAGATGGAACAGATAGAAGCTCAGATCGATGTGGAACAGCGGGTCGGCCTGATGCATGGGCACGGCGTTTTTGGCGAGCAGATAATCCTGCCAGTGGGACGTGGCCCACTGCCCCACCGCGTAGCCCACCAGCAGAACCCCCACCCACACCAGCCAGCGGAAGACCTCGGCGAAACGCTCGAGCCCCGGCAGCTCGATGGCGTCGTGGAAGACGCGGTAGCCGTAACGCGATGAGATGGCGCGCGCCACCAGAACGTTCGCGCCCACCAGCACCATGAAGCCGATGCCCGCCATGCCGCTCAAGCCGATCTGAGCGAACAGAATGTTTTTGTAGAGGACCAGGTAGTTCTGGGTTCCAAACCAGAGCCAGTCCACCAGCAGATTCACGCCATCGCTAAAAAGCGGCGCAACCACCAGAAGAAATAAAACTCCAGCAATAACGAGACGTTGAATGCGATCTTGTTTCAAGGCAATTCTCCGCCGTTATCTTTACATACCCGCGCGCCTGTGTCAAAAAGCTTGGCAGTTTTTTTCGAAGCCCCGCGCCAGGGCCCAGACAGCCACCCCAAGGGCCATCAGGAGCGTGGCCATCACCTTCGCCGGGATTAGTTGATGAGCAGGTAGGATGCCACACGCCCCTCGGGGCCGAGCTACCCATCAGGCTCTGCCTATACCTCGGGCCGCCTCAGCCACGGCCGGCCTCCCCGAAACCTCCTCCGCCTATCGGAGTATGTTCTCCCTCATCGATGGGGAAGATACAAGCCACGGTTAATTCACATCTTGAATTAACTGTGGGTTCGTGATTAGAACAAAAGCCCACGGTTGGAAAACCCCCAACCCTGGCGTATCAGCCACAAGCCTGAATGAGACTTAGCAAGGGGGGGCAACCCAAGATTTGTCTGGAGAATTTTTGCATGTATGGTAGAAGTATGGTTGTATTTTAATGAAGATGCCCATTAACGCCGATAAACCTCATCTATGGAAGAACGATATCCATGCGTCCGTGGATCTATTTAACACTTGGTTTATGGCCTTTGCACCAAAAGCCTACCGCGACACGCGGATAGAGACTACAAAAGGTGTTGCGCAAGGTTTACGTCTAACGAAGGACCTCACTGCGGTCACACCGGAGGTTTTGACCAAATATCCAACCATCCTGCCGACCTTAAGAATGTGCACCTGTCCGCCGCTCGCACGCGACCGCCTCGTTGGCCTGGCGGATGCGAACAAGAGTCTAATCCTCGTAATGGAGCGTGGTAAGATACCGCCGCGCATGCCGCCAGATCTCCTCGAAAGCAACCTCAATCGCATCACGGGGATCATCACGAAGATGCTCGATACCGATATCTTTCCTTGGCTCGCAGATCGCTCTCTGCCCACAGACGAGCAGCGTTATCGCTCCTCGACAATAATCGCCGACCGGCTCTGTGGTGCCGTGTCAGACCCGATTGTGAGAAACGCTCAGGAAAAACGCCAACTGGCCCTTATCGCTGAGTTTCTTACCTCACGCGGCTACAAGCAGACGCCTCCTCATCCGTCGAGCGCACCATTAACGGAAATGACGGCGGGAACTTTCAGTTTTCGAATGAATGTCCTTGTCGGCGATCCCAAGAAGGTGAAGATTCCCATTGATGTTGTCATCTAGCCTAAGACTCCCAGACCGACCCTCCTTCCGATACTCGTTGAAGCGAAGTCCGCGGGTGACTTCACCAATGTCAATAAGCGTAGGAAGGAGGAGGCCACTAAGATGCGGCAGCTTCAAGCCACCTATGGTAAGAAGGTCGAGTTTATACTATTTTTGAACGGGTACTTCGACGGCGGCTATTTGGGATATGAAGCCGCCGAGGGTATAGACTGGATTTGGGAGCACCGAATCGGGGACCTGAAAAAACTAGGTTTATAGCCATGCTTGACTTCCAACAGGCGGAAAACCGTCGCCAACGCGAGCAAGCGCAGCTCGACCTGGTCAAAAACCGCTGCGGAGCGCAACAAACTAGGGCAATTTGCCACTCCACCACGCTTGGCAGCCAACATCCTGACCTACGTTAAAAGTATCTGGGAGCAGAATCCTCGGCTTGTGCGCTTTCTCGATCCCGCTATCGGCACGGGCGCGTTCTACTCAGCGCTACAACACGTCTTCCTCCGGGGAAGCGTGGCAACCGCTGCAGGTATCGAACTCGACCCAGGGTTTGCCAAGACTGCCGCATCGCTTTGGGCGAAGCTTGGATTAGACATCACCCTGGGGGATTTTACCAAGCTTGATCCTCCTCCCGTGTCGCGGCGGTTTAATCTAGTCGTCGCGAATCCCCCGTACGTCCGGCACCACCATCTCGAAGCCGCAGACAAAGAGCGCTTACGTAAAGCTGTTCTAAAGAACCTCGGCATTACACTCAGTGGACTTTCGGGCCTGTATTGTTACTTTCTTTTGCTATGCCATTCCTGGCTTGAGGAAAACGGACTTGCAGTATGGCTCATACCGTCAGGATTCATGGATGTGAACTACGGCGACGGCATACGCCGATACCTTACAGAAAACGTAACATTACTTCACATCCACCGCTTTTGTCCTTCCGATGTGCAGTTCTCCGACGCCCTTGTATCATCAGCAGTGGTTGTATTTAGAAATTCCATTCCTCCTCCGGGGCACAGTGTCAGGTTCTCTTTTGGCGGCTCATTGTCGCAGCCGAATGAGGATGCGGAAATTCCCCTAGAGATGCTCCGGAAAGACCGCAAGTGGACTAAATATCCGGCGAGTAGCCTATTCGCAGCAGCTCAAGCCAACGCCAGCGTGACTCTTGGCGATGTGTTTTCCATAAAGCGGGGTTTGGCCACGGGCGCGAACGCCTTTTTCATCCTGAGCGATGATGCTGTTCGCGAAAACGGCGTTCCGAGTGAGTGTGTAAAGCCAATTCTCCCTGGGCCCCGACACCTCACAGATGCGGTGATTGAAGCAGATCGACATGGCTTGCCCCCTTGTGACCCCTAGGTTGTGGTTGATTGATTGTGACTACCCCGAGGAAGTAATCAGGAATAAGTTTCCCTCCTTCTACTCATACTTGCAGAAGGGCAAGCGGCGAAATATTCACGCAGGCTACATTGCCAGTCGAAGGCGTCCGTGGTACTCGCAAGAGAAGAGAGAACCGGCTCCGTTTCTATGCACGTATATGGGGCGGACTGGCGAAGATAAAAAACCGTTTCGCTTTCTCTGGAATAAGTCGATGGCGACTGCACATAATGTGTACCTTCTTCTCTATCCCAGACCACCCTTGAGCCGGCTATTGGAGAAGGGCCGCAGCCTGTTTAAGATGGTTTTTGATGCCCTCCGCGAAATAGATACAGGCTACATCGTGGGCGCTGGGCGTGTCTATGGGGGAGGCCTGCACAAAGTGGAGCCTAACGAACTTAGTCTTATTGCTGCAGAATCGCTCACGAGAGTATTTCCGTCGATTCGTTTGACGCATCAACATTCCCTCTTTAATTAGCGGGTAGCGACGCTCAGAGCTTTTCTGAGCGTGGGCAGTTGCGGCGCTACCTTGCTTACTGCCGCCAGCGGCCATGTTTTTCAGATCGCCTTATTCAGGTCGATATCGATTCCCGACGCTTTAATCTCTTTCGCAAGCTTCAATCTCCATCCATCTGCTTCATCAATCGGGACATATAGGACGCCATTCATATCGCTTGGAAGCTCAACGCCGTGGGAATATAAGGCGCAAACCTTCTTCCGCCCCAAGGCGCCAAGGAAATACCCTAGCTCCAGGATCACGTTTTGGCGCGCCCTCGACTGATACGCGGCCAGATCGCCATCAGCCGCGCCGCCCTTGTCGTCTGGTGTTAGTAGGATGATCGCAAAGCCGACATCCTGCGAATGCTGTTCGAATTTCTCTATGACCGTATTACCCTCATTTGGTTTCTCGTGAAGAATGACTGGTTCGAGAGACAATTGAGTTACGAACCGCGCCACTGTTTCTCTAAGTCCGCTATCGTGGCCGTGAACAATAAAAACCTTATTCGCATTCGACGGTGCCGCCGCTCGAGGTGCTTTGTAGCTTTCCTGCGGGCCAGTCAAGCTAGGGATTTCAGGAATCAGTTCGAGCCGTTGCTCAAGAGACTCCAGTTCCTCTATTGCCCGGCCCGTGAGCGCCTTATAGTATCTTACGTCTTCCGCGAGTCCACCTCCCATTTGGAAACCCACGAGACCGTGCGTTCGGTAGTCCCTCAGTATCCTGTCGCTTCCGGAAAAAAGAAACCTCAGCAGCTCTTCATTGAAATCACTCCACTTCTTGTAACTCCCAATGAATGATCCCACATCGGCTTCGGTATTCAGCTGCTGATTCAAGATTTGACGGCCCTTCGCTATTTGAGTGTTGATTTTTCCCCTGGCTTCACTCCGGGCCACGGAAAGGAGGGCAGGTTGTTCCTCCTGGGGAGCGTCTGTTCGTCTCTTTGTCGCCATCTCTTTTCCCGTCCCATTTTAGACCGCGGGTGGCGCATACGTCGCTGGTCTTTGCGACGTGTGCGGTCGCGGCGAAGAGCGCTGTAGGGGCCGTGTCCTCACGGCCCGCTTTTGTTTCTGGAAATCGGGCGCTGGGGACAGCGCCCCTACAGCAAAACCCGGCGCTGCGGACACCGCCGCTACAGAAACCCCTCACGCGGCCCGGCGCTGCGGGCCACTCTCTCGCAAAAACAAGTTGGCGGGCTACTCCTGCGCGGCGGCTTTGCTTCCCTTCCCTTTGTGGCCGTATTCTTTTTTGAGTTTGTAAGCGATGCTGTCCACCAGCGCCCGCCAGCTTGCCTCGATGAGGTTTTCAGAAACGCCCACGGTATTCCAGCTCTCCTGGCCGTCGCTCGATTCGATCAGCACGCGCACCTTGGCGTCGGTAGCACCTTGCGGGTTCAGGACCCGAACCTTGTAATCGGTCAGGCGCAGGTCGCCGATGCAGGGGAAGAAAGTGGTCAGCGACTTCCGCAAGGCGCGGTCCAAGGCGCTGACCGGACCCACGCCTTCCGCGGCGGTGTGTTCCTCCTGGCCCTCCACGCGCAGCTTGATGACCGCCTCGGAAGAGGAGCTGTTGGCGCCCTTCTTTTCGGTAATCACGCGAAATCCGTCCAGCTCAAAGAAGTCTTTAGCGTTGTGCACCAGCTTGTCGAACAGTATTTCAAACGACGCTTCCGCTCCTTCAAATTGATAGCCGGAGTGCTCCATCTCCTTCAGCTTATCCACCACCAGCTTGGCGGCGGGAGAGGATTTATCAATCTTGAGTCCGCGCTCCACAGCCTTGTAAAGGATGTTGCTCTTTCCGGAAAGCTCCGAGATCAGCACGCGGCGCTCGTTCCCCACCAGCGCGGGGTCAATGTGCTCGTAGGCGGCGGCCGACTTCATCACCGCGCTCACATGGATGCCGCCCTTGTGGGCAAACGCGCTCTTGCCGACGAAGGGAAGATCCTGGCGGGGCGGCAGGTTGGCCAGCTCGCTGACGTAATGGGAAACTTCCGCGAGGTGCTTGAGCTTTTCCTTCCCAATCGAGTGCAGTCCCAGCTTCAGCTCCAGGTTGGGAATGACGGAGCAGAGGTTGGCGTTGCCGCAGCGCTCCCCGTATCCGTTGATGGTGCCCTGCACCTGCACAGCGCCCAGTTCGACGGCGGCAATGGCATTGGCCACCGCCATCTCCGAGTCATTGTGGGTGTGAATTCCCAAGGGCGTCTTGACATGGTGGGACGCAGCCTTGAAGAGTTCGCTAATTTCGGAGGTCAGCGTGCCGCCGTTCGTGTCGCATAAGACCAGGAGGTCGGCGCCCGCTTCCTCGGCCGCCTTCAGCGTCTCGAGCGCATAGGCCGCGTCGGCCTTGAAGCCGTCAAAGAAATGCTCGGCGTCGTAGATGACTTCCTTCCCCTGCGACTTCAGGAAGGCCACCGACTCGCGAATCAGGTCGAGGTTTTCTTCGAGCGAAATCCCCAGCGCCAGCTTCACGTGCAGGTCCCAGGTCTTGCCGAAAATGGTGACCACCGGCGTGCGCGCTTCCACCAGCGCTCTGAGGTTCGGGTCTTGGGCGGCGCTGTGGCGCGGGTGGCGGGTGCTGCCAAAGGCCGCGAGCTTGGCGTGCTTCAGCTTCAGCTCCCGGCCGCGCAGGAAGAGTTCCAGGTCTTTGGCGTTCGAGCCCGGCCAGCCGCCCTCGATGTAGTCCACTCCCAGATCGTCCAGCTTCTTGACGATGTGGAGCTTGTCCTCCAGAGAGAAGGAAATGTTCTCGCCTTGCGAGCCGTCGCGCAGCGTTGTGTCATAGATTTGAATTTTTCTCATGATGTCACTTCAGCCCGAATCATCGAGGATGAAATGAGGATGAACTATGCGCCGGGAGAAGTCAAACCCGCTCCGCACCTTCTGTAGCGGCGGACTGTGTCCGCCGGATTTACGCCCGACTAGCCCGGCGCCGCTTCCGGGAGGGCCGGGCAAGCTGGCGCCGCATCACGCCTTGAAGGGCTAGCAGTCTGGTACTTTGGCAAGCGGGCGGAATTCCCGCGGGGCTTGGGTTCGTTTTTTGGACTACTACGTATTTTCAACAACTTCGGTAGCTTCGTTTTAGGTTCGTTTGGGTTCGTTTTAGCTTCGTTTTTGATCGAGATCCTTTATTTTCAATAACTTCTTAGCTTCGTTTTTGAAAAAATGAAAATTCCGGGGTTGATTGCGGCCTCACAAAACCGCGCAAAAAGATCTTTCCTATTGTTTTTGAAAGCTTTGGGAGAGCTCAGGGAAACTATTTCACAGCTTCTCATTCTTTTCTCTTCCGGGCGCCGCCAGTCTCCGCAAATTGCCGCCCAGCCAACTTAAAAGGCTAGCACGCTAGGCCTTTATTGTCAAGGCTTTTCGCCGCCGCGGCTGTGGAGACCGTGTCTTCACGGCCCGCGAAGCATGGGGGGGGCGCTCGGCCGGTCGCCCTTGCACGGCGCGTAGCCGCGACGGTGTTTTGTCCGTCGCGGGCCTTTTGGGAACAGAATGACACATGACCCCGCGACACAAAAGCCAGTGTCGCGGCTACCAACTATTTCTCGGTCTCCACGCTGCGCGCCGCGGCCGCCCGCCGTGAGCATTTCCAAACCGGGCGGCGGGGTGTACACTCCGAGCTGGCGGGAGTGAGAGACATTGCGGCCAAGAGCCACAAGCCCGGCAAGAGTCGGAAACCATGCTGCTGAAGCTCTATCAGTGGTTGCCGCCCGAAGGCGTAAAGATCCTGCTGGTGCTCTTTCTGTCTTTCCTGATCGGGCTCGAGCGGGAAGAGCACAAGGCGAAGGTCGAGCACTACGCCTTTGGCGGCGTGCGGACTTTTCCGCTCATCGGGTTGATTGGTTACTCGATAGCCCTGCTGTCGGGCGGGCAACTCGTGCCGGTGACGATCGGTTTTGCGGTGATCGCCGGGTTCCTGTTGCTTTCCTACTGGCACAAGCTCGCTTCTCCCGGGGTTGCCGGCGTTACGACGGAAATGTCAGGCCTCGCCACTTACCTGGTGGGCGCGCTCATCTTCTTCGGCCATTTCTGGATCGCCACCACGCTGGCTGTCTCGAGCGCCTTGCTGCTCGAGTTGAAGGCGGGTTTAGAAAGTCTCACGAAACGCATCCCGCCGGATGAGATTCTTACCTTCACGAAATTCCTGCTTTTGAGCGCGGTGATTCTACCGGTGCTGCCCGACAGCGCCTTCGGCCCCTACCACATCAATCCGTTCAAGACCTGGCTGGTGGTGGTGGCGGTCAGCGCAGTGTCCTACGGCAGCTACGTTCTGCAACGCCTGACCAAAGGGCACGGCGGGGTGATCCTGGCGGCGATTCTGGGCGGGGCGTATTCGTCCACCGTGACGACGGTGGTATTGGCCCGACGAGCTTCCCGGCAGGAACACCCCCACCTTTTTTCCGGCGGCATCCTGATCGCCTCCGGGATCATGTACCTGCGCCTGGTGGCGCTCGTGGGGTTATTCAACCACGGGTTAATGCTGACCCTGGCACCCTCGTTCCTCTTTCTGGCGGGCTTGGCGGCGGGTGCCGGCTGGCTTTGGTCATTGAAACCCGATGAGAGTTCCGAAAAGGTAGAAAGAGAATACGAGCCGAAAAATCCCTTGGAACTCGGCGCCGCGCTTCTCTTTGCTGTTCTATTCCTGGCTGTGCTAGTGGCCACCCATCTGGCGGTGGTCCATCTGGGGCATGCCGGAGTGTACGGCCTGGCGGCCATCATGGGGGTCACAGACGTGGACCCATTTATTCTGGGGATGACTCAGGCGGCCGGCAGCCTTACGCCGATCCAGGTGGCGGCCGCGAGCGTGCTGATTGCGGCGGCAAGCAACAACGTCGTCAAGGGGATTTATGCGTATACCTTTTCGCCTCGCCGGACAGGCATCCAGAGCCTGTTTCTCCTGATCGGCCTGGGCATTGTGGGACTTCTGCCGTTGCTCTGGATATTGAGATAGCCCGCCTTTCCTTTCCCCCAAAGCAGCGCTCAGACCTTAAGCCGAGAACTCCCGCCCACACGGCAGGAACACTTTAACCCAAAGCCTTCTCAATGGCCGCTTCCGCGACGGGAGCCAGGAGCGCATACCCGCGGGCGTTCGGATGCAGACCGTCGTCGGAGTAACCATTCCGCAGCATTCCCTTTTAGGGGTATTTACTTCACGCCACCAACCCCAACAGGTTGTGGTTTGATCAAAGTTGCGAACGGAGCGGGATCTACTTGCACCGCCTGTTGAGCCAAACGATAGAACAGCTTTCCCCGGGACGCCGACGCGCGACGGTTAA
>DATKQU010000090.1:0-7556 GCA_035532595.1 Terriglobia bacterium | reverse complement strand
CAAGACGTTTGAAGATTACGAGTTCCGAGCCACCGACAAGGGAAAGACGTCGGAATCCCGCAAGGTCAGCTCCTGGGATACCCGCATGCGGGTGGTGGTCAATCTCCATATCCCGCCGCCCAAAGAGTAAACACCCTAATTTCCCGAGAAACCGGCAAGCATCGTGGCCTTCAGTTTGGGAGGGCGTCTCTGCCGTGCCTCAGGCTGCAAAGGTGACTTTGAGCAGGCGGCGACCGACCCGGAAGGTGATCGAGCCACACTCCCGGTATTTTGCCGGGTCAAACTCCCAGGCGGGATCGGAGATGCGCTCCCAGGAGGGGTTTTCGGTGTCTCCGACAGAGATCGAAACCGCGCCTTCCTTGATTTTGCGCGCGGCCTCCGCTTTGGAGGCCACCAGTTGGCGCGCATCGAGAAAAGCGGTGAGTTTGATGGGTTCAAAGTTTGTGATCGCTTCGGTGCGCACCTCGGCCGGGATGCCCTTCTTTTGGAACTGCGCTTCCCAATCGCACTGCGCCTGTGCGGCCGCGTCAGCGCTGTGAAAATCAGCGATGATCCTGCGCGCGAGAGCCTTCTTAGTCTCGAACGGATGCCGCTTGCCCTCGGCGACGGCACGCTTGAGATCCTCCACCTCGCTTGGCGATAAATCGGTCAGCAAGAGGTAGTAGCGCCACATCAAGTCGTCGGAAATCGACATCAACTTGCCGAACATCTCGGCGGGCGGTTCGTTAATGCCCACGTAATTGCCCAGTGACTTCGACATTTTTTGCACGCCGTCGAGGCCTTCCAGGATGGGCATCATCAGGATGACCTGGGGCTCGAGCCCGTATTCCTGCTGGAGCGTGCGCCCCACTAGCAGGTTGAATTTCTGGTCGGTGCCGCCCAATTCGACGTCGGCCTCAAGCGCCACGGAATCGTAACCCTGGGCGAGCGGGTAAAGCAGTTCATGGATGGCGACGGGCCGCTGTTCTTTCATCCGCTTCGAGAAGTCGTCGCGTTCCAGCATCCGCGCCACCGTGTATTTTGAGCAGAGCGTGATCCAGTCGCGTCCCGTGAGTTTTCCCAGCCAGCGGCTGTTGAAGTCCACAACGGTTTTTTCGGGATCGAGAATCTTGAAAACCTGTTTCTTGTAAGTCTCCGCGTTCGCCGCAACTTCCTCCGGGGTCATGGGCTTGCGCGTGATGTTCTGGCCCGAGGGGTCGCCGATCAGCCCGGTAAAATCCCCGATCAGAAAAATGACGGTATGGCCCAGATCCTGAAAGTTCTTGAGCTTGCGGATCAGGACGGTATGCCCAAGGTGAATGTCGGGAGCTGTGGGATCGAATCCGGCCTTGACGCGAAGCGGCTTGGCCGTCTTCGCGGCGCGTTCGAGCTTGGCGCGCAGATCTTCCACGCGGATGATTTCCTCCGCTCCTTTGGCGAGATAAACGAGTTGTTCGTCGAGCGTCATCATAGATTGTTTGAGAGTATCACCAATTCTCGCGGCGCCCGCCTCACTCGTTGGAGATCACCCGCCGCCCTTCGATCCGCACGCGGCCTTCCAGCATCAGGCAGATGGCCTCGGAATAGATCCGGTGCTCTTCTTCCAGGATGCGGGCGGAGAGGGTCTCGACTGTGTCGTTTTCCAGCACGGGCACCACCGCCTGGCGCACGATGGGCCCGGTGTCCACGCCTTCGTCCACCAGGTGGACCGTGCAGCCCGAGAATTTGACGCCGCCTTCGAGCGCCTGCTTCTGCGCGTCCAGGCCCGGAAAAGCCGGAAGCAAGGCCGGATGAATATTCAGGATGCGTCCGGGAAAAGCCCGCACGAAGGCGGGGCTGAGAAGCCGCATGAAGCCCGCGAGACACACCAGATCCACCTGGCATTCTTGGAGCGCGGCCACCACTTCCCGGTCGTACGTTTCACGGTCTTTGCCTTGCGAAGGGATCAAGCGAGCGTTCAGCCCCATCGTGCGGGCCAGCGCCAGCCCCGGGGCGTTCTCCCGGTTACTGACTACCAAAGCGATCTTGGCGGGGATTTTGCCCGCCGCCACGTTGCGCGCGATGGCCTCGAAATTCGACCCGCGTCCGGAAAGCAGAATGCCCAAGTTCTTCATCGGTTTCGCCACGTTAGTGTCACGGAACCTAAGTTCGTTGATAAAACGATGCGTATGTCGCCGTCATTCCGAGGGCCGCCGTTTTTAATCGGCCCGAAGAATCTGTTTTCCCGAGGCTCATTGCAGCGGCGAGCACAGCTCGCCGGTACAGCCAAAAGCAGATTCCTCGCGGCGCTCGGAATGACAAAGCGAAGGACTCGGAATGACGGAGCGAATCGATGCATCAGCACGTTAGCCGCTCTGCACGTACCTGACTTCCGGCTTGCCGCGCGTGATGCAGCCCACCAGCCAAAACTTTTCCCTTTTCCGTTTCAGCGCCGCCGTGACCTTTTCCAGGTTCCGGGGCGGCACGATCACGAGCATTCCGAGCCCCATGTTGAAGGTGTGAAGCATCTCCTGCTGGGGGACGCGTCCAAGGCCGGCAATCAGACTAAAAATCGGCGGTGCCGGCCAGGACCCCAGGCGGATTTCCGCCGAGCACTTGGGGGGAAGAACGCGCGGTGTGTTGTCCGTGATGCCGCCTCCCGTAACGTGAACCAGCCCGGTGACCCATCCTTTCTGAGTCAAGGGCTGAACCACCGGCTGGTAGCAGCGGTGCGGGGCCAGCAGAACGTCTCCGAGCGGGCGGCCGAGTTCCGGAACGCGCTGCGAAAGCCGTAGTCCCGCCTGCTCCAGCAAGACCTTTCGCGCCAGCGAATAGCCGTTGGTATGCAAGCCAAGCGAGGGTAACCCCAAAATCACGTCGCCGGGGCGAATGCGCTTGCCGTCCAGAATTTGCCGGCGGCGAACCCACCCGACGATGCAGCCGGCCAGATCATATTCATTCGGAGCGTAGAAGCCCGGCATCTGGGCCGTCTCCCCGCCGACGAGCGCGCACCCAACCTCGCGGCAGGCTCTCGCCAGTCCCCCCACGATTTCCGTCACCACCTTGGGCCGGATTTTTCCCGTGGCGAGATAATCCAGGAAGAAGAGGGGCGTCGCCCCGTGGACGGCAATATCGTTGGCCGAATGATAGACGAGGTCCGCCGCAACGCTTCCATGTCGATTCGCGGCAAAGGCGATTTTCAGTTTGGTGCCCACGCCATCCATGCTGGAGACGAGGACGGCATCCTTGGGAAGGCGCTCCAGAGAAAAGAATCCGCCGAAAGCTCCAAAGCCCCGCAGCACGCGAGCGTTGAAGGTTTCGCTGACCAGTTCTTTGATGCCAGACTTCGCGCGGCTCGCTGCGCTGATGTCGACGCCCGCATCTCGATAACGCATAATTGACCGGGGATCTTGCTGAAGGAATCACCGCAAGATCACAGGAATGGAATTTCTCAGAAGCCCTTGCCCATTCTGGACCAGCGGGTCTTGTCGACAAAATTCCAGAGGATGGAAGCGTCAAACTTCAGCCGATCCGACCAACGATCGTCAATCCAGTCCTGGGTGGGCGCATTATACGACCAATAGACAAAGAGCGGCTCGCCCACTACGTTCTGCAAGGGGACAAATCCCCAAAACCGGCTGTCCAGCGAATTATCCCGGTTATCTCCGAGGGCAAACAAGTAACCCTGCGGGACGTGAAGACCGTCTTTTTGAATATACTTGGGCATTTCCTGCGCCCAGTGGGGATCCAAACCCCACGACTCCGGGAGCGTGCTGATCTCCCGCGCGGGAGGTGGGAAGTTGTCCCGAAGGGGGAAAATATTGGGCGACTCAAATCGAGCGTAAGGTTCCTTCAGGCGCTGGCCGTTGACATAAACCCGCTTGTTGACGATCCGGATCACGTCACCGCCCACCCCAATCACCCGCTTGACAAACATCACCGAGGGGTTGCGGGGATAACGGAACGCCACGATATCCTCGCGGTGGATCTGTTTCAGGCGCGGAACGCGCAGGTCCGTATAGGGGAGCTGCGGGCCGTAAAGCAGCTTGTTCAGAAACACGTGGTCGCCAATCAGGATGGTGTTCTCCATCGACCCGGTGGGGATCACGGTGGCCTCGGCGACAAACGTCCGGATGCAGAAGACTCCGATTAAGACGATCAGCAGCGACCGAACGGTTTCCCACAGACCTTCGTGGCGGGACGAACGCCGCGGCGGAGGCGCGAACCCGGGGTCCTGGGGTGATTCGCTCTGCTTGGTCAGAAGGTCTGAAGTTCCCATAAACGCTATTCCCGGTTTCGCAAAGTAATCAACGGCTCTTGCACAACGGTGGGATAGCTGGCCGTGTAACAGGCCAGGCAGTACCGACCTTCCTTGTCGCCGACCGCTTCGCGCATGCCTTCCAGTGAAAGATAGCCCAGGGTGTCCGCCCCCACATACGCCCGGATATCCTCCACATTGTGGCTGGAGGCGATAAGTTCCTTCTTGGTGGGTGTGTCGATCCCGTAATAGCAGGGGGAAACGGTGGGCGGGCAGCTGATGCGCAGATGAACTTCGGTGGCCCCGGCTTCCCGGACCAGGCGCACGATCTTCCGGCTGGTGGTGCCGCGGATAATGGAGTCGTCCACCAGCACCACGCGCTTGCCTTCAATCAAGCTGCGCACGGGGTTGAGCTTGAGCTTCACCCCAAAATCCCGGATGGCCTGCGTCGGCTCGATGAAGGTGCGCCCCACGTAGTGGTTGCGGATCAACCCAAACTTCACCGGGATGCCCGATGCCTCGGAATAGCCGATGGCCGCCGCCACGCCCGAATCCGGCACGGGCACCACCAGGTCCGCCTGCACGGGGTGCTCTTGCGCCAGGCGCCGCCCCAGCATTTCCCGGCTGCTTTGCACGGAGCGGCCGAAGACGGTGCTGTCGGGGCGCGAGAAATAGACGTGCTCGAAGATACATTGCGCCGACTGGGCCGGTGGGGCAAAACGGAGAGAGGTCAGCCCTCGCTGGTCCAAGATCACCATCTCTCCGGGCTCGACTTCCCGCAGGTAGGTGGCGCTGATAATGTCAAAGGCACAGGTTTCCGACGCCACGACGTAGGCCCCGTTGATCTGCCCAAGGCTCAAAGGCCGGAACCCCCGCGGATCTCGAATGGCGTAAACGCTGTCGTTGAAAAGCATGACCAGGGAATAGGCGCCCGCCACGCGGTCCAGCGCATCGGCAATCGATTCCGGAATGCCGCTGTTCTTGGAACGCGCAAAGTAGTGCAGGATAACTTCCGTATCGCTGGTGGTTTGAAAAATGTTGCCGCGCGCTTCGAGCTCCCGCCGAATGCTCGAGGCGTTGATCAGGTTTCCGTTATGCGCCAGGGCGACTTGGCCCTTCTGGCAGCTCACGCTGAGCGGCTGGGCATTCTTCAGGTCCGTGTCGCCGGCGGTCGAATACCGCGTGTGGCCGATGGCGGCATGTCCCGCGAGGTCCTGCAAAACGCCTTCGTTGAAAACTTCCGCCACATGCCCCATGGCCTTGTGGCTGTGCAGCCGCTGGCCGTCGGTGGAAACGATGCCAGCGCTCTCCTGGCCCCGGTGCTGGAGCGCGTAAAGGCCCAGATAAGTCAGCTTGGCAGCTTCTGGATGTCCAAAGACGGCAAACACGCCGCAATGGTCGTGAAGCTTGTCATCGGGAAGAGAGATTGTCGGAAAAAGTTCAGGGGCTATTTGCAAAGCAGTTTTCCGGGCTCCACATCAAAGAAGGAAGGCTTCCTTACGAGACCCACTAGACTCGTTTCGACGGTACGCGCTTCCCTCCCGCCTGCCAAAATGCTTACTAACTCATTTTGCTCCTCGCGCCCGCCCAACGCAACCCCTTTCTGCCGGGGCCATGAGAGGCTTGTAACCTTGCGACCCCGCTGAGGCCTGGACAGATCTTCAGGATAAATTCCGCTTCCAGCTCGCATTCAGGGGTCAGCACCCGCCTGGGTGCCCGACGAGCACAGTTAAGAGTTTGCGAGCCCGGCTTCCGGGTAATTGGTGAACTCGCCAAATGTGGGTAGTGGGTCATTTTGACGTAGAGGCGGCTTTATGCCGCCACATGGCGAGGTAAACTCGCCGCTACGACTCCAAATTGACCCACCACCCAAATGTGAGCAATGTTGATACCACGCCGTGGCGGGGGTAACATCTAAGTTGATGAGGCGAATCGTGCGGTATCGAGTCTTGCGGACGTTTGTCTTCCTGGTTCTCGCGGGGACCGTTGTGGGCTCGCTCCCGCTGCACGCCGCCATCAAGTTGTATCTCAAGAATGGGACCTTCCAGCTCGTGAAGAGCTACGAGGTGCAAGGCGACCGCGTACGATATTACAGCCTGGAACGCTCCGATTGGGAAGAGATGCCCACGGCGCTGGTGGATTTTGAAGCGACCAAAAACGCCCAGGCCGAGGAGAGGGTCCAGCAGTCACAACAACTGGAACAGGCCCGCAAGCTCGAACACGAACGCTTCCAGATTCCGCACAACAACGGCTATGAAATCCAAAAGGGCATCCGTCTGCCCAGCGCTCCGGGCGTCTATGCGTTTGACGGAACGCGGGTCATTCACCTGATGCAATTGCCCTCCCAGGCGGTCACCGACAAGAAACGCGCCGCCGTCTCCATCCTGATGCCGGCGCCGCTGCTCAAGAAACAAACGCTCATCGTCCTGCCCGGTACGAAATCAGCCATTCGGATCTCCAATCCCCAACCTCGTTTCTTTATTCAGGACTCTGATACCTGGGCGGCAAAAGCGCAGTTGCTTCCCCTCCAGCAACGGAAGGACAGCAGAATCGTGGAAAAGATTCGTTCCGGGATCGGCGTCGGGAAGTCCGGCGAAGTCCGGGAAGAGTTGCCGCTGGTACGGACCCGCCTGGCCGCAGGCCTCTATGAGTTGAAGCCCGCCCAGCCGCTGCCGCCCGGTGAATACGCGCTCGGCGAACTGATGGAGCAAAAACTCAACATCGACGTCTGGGATTTCGGCATCGACTCGACCACCCTCCCCTAAGCGCGCGGGCCACCCCCTTGCCTGGCTCAAAATGGTCCGCCCTGCGAGAATCAGCCTTTTCTCATCGCGCCCTTGGCGGGAGTGGAGTTAAGGGTGGATTTTTGCTTATCCTCGTACATCCGCCGGTCAACTTCCGCCAAATCCTTTTCCGGAGGATCACCGACGATGTGGTGGTAAAGCCCCAAGCTGACGGAAACGGGCACCTCCCCGGTACGACTGATCTGATTCCATTCGGAAACTTTTTGCTTGACCCGCCAGCGAACGATCTCAGCGCCTCCCTCCTCGGTTTCCGGAAGAATGACCAGAAATTCGTCCCCGCCGTAACGGACCACATAGTCCGAACCGCGGACGCAGGATTTGATGATGCCGGCAACTTGCGCAAGTACGTAATCGCCCATCAGGTGGCCTTGCCGGTCATTAAACTGCTTGAAATGATCGATATCACACATCAGCAAGGCCAGGGGACGGTTATTTCTATCGGCTCTCGCAGCCTCTCCCTGCAGCAACTCGTGGAGGAAGTTTCGGTTAAACACCTTGGTGAGCGTGTCCAAAAAGCTGGCGGCCTGCTCGGACTC
>DATKQU010000089.1:0-40002 GCA_035532595.1 Terriglobia bacterium | reverse complement strand
TCAAGGAGATCGCTTCTTCTCTGGAAATTGAATGGGGAGCAAACAACTCCTCCCATTCGACGTCCGGGAATCCTAAGCGGGTCAATTGGGCCGGCAATAATTGGCGGAGGATTTCCGGATTTTCGGAAGGAATTGCGCAGATCGCATTCCAGAGGACCTGGTGGAGCGCATTTTGCCAGTGGTAATCGCGCAGCAAGGATTTCCCGGTTTCCTTGACAGAACCCTGAGGAGTCCCGAGGCAGAGCACGCGGAGCACCATGATTTCGATGGGTTGGTCCATGACGGCATTAAGAGGACTGGTTTGAAGCTTGCGGCTCCGTTGCTACCTCAAGTGATGGGACGAACGAACGGCTACCAGCCAGCGACCCTTGTTCCTGTTCTGGGAGTAGGCGCCATTCTAGCAAAATACAGGCGGAAAGGTGCCGCTTCTTATTTTTTCGAATCCTGAACTCCCGGAAATGGGAGTGAAGTGGGAAGCGCTTTTGACGGGACTTTGCTGCAATGAACTTGGCAGTCTGGCTGTTACGCCGATGCCCTACAGCTGATCTTTAGCCTATCCCGTGGAATGCCCCTGATTGAAAAAAACTGAGCCGATGTCCCAGGCTACTGCAGACCTCTGATCTGGGACGGGACATTGTGGAGGTTAATCGATCTGAGACGATCCTCGATAAACCGCCGGTACAGTCGAAGCCTGGCTCTGAGCCTTAGAGCGTACAGAGTAACTCCCAATGCGAAACCGGCCGAGAAGGCCAATGCCAGAGGCGCCCACGCGTTCATGCAGGTCTTGCTCCGATCTGGGCCTCAACAGGCTGTGCGGTGCCAGATTCTGCTAGGAAACCACAGCCGGGCGGACAATAGCTGTGACTTGTATCACAGCCACAAGTGATTGAGGTTGCGAGCTCCATCTGGGTTTCGAGCTACCTCGTATCATGATCACCATATTCCGGGCAACACCGCATGGCCACACCTTGCTCTTATAGGTGCGGATTGAAAGGACACGGTGCCGTGACTCACCACGCTAGCGCGGAGAGCGAAAGTGCTGGGAATAACGCCACTTGTGCCGTTGACCAAGGACGGCGGCCGCCAATGTTGACGGCACACCCAGCGCGGTGGGTGGTCAATTCGGCGGGATAGCGGCGAGTTTACCTCGCCATGTGGCGGCATAAAGCCGCCTCTACGTCAAAATGACCCACTACCCCCAGCGCAGGGGAGTATCCACAACGCGTGGCAAGGGTTTATACTTAAGGGTTTGTGTTTGGGGTCGATCTTATGCGAGGCTGACCGCTGGAACGGATTCTAAAAGAATCTGTATCGCGAGCCCGCAAAATAAGGTCTAACAGATTCGAGAGGCTGGATGCAGGAAGTTTGGAAGCAGATTTTTCGACGATACAATCGAAATTATAGAACGACGATGCGAGCGGGCCTTTGCCTCCTGACTGGAGCCTTGGCTTTCACCCTTATTTTCGCGGCGCCCTCGCTCGCCGTCACCCCTCAGCGAACCCAAGAGCTTCGGGGGGAGGTGGTCAATGAGCAAGGTTATCCCATTGGAGGGGTGAACTGCACGCTGAGCGGAGGGATGCTGCCCAGCGCGGGCCTCACCGTCGCGACCGGCCAAAAGGGCGAGTTCGGGATCCGCGGGCTGCTGCCGGGAACCTACGGCCTCGCTTGCACCGCTCTGGGATACCAGGCTTTTGTTCAGGCGGGACTGAAAATAGCGGTAGGCGAAGCTCGGCTCCTCCACATTGTGATGCCCACGCAAAAAGTAGTTGTGCAAAAGGTCGAGGTGCGCGCGGAAGGTGGATCTGTTGCTCAGCAAGAGGCCGCGCCGCCGAGCAAGCTGAGTTCCCAGGAACTTGCGACGCTTCCGATTGCGGAACAGAAATTCAAGTCGGCGCTGCCGCTGGTGCCGGGAGTTATCCGTACCCCGAACGGCAAAATCAATATCAAGGGCAGCACCGAGAATCAGGGCATGCTTCTGATCGATTCTGCACAGGCGATAAGCCCGGTGACCGGCAGTTTTGATATTGATCTCTCCATCGATGCGATCCAGTCGCTCAATGTCTATAAAGCTCCTCTCGACGCGCAGTACGGAGGCTTTTCCGGCGGGTTGACGACCATCGATACCAAGGCCCCGGGCAGCCAATGGGGGTGGGACTTAAACGACTTCTTTCCGGGCTTCCGGGGCCGGAGCGGCCATCTGGTCGGCATTAACGATTGGTCGCCTCGCCTGGATTTCACCGGACCGATCTGGAAGAACAATTTGACCTTCTCCGAGGAATTCGTTTACGACATGCAGAAGATCCCGGTCCGCGGGCTAGCGTGGCCGCATAACGAAACCAAGCATGAGGGTTACAACTCCTTCACCACCTTCCAATACGTTTTCTCTCCCCAGCATGTCGCCTCGCTGAATTTGCATGTCTTTCCGCGGAAGGTAGAATTCGCGGACATCAACTCCTTGATTCCGCAGTCTGCCTCTTCGAATTTCTCGCAGCGCGGCTATTCCTTACAGGGCAATGACAGCTACCAGTTCAACTCCGGCGCGATTCTGAGCAGTCTTTTCGAGTTCACGGAATTTGATAACAACGCCCATGGACAAGGCCCGCTGGATATGCTGGTCACCCCAAGCGGCCTGGGCGGGAACTATTTCAATACCTGGGATCGAGGAAGTAATCAAAGCGAGGCAAGCACCATTTACCGCTTCCCGAGCTGGAAACGGTTCGGAACCCATCAGATGAAGATTGGGGGCGACTTTATCTATCGCACCTATTCGGGTACCAGCGCTTCGCAGCCGATCCAGGTACTCAGGGCAGATGGCACCGTGGCCGAGCGAATCGACTTCTTGGCGCCGGACGGGATGCCGAGCTTGAGCAACCCCTCCCTGCTGGGCGCCGACAATGTGGAAGGGACGGCGTTTATTCAGGATCACTGGATGTGGAACGATCACACCGCGCTGAACATGGGTCTGCGTTACTTCGGCCAGGCAGTTGGAAAGGCGGCCAGCTTTGACCCGCGCCTGGGATTCGTCTATTCGCCCGGCCACAGCGGCCGGACGATCCTGCGCGCAGGAGTCGGGATCTTCCAGTCGCGGGTTCCGTTGCTGGCCAGCGATTTTGCCAGCAATCCCATGCGGGCAGTGACTTTATTTGACGCCCAAGGCAATGCCCTGGGGGCTCCTATCACCTACCGGAACGTCTGCGCAACAAGAACCAGCCTGGGGCTTCGCATGGTGCCCGCCTGCTCCGACCTGGATGCCACGCCGTATAACTTGACCTGGAACCTGGAGCTTGACCGTCAGATCACTCCCCGTGTGGCCCTGCGCTTCAGCTATCTGAGCAGCAGCACTTTTAAGGAGTTCGTGATCAGTCCCGTGGAACCCTCTCCGGTAGATGCCATGCTCATGCTTTCCAATCGAGGGGCGGTACGCTATCACGAATTTGAATCCACGGTGAGCTATCGAGCTGAAAACGGGACTGAACTGAATGTTTCTTACGTTCACAGCCGTGCGTTTGGCGATCTGAACACGGTTGAGAGTATCTTTGTACCCTTCGAGGAGCCGGTGATCCGTCCCAACGCTTATTCCAGTTTGCCATCCGACGTTCCGGACCGGTTGATCGCCTGGGGAGTGTTCAAGCTCCCGGAGCAGATTGTGTTCTCTCCCATCATCGATTTACATACGGGCTTTCCGTACTCGAATCTCGATGTGCTTCAAAACTACGTCGGATTGCCCAACAGCAGCCGTTTCCCGGCGTTTTTCTCCTTCGACTTTAAGGTTTGGAAGATGCTTCCCTTACCGGGCTTTCTTCCTTTTGGCCTTGGCAAAATGAAGCTGCGGTGGGGAATCGGGGTTCGGAACCTCACCAATACGAGCAATCCCAGGGATGTTTACGACAACATTGCTTCCCCCTATTTCAATCACTTTGTAGGGTATCAACACCGGGTGATCGAAGTGAACGTTGACACCGGCAGCTAGACCTCCGGGTGGCGACACGAGTTAATGCATTGTGGGCCTCCCCGCCATTCGCGCTTGGCGCCGATCATTTTCAGGTTTGGATTTGAGATGCAGCAAACGGAAGTCCAACCGGTATCTCCGCACGACCCGGCAATGACCTCAGCACGCCGACGCCTTCCCTGGCTCCTGATCTTCCTGATCTGGTTTGTCGTTTACGTACCGGGAGCGTTACGACCCCCTCTGCTGGATGACGCAGACGCCACGCACGCCGAGGCGGCCCGTGAAATGTATAAAGCCGGCGACTACGTTACGCTGCACGTCAACGGGGTTCGTTACCTGGAGAAGGCTCCCCTTCCCTACTGGCTGACCGCCTTCGGCTATGTGGCCTTTGGCGTCTCGGAATTTGCCACCCGCTTGCCCATCGTTCTCTCTGTCCTTCTGGCCGTAGGGCTTGCGGCGCTCTGGGGGGGGCGCGCGTTTGGGGATCGCGGGGGAGTTTACGCCGGCCTGTTTGTTGCCACGTGTATCGGCTTTTTTCTTTTTACACGAGTCTTCATTCCCGATGTTTTGCTCAGCCTGCTGATTGGAGTGGTGCTCTACTTTTTTCTTTCCGCGCTCGACGCCAGCCAGCCGAAAGAGTGGCGCTGGTATGCCGGATACGCCGCGCTAGCTCTCGCGGTGCTGACGAAGGGCTTGGTCGCCCTCGTCTTTGTGGGCCTCCCGGCCCTCGGATATCTGATCGTGAGCGGCGAGTGGCGGCGCTGGCGGGAACTGCGCCTGGGGAAAGGCATCGCCTTCTTTTTTCTGATTGGGGCCCCCTGGCATATCCTGGCCGGCATTCGGAACCACGGCTTCTTGTGGTTCTACTTCATGAACGAGCAATTCCTACGGTTCCTGGGAGAACGTTACCCGCGCGACTACAACAAGCTGCCCGCGCTCGCCTATTGGGCGCTGCATCTCGTTTGGCTGTTTCCGTGGAGCCTGTACTTTCCCCTAATCTTCCGCGACTTGCGGCGCGACCTCGCCGCGGTGCGGAACCCTTCGCAACTCAACTTCGCAACCCGGACTCGCGCTCTCTGCTGGATCTGGGCGGGCGTGGTTCTTGTTTTCTTTTCGTTTTCGACCAACCAGGAGTATTACACTTTCCCCGCTTATCTTCCGCTGTTGCTGCTGGTCGCGGGAAGCCTGGCGCGCGAAGAAGTGCAGAATCGTTCCAGCCGTTTGGCCGTTCTGGGCAACAGCCTTTATGCCGCAGCCGGAATGATTGCCGGGTCGGTTCTCGTAGCAGCTCTCTGGGCCTCTCGAAACGTGCCCGCCACCAGCAACCTCGGGCAATTGCTGGTCCACCGCGACGTTGCCCACGATACGCTCTCCATGTCAAAGTTTTTTGATCTCTCCACATCCGCGTTTGCCGCGCTGCGGCTTCCCGCTGGCCTCGCCGCCGCCGCTCTGCTGACGGGACCTTTGATTGCCCTGGTTTTGCGGGTCAGCAAGCGGCACGTCGCCGCCACCTGGACGACTGCGGGCGCCACGGCGGTTTTTCTCGTGGCGGCTCAACTGGCCTTTGTGCGCTTCGGACCTTTTCTCTCCTCAAAAGGGCTGGCGGACGCGATCGCGCGGCAGGAGAGACCTGGCGATAAGGTCATGATTTACGGCGACCAGGCGCTTGGATCGTCGTTGCTGTTCTACTTGAAGAGGCGAATCGATCTGGTGGACGGGCGGACAACCTCGATGTGGTTCGGCTCGACGTTTCCCGATGCTCCGCATATCTTTTTGAACGATGCCGGCCTGGAGCGAGACTGGGAAGGCAAGAACCGGGTCTTTCTGTTTGTCCCTCCCAGACAGCGGAAGCAAGCTGAGCAGGTCATTCCGCAACCGCGGTACATTATCGCGGAGAGTTCGGGCAAGGTGATTTACAGCAACCGGCGCTGAGGCCGTGTTCTATACGACTGAATCGCGCGTCGTTGCCTCTTGCGGAGGAATGGCTTTCCGCACCATCCTGCCCCCGCTCGCCAGGCGATACCGCTCCCCGCGCCAAACAATCTCCCTGCCAAAATAGCTTGCGCACCACAGGAAGAAGCCGAGCAGGTCCCGTACCGGATAGAGCCAGCACCAAGTGAGCGACCGCCGGTCGCGCACGATTCCCCACCCCACGGCGAGCGCCTGGAGCATGCGGTTGGCGATCGCGAGCCCGAGCAGCCCGAGACCCAGTTTCCAATCGCCGCGCAACCATCCTGCCGCAAGCCCGAGCAAGCCGAAGGGCATCGCAAAGGTCAAACCCGTGCCAAGATGGCCCAGCGGGCGCGAGAACCTGGAACTCTTCATCCAGCGAACCTGATGCAAAAACGATTCACCTGCCGCGCAGTTCAGCACCACGTGGTCGATCACGTGGTGGGAGAGAACCACCTTCTTGCCGGAGTCGGCGGTGAGGCTTCCGAGGACAAAATCGTCGGCCAAGTAGTCTCGCAGCACGCCGAATCCACCCAGCCTTTCCACCACCTCTTTCCGGGTGGCCATGGTCGGTCCCAGGGCAAATTTCATCCCTTCGAGCAGATTGGCCACCAGAACACCCGATGACATTTCCACGGACATGCCCAGGGCTTCGAGGCGCGACCACAAGCCCCCGGTGGGAACGCCCCGATAGAGGCAAGTGACCATGCCCACCTCGGGATCGAGGAGCGGGTAAACCACCTCCTCGAGATAGTTCGAGTTCACTCGCACGTCGCTATCGGCAATGACCAGGGTGGAATAGGACGCTGCGGCCAGCATCTTTTCAAGAAGAAAGACTTTGGCGTTGGGGTAGCTTGGCTCGCCCGACAAAACGATTTCAGCCCGGACCTGAGGATATTTTCTCGAGAGCGCATGGACGACCGCAAGCGCCGGATCATCTTCGCTTCTCGCGCCGAAAATCAGTTCAAAGTGGGGATAGTCCTGGCAAAAAAAACTTTCGAGGCTCTGCTCGAGCAAGGGCTCCAACCCGTGCACGGGCTTCAGGATCGTAACGGGGGGCAGCGGTACGCCTTCCCGCTTCGGCCTCCCGGTTTCCCGATTCGAAGAGCGAAAGCGAAGGGCCGCAATAATGACCAATCCCAAATACACGGTACACGTGCAGAGTCCGGCCACCGCACAAACTAACGCCACATCCCCGATCATTTTTTCAGCAGCTAGAAAAAAGCAGAGGTAATGCGAATTGCCGCAACGCACTGCCAGGGCTTGGGAATTATCGCGGGGTCACAGGGATTAATCTTCCCTTGCGCACATAAAATTCCGTGCCACACCAGCGGATGCGGTTTTGTACAAAGCTGGCGGCCCAGATGACAAAGGCGACGGCGTCCCACACGGGAACCAACCACCATTTTCTGCGCATCAAGGGATCCTGCATGCCCCAGACTCCGACCGTCCAGGCCATGGCAAGCCGGATGACGAGATAAGCTCCCAGAAAACCCGCCGTGGCCGCCCCTGAGCCGTCAACAGCCGCTGCCGCCACCGCCCAGGGAAGCCCTTGCGCCAGCAAGCGTCCACGATGTCCCCAGGGCCGAGAATTGCGCACGCCCACAGCCCAGCGCAACTGGTGCTTGAAGCAGCCAAGCGCTCCCTCTGAAGCCGGCACGGTCCAAACGGAGTATGGGATCAGTTCGACGCGGTATCCTTTTGCGGCAATACGGTTGCCCAGTTCGTAATCGTCCATTAAGGAATCGGCAATCGCCTCAAAGCCTCCGATTTCGGCCAGGATCGCCGATCGGGTGGCCATGGTGGCGCCCAGAGCAAACTTGACCCCTTCAAGTTGCCGGGCCATCAGGACGCCCGGGAAAAACTCCGAAGCCAAGCCAATCGCCTCAAGCTCCGGCCCCAATCGGGGCTCTGCCTTCGCGCGGTACAGGCAAGTGGCGGCTCCAACTTGGGGGTCTCGAAACGGCGCCACGACCCTTCGCAGATAATCCGGCTGGACGCGGATGTCGCTATCGCTAACAACCAGAATTTCGTATTGAGCTTCTTTCGCCAGGCGGCAGAGCTTACGGACTTTGTCATTGGACCCGCGGTTTGTGGAGCCGATCAGCAGGCGAATCGATCGCTGGGGGAAATCTTGAATAATCTGTTGGATGACCGGCACGGCAGGATCGCCGGCATCGTTGACGCCGAAGACGATCTCGTAGGCAGGATAGTCCAGACGGCAGAAGCTTGAAAAATTCGCGTACGATTCCGCATCAACCCCGCGCACGGGCTTCAGGATGCTTGCCGGCGGGGTGAAATCCGCATTCGATATCGGGGGCTGGCGGAAAAAGCGGCGGGCGCTGTAAATCACGGCCAGGTAGTAAAGGAGCGGGATCAAGGCGCCAACCGACACCACCCAATCAATTACCAATCGATGCATTCCATCAGCCTTCTAGGCAGCGCAAACAAACGCTACCCCGATGCAGACGATGACCACCCCAACCCAGCGCATTTTATCCACGCGTTCGCCCAGCAGAAACTGGGCTCCCATGGCTCCCACAATGTAGCTGGAAGCCGTTGCGGGCACCACTAAACTGACGTTAGCCCAGGAAAGCAGCGCAAGCAATGAGAAAAAGGCTATGGCCATCAGCCCGATTCCCACCCACATCCAGCCGATTTGGAAAGCCCGGCCCAGCGTCTTCAGAAGATTGCGCGGGCCGAAATTCTTGACTTCGCCGATCTTCTTCATCGCAAAGGACAACGCGATGTCTCCGCCCTGGCCGGCCAAAACGATGATCCCGATGAATAAGGCGGTTCGCAGTGTCATCCGCTCTGCCCCGTATTCGGATGTGTTCCTCCCACGAGTAAAACTCCCACACAAATCAGTCCGACGCCCAACCAACGAACCACCGGAACATGCTCCCCCAGAAACAAATACCCCATCACAGCCACAAGAACATAACCGACGGCGGAGGCCGGCGAAACATAGCTGAAGTCGGCCCACGACAGCACCAGCAGGTAGGAAATGAAGAACAGCAGCAGCAGGGCGATTCCCAGCCAAACCGTTCCGCTGCTGAAGGCCCGCAAGAAAAAAACCAGCGCGCCATCGAAGGACCATGCGTGCAGGCGCCCCAATTCCTTCATGCCGCGGCTGAGCGTGACGTCGCCCATCGACCCGAAGGTGACCATCAGAGCCAGCAAGACATAAGTCTTGGCCCGCAGAGTTTTACGTTCCGTCATGGACTGACATGGGCGTTGGATCTAAGGATTCGACGGCGGACCCGAGGCCAGGTCGATTGCAGGGGCTGAGATCGAGGACCGCCCTTGAGGATCCTTCCGAGCGTATTTCCCGCGCTCGCCGCGCAGGCGGAGAAATTGCACCGCCTCGTGGTAGAGACGCTTGCGCTCGTTCGTATCCCACAAGGCTTTGCGCATGATGCGCCATGCCACCCGCGGGCGGAAATAGTATTCGTCGTAAAAACGATTGACGGATGCCATCATCTCCTCGAGCCCCAGGCCGGGGTATTCGAGATGGGGCAATTGGTGCCCGCCCGCATCGGACATCGGACGATCCGCCAGGTACGAGTCCCGAACCATCTGTCCGTACATTTCCGTTCCAGGATAGGCGTGCGCAATGGAAACCTGAATGGTCTCCGTATCGAGTTCTTTCGCAAAATCAATCGTTCGCTGGATGGTTTCCGGAGTTTCTCCCGGCAGGCCGATAATAAAATCGCCGTGGATGGCGATCCCGACTTTCTTGCAGTTCTTGGCAAAGTTGCGCGCCATTTCTAAAGTTGCGCCCTTCTTGATGTTTTTCAGGATCTGAGCGTCGCCGGATTCGAATCCTACAATAAGCAGGCGGGCGCCAGCATCGGCCATAGCCTTCAGTGTTTCATAGTCGCTATGGACCCGCGCCGTGCAGGACCACCGGAATCCGAGAGGCTTGAATTTCTTCGAGAGCTCCAGCACACGATCCTTGCGGATGTTGAAAGTGTCGTCATCGAAAAAGAACTCTTTGGCTTGCGGAAACAATTTAAGGGCCTGGCTCACCTCGGCCGCTACGTTGTCCGCTGAGCGTACCCGCCAGGCATGCCCGGAAAGTGTCTGAGGCCACAGGCAAAAGGTGCAAAGAGCCGGGCATCCCCGCGAAGAGTAAAGCGCCACAAAAGGATTCAGCAGGAAGGGCACGTTGTAATTTTCAATCACCAGATCGCGCTTATAGACTTCCGTGGCAAACGGCAGGCGGTCCAAGTCCTCCGTCTGCAGTTCCGGCCGCGGCGGGTTGTTCACCACCTTCCCGTCCTTGCGGTAGCTGACCCCGAGGATTTCACTCAGGGGCTTGCCTTGCGCAAATTCCACCACCGCGTAATCGAACTCTCCGCGAACCACAAAGTCGATGTTCTCGCTCGCCATCAGGCTCTCAGTGGGCTTAACCTGCACCGGAGGACCGACAAAAGCCACTTTCAAATCCGGCTTGGCTTCCTTCATCATGCCGATCAAACGCAGGTCGTTCTGGAAACCCACCAAGGACGTGAAGATCACGACGAAATCGTAGTCGCGCGCGATCGCCACCGTTTGCTCCGGGGTGATCTTATGGGGCGCGGCATCGAGCAGCCTGCTCCCCGGCAACATCCCAGCCGGGTAGGCCAGCCAAACCGGATACCAGTAAGATTCGATTTCACGGGTGGCGGGCCACCGAGAACTCGCGCCGCCATCAAACCCCTCAAAGCTTGGCGGGTTCAGCAACAGCGTCTTTAAGACAGACGGCATAGAAACTCCCTTCCCTCTTGACCTTGACCGGCGATATTCGGCCCCCACATATTCGCCCTATTGTACACGAAAGACATAACTTCGCCTACATCAAGTTCAGCATTGACGAGGATCGCTTTGGCAAACAATTGGCCGCCGATAAGACTTTGATGCCTAAACCGGACATCCCGATCTCTTGTCGATCGGAGATTCCCTTCTCCTCGATGCCCCGCCCGGTCAATTCGACTCAAGCCGATGCAGTCTGTCTTGGGCTGTTTGATTGTCAGGGCTCAAGTGCAGAGCCGCCTTGTACTGCTGGATCGCGTCTTGCATCTTCCCCCAGCGCTCGTAGATGCGTCCCAGCCAGTCATGGGCTGCCGCATGGGGCGGGAAATCCTCGCGCCAGGGGGCCCGTGAGAGATACTCTTTAAAATACTGTTCCGCCTCAGCCAATTGCCTGCCGTCAAGAACCCTGGCCACGCCGCGATAATAAGCCAGGCGAGGATCGTTGGGTCCGATCAGTGAAGCAGCATGGACCACAGCTTCGAGTTGTTCAGCATTCCCTTTGGATTCATAGAAATCCGCGACCTGAAAATAGGGTTCGACATGCTTGGGCCGCAGCTTTAGAACCTCCTGATACTCCTGTGCGGCCCGTAGGGGCTGATCCACTTCCCGCCAGTAATCCGCACGCACCAGATGGCCCTCCACGTGGTCCCGGGAGGCAATGTCCTCCACCTGCGCCCAGGCTTTCTCTTTGCTGCCGCCCAGGAACCAGGGGGCTTCCAAATAAAACTCCATCAAGTCACGCCGCGCAAAGAGGTTATTGGGGTCCAAACGCACCGCGGTTTGAAATTCCTCGCGGCACTTCCTGGCAAGCAATATGCTGCGGCTTTTGTCGGCTTTCAAGCCGTACGCGCGCCCCAGCCACAAGTGGCATTCAGCACAATCCGGGGCCAGGTTGACGGCCCGCTCTGCGTAATTAACCGCCTGATTGTAGTCGCCGAGATCCCAATAGCAACGCGCCAGCCGCAAAGTAGCCTGGGCATCCTTGGGATTCTGGGACAGCAATTTATGCAAATCTTCGGAAGCCTTAGCATAATTTCCGGCATCTAACGCTTTGGTAATCTCACGATTGGAAAGTCCGGGGTCTGATTCTGGCGGACGTGCAGCCCAGAGCGACTCGGCGAAAGCCGCTACACAAAACAGTGCTATGCAAATGCTTGTTCTCTGAGATGTCATATTTGGTCGTCTGAGCGGTAGGGCCTAGGTCGAGATTTGGGGCGAGCCTCCGTAATGGGAAAGGTGCATAACACGCATAGTTTAGCAAATCTCGCGGGCATAATGTAAGCCCCTTAGCAAATAAAAGGCTCTCTCGGACTTTGATGCAGCGCGGCAGCAGTTGGGTGCAGGGGCTGCGATAAGCAAAACGCCGGGAAGGTCAAAGAGGCTCGGACGTTTGATAAGATATAAGGGGCGCTGGGTCATGGGTTGAGGGCGGGCGCCTGTTATCTTGACGCTAGGCCAAGTCCATGCGAGGATTAACCGTTAGGGCTGTAATCGGAAAGGATGATGAGAAAATAATGAATATGGACACTCCGGCTGACAACTTGACTTGCACAGAGCCCGGCACACTTCTGCTCATGAGGCCGCGAGGCTTTTGCGCCGGAGTTATTCGTGCCATTGACGTTGTGCGAATGGTGCTGGCCAATCTGGGCCCTCCCGTTTATGTCCGCAAGGAGATTGTTCATAACCGTTATGTTGTTGACGAATTAGCCAGTCAGGGTGCGATTTTTGTGGAAACACTTGAAGAGGTTCCTCCCGGAGCTGTTGTAATTTTCAGCGCCCACGGAATCTCGCCGCAAGTCCGCGAGGAGGCCCGTGAACGTAACTTGCGGGTTATCGATGCCACCTGCCCGCTGGTTACGAAAGTTCATCTTGAGGTTATTCGTTACGCCCGGAAGAATTACACGATTATTCTGGTGGGGCACCGGCACCACGATGAAGTAATAGGAACCCTCGGCGAAGCTCCGGAATCGATCCGGCTTATTTCAACGGTCGAAGACGTGGCGACGCTTGAGGTCCCAGACCCCAGCCGGGTGGTTTACTTGACTCAAACCACCTTGAGTCTCGACGATACGGCGGAAATTGTGAGCTGCTTGAAGGAGCGCTTCCCATCCATTGTCGGGCCGCCGGGACAGGATATTTGCTACGCCACACAGAACCGGCAGATGGCCGTCAAAGCCGTCGCGCCACAAGCGGACGGCATTCTAGTGGTGGGTGCCCAGAACAGTTCCAATTCAAACCGGCTGGTTGAAGTTGCTCAGCGGGGTGGCACTGCCGCATATCTGATTGGCAACGCTGGCGATATTCTCCCGGAATGGGTTAAGGGGCGCCACCGGATCGGGGTGACCGCAGGCGCATCAACGCCCGAAGTCCTAGTCGGCCAGGTCGTTGAGCGTTTGAAGGAATGGGGCTTTACACGCGTCGAAGAAGTGGAGTGGGTGGAAGAGGACGTGCGTTTTGCGTTGCCTGCGGAATTACATGCTTAAGAGTGGTGCGCAGGGGTTGTTCGGGGGATTCATGACACAGGAAGCGGAACTGGAATTAGAACCACCACAGCGTGAGCGCGCTGCCAGCCAGGTTGATTGCAATATTGAGCAGCGCCTTCAGGATGCGGTCGCTCGCGCCACCGAGCACTTGCTTTCTCTGCAATCACCGGAAGGCTATTGGGCCGGCGAATTACAGGGCGATACAACCCTCGAATCCGACTACGTCTTTTTCTTACATGTCCTTGGCCAGTTTGATCCACTGCGCGTTGCGAAGCTCGCCAATTATATCCGCAGCAAGCAGCTTGCGGACGGCGGTTGGAATGTATGCGAGGGCGGTCCCGCGGAGCTTAACGCCACGGTTAAAGGCTACGTGGCTCTGAAGCTGGCTGGCGATCCTCCGGATGCCCCGCACATGGAACGGGCGCGCAGTTGCGTCCTGGAGCTTGGAGGCCTGGAGGCCACCAACTCCTATACGCGTTTCTACCTGTCCCTGGGCGGCGTCCTGGAATGGAAATATGTTCCGGCCATTCCGCCCGAGCTGATGCTTCTTCCTCCCTGGTTCTATCTGAGCGTCTATTCGGTCTCTTCCTGGACGCGCGGCATTGTAGTGCCCTTAACCATTCTCTATGCGCTGAAGCCCCGTTGGCCAATGCCGGCAAACGTCGGGATCGAGGAACTTTTCTGCGACCCGTCGCACCACATTCCCGCTTTCGATTGGGACCGCCGCCTAGTCACATGGCGCAACCTGTTTTTGGCTTTGGACCGCCTGTTTAAGTTGCATGAGGCGCTTCCCTGGAAGCCGTTCCGCAAAGCGGCGCTTTCCCGAGCCCGGCAATGGCTTCTCCAACATCTCGAGCGGACCGAGGGACTGGGTGCTATTTACCCGGCGATGATCAACTCCGTCTTTGCATTGCTGGCCTTGGGCTTTCCCGCCGACGACCCGCTGACCGTGCGCGAGATCAATCATCTGAGGTTTTTTGAGATTGAAGATGAGGATGCCATCCGGGTTCAACCGTGTGTTTCGCCCGTTTGGGACACCGCGATTGTCATGAATTGCCTGCAAGAAGCAGGCCTGCCGCGGAATCATCCGGCTTTAATCAAAGCGGCCCACTGGCTGCTGGACCGCCAGGTCATGGGCCCCGGCGATTGGCAAGTCAAGAACAAGGATGCTGAGCCGGGTGGCTGGGCCTTTGAGTTTCAGAATGATTTCTATCCGGATGTGGATGATACGGGCTTTGTGATTATGGCGCTTCAGCAGGTGGATTATCCCAACCGGCCTCGGCAGGAACAGGCTCTTCGCCGGGGTCTTCGCTGGCTGCTCAGCATGCAAAACCGCGATGGCGGATGGGGCGCTTTCGACCGGGACAACGACCACAGGATTTTGACGCGGGTCCCTTTTGCTGACCACAACGCCATGATCGATCCTTCCACCGAGGACGTCACGTCGAGAGTGATGGAATGCCTGGGACGGTTCGGCTGGTCATCCGCTCATCCCACCATTCAACATGCTCTAAGCTATTTGCGAAAGACGCAAACCTCGGAGGGGGCATGGTATGGACGCTGGGGAGTGAATTACGTTTACGGAACAAGCGGCGTGCTCCGGATGCTGGAGGTTCTGGGCCTGGAAACAAGCATGGAAGCGCAGCGGGGGGCCGCCTGGCTGCGCGGCGTCCAGAATCCCGATGGCGGCTTTGGCGAGCGATGTGACTCCTATGACGATCCTTCCCTTAAAGGAAGAGGCCCGAGCACGCCATCCCAAACAGCCTGGGGCTTGATTGGTTTGCTGGCAAGTGCAAGCCTTGAAGATCCTGCAATAGCCCGTGCTCTGCGGTACCTGCTGGAGGGGCAGAAAGAAGACGGCTCCTGGGACGAAACAGTGTTTACCGGGACCGGATTTCCACGGGTCTTTTATCTTCGCTATCACTTATACCGGGACACGTTTCCACTTTATGCTTTAGCGCGCTATCGAAACCTCCGCCGCGGTCCGGCGCAGGTTGAACTGATTCGATTTTCGCCAAATGAATTCCCATCCCAAAATGGCGATCGAAAACGAAACGGGAGGATTAGATGAGATTTCCGCTCAGCCTAACGGCCAGTCTGAGCTCATATATTATTGGTAAACGTCTTCATCGAACCGAGAAGTTCCCGTTGGTGATGATGCTGGAGCCTTTGCACGCCTGCAACCTGACTTGCACCGGCTGCGGGCGAATCCGGGAATATAAGGACACGATTCGCGAAAAGCTCACGGTGGAACAGTGCTTGAACGCTGTCGATGAGTGCGGCGCGCCAATCGTCTCCATCTGCGGCGGTGAACCCATGATCTACCCTGACCTGCCGCGCTTAGTCGAAGAACTGTTGGCCCGAAAAAAGCACATTTACCTGTGCACCAACGGGATGTTCATTGTGAAGCGGATTAAAGATTACAAACCGTCGTCCCGCATATTTTTTAACGTGCATTTCGACGGCATGGAAGAAACCCATGACCTCTGCGTTGAGCGGGAAGGTGTGTTTCAGGAAGCCGTGGCAGGCGTGAAGGCGGCCAAGGCAGCCGGTTTCCAGGTTTGCACCAACACCACGATTTACAAACAAACCGACCTCAAGGAGATCGCTGAACTGTTCGAATACATGCGGGGCTTGGGCGTTGACGGCCACATGCTCTCACCCGCCTATTCCTATCTGGCCGTCCAAACCAAGGAAATCTTCATGTCGCGCCAGGAAATCGAGGAAAAGTTCCGCCAGGCGACCCATATCCTTGAGCAGTACAGCCTGATGACTTCGCCGATCTATCTGGAATTTCTGCGCGGCGAGCGCGATCTGATGTGCACGGCATGGGGCAACCCCACCTACAACCCGCGGGGATGGAAGGGACCGTGCTATCTGATGACGGATAAACATCACGCGACCTTCAAGGAGTTTATCGAGAACACGCCGTGGGAAAAGTATGGCCGGGGACGCGATCCGCGATGCGCGGATTGTATGGTCCACGTTGGATACGAACCCTCGGCGGTGCTGGGCTCCAACCGAACCTTGCCGGATACCTGGAAGCTTCTCAAATGGCAGCTTGGAGGAATGAGAAACCGAAACGGACACAACGGCCGGAACGGCAATGGCACTCACAAGGGGAACGGACACGTAAAGTGAGATGTCTAGTCACCGGGGCAAACGGATTTGTGGGCAGCCACCTGACCCGCGCGCTGCTGGAGCAGGGCCATCAGGTACGCGTTCTGGCTCGACCGCAGAGCGACCTGCGCGCACTCCAGGGTCTGCCGGTGGAAATCGTTCACGGGGATTTGCGAGACCCCGCCTCGCTTCAAGCAGCGGTGCGGGGTATGCGCCGCGTCTTCCACGCGGCGGCTGATTACCGCCTCTGGGCCTCCCACCCTGAAGAAATCTACGACACGAACGTTGGCGGCACACAGAACATCCTGCAGGCGGCGCTCCGCGAAGGCGTGGAGCGCATCGTTTATACCAGCAGCGTAGCAACCCTGGTTGTTGACCGCCCGAACGGCTTGCCCAACGAGCAAACCGAGGCGCGCCTCGAGGAAATGATCGGGCATTACAAACGCTCTAAATTTCTGGCGGAACAGGAAGCGTTCTGCGCGGCGCGTGAAGGCGCTCCGGTGATCATCGTCAATCCCAGCACCCCGGTCGGTCCGGGCGACTGGAAGCCCACGCCGACGGGCCGCATCGTTTTGGATTTTCTCAATGGGCGCATGCCTGCTTACGTCCAGACGGGTTTGAATCTGGTGCCGGTGGAGGATGTGGCCATCGGGCATTGCCTGGCCGCGGAGCGGGGCCGCATCGGCGAGCGCTACATCCTGGGCGGCCGCAATCTGATGCTCAAAGAGATTCTGGACACTCTGGCCCGCATGACCGGGCTCCCAAGCCCGCGGGTGCGCCTTCCGCATGCGGTTGCTCTGGCGGCGGGTCATGCAGATCAATGGGTCTCGCGGGTGTTGAACCGCCCGCCGCGAATTCCTCTCGAGGGGGTCCGCATGGCGCGCCACAAGATGTTTGTGGATTGTTCCCGCGCGCAGCGCGAACTGGGGTTTGAGCCCGGCTCAGTGGAAGCGGCGCTGGAGCGGGCCGTCAACTGGTATCAGGAAAACCACTACGCTCGCGGCAGCCGTATCCGCGAGACGAAATTTGGCGAGGCGGCATAACTGAATCAAGGGCAGTCAGAATGAAGTTCCTTGTAACTTTTGCGGTTGATTGGGAGCTTAGGCCCTGGCGAAGGCTTCGCTCTTTCCGCCAGGCCCCGAATGATGGCCGCGTCTTTCATGCGGAAATCGCCGGCAATGGCGTCATGGCCGTCCTCACGGGGGTTGGCGCGCAGAATGCGGTTCGGACCCTTCGCGCCTGCCTCGATGCGCCCCCCGATCTTTGCGTGGTTTCCGGATTGGCGGGCGGACTGAAGCGCCAGCATCGCTCGGGAGACATTTTGGCGGCACGCACCGTCCGGCGGCAACCGGCGGCTGAATCCTTAACAAGTGATGAGAGGCTTTTCAACCTGGCCATTGAGTGCGGCGCAAAAGCTGCGGAGTGTTTTATTTCCGCCGCGGGAGTGGTCCGAACCTCAAAGCAGAAATCGGAGCTGGGAGCCTTTGCCGATGCGGTGGACATGGAGTCGTTTGCCGTGATGGAGGAGATGGGCCGGTTCGGCGTACCTTGCGTGGCGATCCGAAGCATCTCTGACGAGGTCGAGATAGATTTAATGTGCGACTTCGACCAAGCGCTGGATGCTTCCGGGCGCGTCCGGATTACTCAAGTTCTCGGACAAATGGCTCGCACCCCCAAAGAGTTGTGGCCCCTGGTGAAGTTCGGAGTCGTAAGTTCGCGCGCCGCCGGCGCCCTGACCCATTACCTGGACACCTATGTCTCCTTCTTGGGGGAACATTGGGAAACCCGGGACCTCCGTGTCCAGCAGGTAATTCAATGAGCATTATGAGAACCGAAATCGGCGCATCGCCGGCCGTCAGGCCTCGCGAGGGCCACATGTTGGCAGGCGTTTACCGCGGCCAAGGCCGGGTCGTGCCGGAGGAGGTTCCTATTCCCGAGGTCTCCGACGGCGAGGTTCTGGTGCGCGTCGGCGCCTGCGGGATTTGCGGGACCGATATTAAAAAGATCAAGCAAGGATTCCTTCCCCCTCCGCAGATTTTCGGGCATGAGATTGCAGGCACGGTGGCGGCGGTGGGCCCAAAGGTTCATCAGTGGCGTCCCGGGGACCGCGTTTTGAGCTTCCACCACATTCCCTGTGGCGAGTGCTTCTATTGCCAGCAGAAGCTTTTCTCCCAGTGCCCAACTTACAAAAAGGTGGGTGTCACAAGCGGCTTTCGTCCGAGCGGCGGCGGGTTCGCCCAATATGTGCGCGTGATGGACTGGATCGCCGAAAGAGGGATGATGGCAATCCCCGCCGGCATCAGCTTTGAGGAAGCCGCGTTCGTCGAGCCAGTAAACACGTGCTTGAAAGCCATCCACAATGCCCGCGTCCGGCAGCAGGAAACCGTGCTGGTCATTGGACAGGGACCCATCGGGCTTCTGCTAATGCTGCTCGCTCGCCGCGCGGGCGCGACGGTGGTGACCAGCGATCCGATGCCCATGCGCCGGCAAAAGAGCGTTCAACTGGGAGCACAGATCTCTTTTGATCCCTCGACGGATGATCTGCCGGAAGAGATTCGCAGCCGCACTTCGGGCCGCGGCGCGGACGCCGTGCTGGTCAGCGCGCCCCTCCCTCACCTCCTGGAGGAGGCGCTTCGCCTGGCGCGTCCAGGAGGACGGGTTCTTTTATTTGCTTATAACGATCCGCTCATGCGGGTCGAATTCCCTGCTGCGGCGGTCGGCATTGATGAGAAGGAAATCCTGGGCAGTTACAGCGCGTCATATGACCTGCAAGAGGAATCTGCGCAGCTTATCTTCGAACGCATTTTGCCGGTTCGGGAATTGATTTCGCACCGCTTCCCTCTGGCCGAAATTGGAAAGGCCTTGGACTTGGCGGCGCATCCTTCGGAGGACTCGCTAAAAATCATACTGGTGCCTTAATGGATACACATTCTGACGGTGACATGCGAGCGGCGGTTCTTTACGGCCGCGAAGATTTAAAGATTAAGCGGATTCCTATCCCCAACCTGAACTCGGATGAGGTGCTGGTCCGGGTCAAAGTGGCATTGACTTGCGGAACCGACCTGAAGGTTTGGCGGCAGGGCTACCACGCCCGGATGATTGTTCCGCCCGCGGTGTTCGGCCATGAACTCTCTGGGGTCGTCGAGGCTGTTGGGAGTGAGGTGGCGGGAGACGTGAAGCCGGGGACGTGGGTGGTTCCCGCAAACTCCGCCCCTTGCAACGAATGCCTGTTCTGCCGAAAAGGACGATCCAACCTCTGTGAGTCGCTCTTGTTCAACAACGGCGCTTACGCCGAATACATTCGCATTCCAGGCCGCATCGTCCGCGCCAACATGTTGGAGGTTCCGTCTCACGTTTCGTTTCAGGATGCTGCCTTGGTGGAGCCGCTGGCGTGTATCTTGCGGGGAATCGAGGAGACCGGCATCAAGCCGGGCGATACCGCAGTGGTCATTGGGTGTGGCCCCATTGGCTTGAAGTTCATCCGCATCCTTTCCGGCCAGGGAGTCCGAGTCATCGCCCTGGGAAAAAGAAAAAGTCAGGTCCAGGCGGCGGACCGCCTGGGGGCAAGAGCGGCATTTGACATCTCCGATGTTGGCAATCCAATCCAGGCGGTTCGCCAACTGACCGAGGCGGGCCACGGAGCCGACGCGGTCATCGAGGCGGTTGGAGTTCCGGACACCTGGCAGTGGGCGGTGCAGATGGTGCGTCGCGGAGGAACCGTCAACTTGTTCGGCGGCTGCCCGCGGGGCAGCCATGTACAGTTCGACCCCTCGGTGTTGCACTACTCTGAAATCACCATCCGGTCGACTTTCCATCACACCCCGCAGTTTATCCGCAAGGCTTTGGACACCATCGCGCGAGGGGAAGTCCGCGCCTCGGATTTTGTCACCACGGAAATTCCTCTCAATGAGCTGCCGCAGTTCTTCCAAAAGATGAAACACCGCAATGGAGAACTGAAGGCGGCGGTGATCCCATGACATGCCTCGGCACTTCACCTCGCCCGCGAAAGGACTCCGTTCCCGGCCGTGCTAAGATTCCGGGGCGATGCCAGTAGAAAGCACACAGAAAAATAAATTGCAGGAAGTTGCCCATATCTCAGGTATTTACCTTAGAGATTAGGCCAGAGCACATTTCCTCAGGCTTCTCAGTATTTTAAAAACAGTACTATCTTATTGAATGTACATGTCTTAATGAGGCATCCGATTTAATTGACGCGACTCTCGGCAGGCAATCGCCCACGCAACCATGCAAAAGCTTCCGGGCTCCACGGCAGAGGTATGAATTGGCTATTACCACGCTAGTTCTTGCCCAATCTGAATTCCCGATATATGCTAGGGGTAAGTTTAGTTCAAGTGAAGCGAAGGCCGGATCGCCGAAGGGCGTGGAAATGCCGGAAGGCCAGCCATGAATGTGCAACTCGGGTTCCTTATCTGGTTCCGGGAGGGGGGGCACCATCTGAAGCGAAACCTCCACGTAAGGGAGAATAAATGAAAATGGTAGCCTCTATCATGAAAAAACTTGCCGATAGTTCGGTCGGGCACGGAAGCTCGCCACAGGGGAAACTGCTGCGGCGAGGAATGGAAGTGGTTCTTGTACTTGCTTTAGGGACGGCTTGCGCTTATGCCCAAACGGCCGCGGAATACGGTGGCGCAACTTCCGGGATGGCCGGCAGTATGAGCCGGATCAACATTATGAACAAAGCCAAGTTCCCTTCCACTTCCAAGTCGGGGCCGAATGTCATCATGAACAAGATGTCCGGACAAAAGGGAACGAAGTTCATTGATGACTCGATGATTGACGGGTCCGTCGAGGCCAATCGCCACGCTCTTGAGGAGAATGCCGGAAAGGACGCTGCCAAGTTGATGCTCCGGTCCGATCCCAGTGACGCGTACGTGCGCGTCGACGGGAAAATTGTGGGGCGGACGCCGCTCCTGCTGGTCATCCAGCCGCGCCAATATAAAGTGACGATGGATGGCACGCGAATGGAGCATGCAGAACGCGACGTGGATCTTCTCCCCCATGAGACGCGCGAATATTCCCTAACCCTGAAGCCGCGCTATCCGACCGCGGTTCAGGTCGAGTTGCATTGAAGGATTAGCAATCCGGCACGGAGCATGCCATGGGTGGATTTGGATATGATCGCCAAGTGTTTGTTAAGTCCCAGGAGCCGGCGCCGCCTCCTGGGCGATCGCCGATGCCCGGGGCGATTGTCCTGATCCTGGTGGCAGCTTTGGGGGCTTTTGCAGCTTACCGGTACATCAAGGCCGGGGGCCTTTCAAACGTTGATGTGGATAGCAGCGGCGGCAGCAGCGCGCAGGTAAAACAACTCCAGCATAAGATCGAGGTCCTCCAGACCCGTATCGACGAACTCGAGAAAAGGCGCCGACCGAAACCCCTTGCTGAAGACCCGGAGGCGGATGGGACAAAACCGAAGCTGCATGCTACCCTGGCGAGTGAGCTTGCTCATCGTTCCGAGGTTCCGGCTTCTATGACCCCGGTTCAAAAGCAACCAGTGGCAGTTTCCGCAGAACCCAAGACTCCTCCTGCAACCCCGCCCGCGAACACTGCAAAGACAGACGAAAACTTAAACCTGCTGAAGGGTGATCTCGCTACAAGCCGCGAGGAATGGGAAGCGACCGTCAACCGTCTGGGCAACGTGGTGGGCGAGCTTGATGCCCAGAGAAACCAGGTCAAGCAGAATCAAAACGACGTCAGCCAGCTTTTGAAAATTAGCCGACGGACGGGAGTTTCTTTCAGCCTGAAGAAGGGATCGCGATTTCAGCGGGTGGGACCAATCTCAATCAAGCTTGCCAACACCGATGTGGCAAACCAGCGGTACACCCTGCGGTTGATTGTGGATGACAAATCGGTCGAATTGAAAGATCGCGCGCTGAATGAGGTCATTCAGTTTTATACGATGCGCAGCCAGTTCCCGGTGGAACTTGTCGTGTCTCAGATACAAAGAGGACATGTGGAGGGGATGCTGGCTGTCCCTAATGATTTAAATGCCAACGCCCAAAATGCTCAGATGCAATCAAGGTGAACTTTCCCAACCTTAGCCTTTCATTCTTGAATCCGAACAGTCCACTCTCTCCTCGTACTATCGCATAGGACCGCGCAGTCCGCTGAATCCACCTGCTCAAGTAGGTTTACCGCCCCTCCTGCAGTCTCCCTGAATTCATACCTCTGACCATGCATGTGCAATGTTAGCAAGAGGATGGTCGGTAAGACGTTCCCCCACTCCAAGGAACGCGGGCATGCGACATCCGATGCCTGCGGCATCGCAATTGCCGGTCGAAAGGTGAAGATGCCTGGATGGGTCAAAGGAGCGGTCGGAGATGACTCAATTTGCTCCCTGGCGAACTGCGACCGCCCTGGGCCCCTTTGGACCGCCTTCCATCTCAAATTCAACGGCCTGTCCCTCTGTCAGAGCCTCGAAGTTGAGTTCCTGGAGGCTGCTCCGGTGGAAAAAGATTTCCTTCCCGTCCTCAGCGCGGATAAACCCAAAACCTCGATCCCGAATAACCCTCTTGATTGTCCCTTGCATAGGCACCTCGAATGCTGAAAGGATGGGCAGGCTCTGTCGCGAATTTACGGTTGACGTTTCGGGCAGGTAATTCCAAAAACAAATTCCCTCCTTCGCATTAGCTCCAATCTAGCAGCGCCCGGGAGGTTTGTCAAACCCCGGTGAAAGCTTGATTAAAAGGGCAGGCCAATTGCACGGCGTGCAAGATCGATAGGCACTTCATGGGTCTCTGCATTAGGGAATTAGGTGTTAGACTCTTCGTAACTCTTGCCGGAGGTGTTGACATGTCAAAGGAAACTCTATCACGCAGAAATTTCCTTCACGGTGTTGCGGCTGGATCAGCGGGAACCGTGATAGGTTCGGTCAGTTCTTCCCTCTCGGGGGGAGCGCCACCGGGCGTCGCGACCACCCCACTCTCACCCGTTACGGTTGAATCCTATCCCATAGCGCAACCGGGCAAAGGCGCTCTATCGGGCTCCGCCAAGATCGTGACGCTGGAGCCCTTCGCTCAACCTTTCCACGACAGGATCCTGGCCATCTCGCCCGCAGTTGAACTGAAAACTTGCGAGCCCCTCGAGGAATTTCACCGCGAGGTCGCGAACGCGCAGATTATTTACGGTCGTTTCACCCGCGAAGATCTTGCCCGCGCGCGCGAACTGAAATGGATTCAGTGGGGGGCTGCTGGCGTGGAGACCATTCTCTGGCCGGAGCTTGTTGAAAGCCCGGTTGTCCTCACCAACATGCAACGCGTCTTCGCGCCGCCGATATCCGAGACGGTTTTTGCTCTCTTGCTGGCGCTCACGCGGGGCATTAAGCGCTATACGATCGAAACTCGCGAGCATCGGTGGATTCAAGCCGAAGGTCTGACGGAGATCAGCGGCCTGACGATGGGCATTGTGGGGCTGGGTGGAAACGGTACAGACACCGCCTATCGCGCCTACTACGGATTTGGAATGAATGTGATCGCCGTGGACCCGAAGCCTTTGCCGAAACCCGCTTTTGTTGCCGAACTCCATTCCCTCGACGCCTTTCCCCAAATAGTTCCGCAAGTCGACGTTTTGGTGAGCGCTGCGCCGCTCACCCCCATTTCCAGGAACATGTTTAATGAAGTGGTTTTTCGGGCCATGAAACCAGGCTCTTACTTCATCAACATCTCGCGTGGCAAGCTGGTGGACACGCCAGCGTTGATGCGGGCGCTCAAAGAAGGCTGGATTGCAGGCGCCGGCCTTGACGTGGCGTACAAGGAACCCTTGCCTCCCGATGATCCCTTATGGAGTGCCGGCAACCTGATTATCACCTGTCACAGCTCGGGCCACTCGCCACGCACGGAAGGACGCCGGATGGATTTATTCGCCGAGAATGTTCGTCGTTACGTTAAGGGATTGCCTTTGCTGAACGTTGTCGATAAGCAACGAGGCTATTGAGCCTCTGGAGGATTTAGAACCCAGCGGTTCTTGCGGAGAAACTCATCGACCAGCGGAATGTCCCGGCTGTCACAGGCGATGAGCCGGCAAAAGGTTGACCCGGAGGCAATGCTGGGGTCCGTACGCGCCGCTTCCCGGAACGCTGCCTGCGCATTTTGCTTCTGTTTTTCCTGCCAGAGTGCGATGGCCTGAAGCGCCAGCATGGAAGTCGAATGGGGGTCAACGGCCAGGGCCATGGCGCACTCCGACAGCGACGGCTCGATCTTGCGCTCCCTCCACAGCACTAGGGCCATGACCCGATGCCCCTCCCCCGCCTGAGGGTTGCGGGCAATCAGATCTTGAGCTTGCGCCTGCGCTCCCGTCAGATCGCCTTGCCGCAGGAGCAGCAAAGCCAGTTGTTCGCGTGCCGGAAGGAAATCCTCTTGATGCGCAGCGATGCCGGTCAAGATATCCTTGGCGCGCGAGCTTTGACCGGCATCCATGAGTAAAAGAGCAAACTCGTAGCGCGTGTGCCAGTCCTTTGGATCGAGCGTCACAGCCTTTTCGAACAAGGCGCGCGCTTCAGCAGGTTGGTGGGCGTTAGTTAAGAGTTGCGCCAGCGCCACGTAAGCAGGTTGCAGATCGGGCGAGGTTGCGATGGCCTGCCGGAAATAGTTTGCGGCTTCCATCGATTTGTGTTGGAAGAGGCGCAACTGTCCAAGATTGAGATAAGCGGAGGCGTTCTTGGGATTTTCGGCAAGCGCCTTTTGGTATTCTCGTTGCGCTCCGTCCTCGTCGCCCGTCGCGAGCAGCGCCCGTGCCATGGTCACGTGAGCAAGCGATCGATCCACGTGAGAGGTGGCAAGTGGAATAGCCTCCTCAGCTTGTGTTTGCGCCTGCTTGTCGTGTCCCACGGCGAGGGTCAATTCCGCAAGGTCTAAGCGCATTTTGAAATTGCCGGGAGCCAGAGTGACGGCCTTTTCAATTTCGCTCAGCGCGAGAGACTGGAAGTCATCCGGGCTAAGGCCCTGTATTTCCGCCTCGCGGGCGGCGGGTTCCTGATAGAGGAGCCAGGCAAGCTTTCCCAAGGCGTAATGAACATTTGCGTCTCGGGGGTCGAGCCTAGCCGCAAGGCGCAGCTCCTTCCAAGCGGCCGCCGGATGCCCCTGGGCCCAGAGGGCTAGGCCGAGTTCACGGTGGGCCGCCGCCAAAGTAGGATCATCCTCAATGGCCTCGCGAAAGGCCGCCTCCGCGCCAGCGTAGTCTTTCTGCACCACATGTTCAGCGCCTTGTTGAAGCAGCGACTGCGCCTTGGCGGATGACTCCGGCTGATTCTGTGTTCCGGGTGGCGTGACGGCGGCGGGCGACTGTTCCCTCGAACCGCTGCCCGCGCCGAAGCCGATTAAACAAGCAAGCAGCAGGATCCAGGGCCCCAGTGCAAAGGCATCACGCTCCGGCCGTCTTTTATGAGCGGAAACGAAGCCCTTAGGGAGCGAGGCGGATTTGGCGAGGCTCGTGAATAATGATTTCAGCACGGCCATTATAAGTGGTGATTTCCCCCGTGATTTGTACTCTCTTCCCTTCCAGCGAGGCCACATTGCCGAATTGAGAACGATCCCCAGCAAAGATCACGCTTGTGAAAGGACACTGCCGGTAATCTTTACAAAAGTCCAAGAAAGTGCTCCCGGAACGCGCCGTAAAAACCCGAAGCACCCGGCCCGAAACGCAGGTATTCTCCCCGGTATGATGGCCTGCACGATCGAAAGCTACACAGCCGTCTTGGGAGGTTTGCTCTTCGCTCCGAAAGGGCTCGGGGCGCGCCGCGTGGCGTATGCCCAGGCGGTAGGCTAACAACGCAATCACGACGAGCGTTAGGCATCCTGCCAGAATCGCCGCTGCCGTTTGTCTTCGTGTCATGCCTTCTCGGTGCCGGACTTAAACACATCCCGCCTGCGTCAGCGCTTTCTCCGGTTGAGGTGTTCCCCAACGGGTCGGCTCCTTCCGCATTCCGAGTATATCAAAGAGAATACAGGAGGGGCGGCGGTTAGCGCGCAATGGGGACAGGCTTTCACGGACCGTCGCGGCCACAAACCGCGCGAACCTGTTTTTGACAATCCACAAGGCTTTATCCCTGCCTCCCAAGTCCGTATAAGCCATGAGGGTCGTGTTCAAAGTGATAGAGCTTGGCAATATCAACTTCAAAGCGCTTTAGGGGTGAGAGGCGTAGGATACCTAGAGCCAGTAGGGTTCCTAAAAGAGGGCCGATCCAAGAGACCCACCAGCCCTGCCAGTTTGCTGAAACCAGCGAGGGGCCGAGACTGCGCGCCGGATTGGTGCTGGTCCCTGAAACGGGAGCCTCAAGATACACCATCACGGCATACAAGAAAGGAAAGAGGCCTGGGGTATAAGGCCGAAGCAGGCGATGACCGATAAAGAGGAAAATTCCTACGATCAGGCAGAAGGTCGTGATCACTTCGCCAAGCACAGCCTGCCACGCCGTATAGCCGGTACCCGGACTGGTTGCGCCGAAATGAACGCTTGCCCCCATGGCCCCCCAGGCGAGCAGCGGCAACGCACCCAGCAATCCGCCAGCGAACTGGGCTAAAAAGTACCCCGCGGCATGCCGCCGGCTAATCTTCCGTTTGATCCAGAAGGACAGGGTCACAGCCGGGTTGATGTGCGCACCGCTGATTTTGCCGACCGGAGAAACCGCAATGCTGCCGCCAATCGCCCCGAATAAAAAGCCGGTGATCAGCCGCCGGAGTCCGGGGTCAGGCAGGAGGGTGGCAACCGGACTTCCTGTGCCAAAGTCCAGGATAACGGCTGAAACGCCAACCGCCACGAGCAAAGCGGTCCCTATCAATTCCGAGAGAAAGAGCCTGCCGTACACTCGCACACTTTTGCGCTTGCGCCGATTTCCAGCAGGCATGATGGGCTCAGACTCTCTTCCTCGAATCGCCGGAGATGACCCGTGCTTGAGACTCTCTAATGAGGCGTGGGTCCCTCAGTTACTTGAACCAGGTCATCCGGCCGGATCCATTTCGCAAAGGCTTTTTCAACCTGGCCGGCATTCAACGCGACGTATCGACGGGCAGCCACGGTCGGCTCATCCAGGGGCAGGCCGATGCTGGCCCGGTATATCAGGCCCCCGGCGATACTATTGATGCTCGATTCGGAGAGAGGAATCTCCCGCAGCAGCATGGCCTTTGCTTGGCGGAGCTCAGCCACCGTCACCGGCTTGGTCCGCATTTCCTTGAGGTCGCGAATGACAATGGCGCGGGCTTTGGAAACGTTGGGTGGGTCACAGGCATAGCTCACCTCATAAAGTCCCCGCGTCTTTCCGATGTCAAACGACGATGACACGAAATACACCAAGCCCGTATTTTCCCGCAGGTCCTGGTACAGCCTGGTAGCGTAAAACCCTCCCCCCAGGACATGGTTTCCCAACTCAAGCGCGTAATAGTCAGGATTGAAACGGTTGAGGCCGAGCGTTTCAGCCAGGGTCGTCTGAACTTGCACCCGGCTCTTGTTGGGGACCGCGGTGATCGACGCCTTGTTATTGGGCACTTGCGGGAGGAGGGTGGGCGGCTTGGGTCCCGTGGCTTTCCAGCTTCCGAAATACTTTTCGATCACGTGCTTAGCCCGGTCGGGGGAGATCTTCCCCACCACCACGATAGTCGTCAGGTCCGGCCGGAAGGCGTGACTGTAATAATTCTTGACGTCTTGGAGCGTCAGGCCGGAAACAGTAGCCGGAGTCGCCTGACGCAGCGTGGGATCGTTCTTCGGGAACAAGGCGGCATGGAGCGCGCGGCTGGTTAAGTAATCCGGACTTTGTAGCTGCCCGGCCACCGTCTCGGTCAATTGCCGCTGCGTGATCTTAAAAGCCCCTTCGGGCAACGCAGTGTGCAGTTCGTTGTCTGCCAGCAGTTCCACCCCGCGGTCGAGATGGGCCGAAAGCACTTGGAGCGAAAAATCCGCTCCTGCAGATTCGTCGGCCCCGATCTCATCGAGCGCCTTCTGGAAGGCAATGCGATCGAGGGTCGTGGTGCCGTAGGAGAACAGGTTGGCGAGTTCCTCCGCCACCCCTTCCTGGCCTTTGGGCTCTTCCAGGTCTGGATTGTTCTTGATATGGCCGTAAACGCTGACGGTATTGCTGATGGCTTCCGGCTGGACGATCAGGTTGATTCCGTTGGGCAAAACACTCACCGTCGGATTGACCGTCGCTTTGGGCACTGCAAGCTGCTTGAGCGCCTTCGCCGCCCAGCGCGGCAGCTTGACGTGCTTGACGTGATTGGGGGCGAAAGATTCTCTGCCGCCGAAAGACTTGGAGGAAATCGGCTTCCCGGAGGCTTGGGGCGTGAGGACGGCGGTGATGGTGTCATTCAGTTGAAGATACTTGCGAGCCACGCGGTCAACGTCGGCAACGGTAACCTTCTGCATGGCGCGGACGTCGTCTTCCGGAGATTCGCGCCCTTCAACGGCCAGCGCGCTGGACCATGCCATAGCTAGACCTGAAACCGAGTTTTTCTGGAACTCGGCGCTCGCGATCTCGTGGCGCTTTGCCGCGGCGACCAGGCCGGCCGGAATGCCATTGCGCAGATCCGCAGCCAGAACTTTTCGAATTTCGTCCGCCACCTTCGCTCCGTCGTCACTCTTGGGAAATGCTCCGATCGCGTACCCCAGCCCGGTTTGGGGCAAGGAATTCAAGGAAAAGCCCGCGTAGAGCGCCTTTCCTTCGGGCACCAATTCGTAGAGGCTGCCTCGCTGGCTGCTGAGCACGTCCGCGAGCACCTCGGAAGCCGCATAATCGGGGCTGTCCGTCCCCGGCATCCGGAAGGAGATCACGGCAAGGCCATAAGGCAGATCGGTATTCAAATTCAGAGTCTCGGCCTTGACCGGCTGCAAGGACACTGCGGGCCGTGCGGGAAGCTTTCTGGCCGGAATGTTTTTGAAAAGTTTCTTGACCTGCGTGAGTGCGCGCTGGGGATCGACATCGCCGACGATCACCAGAATGGCGTTGTTTGGCGCGTACCAAGTGTCGTGGAATTCGCGGAGCATGGCCGCGGTGGTCTTATTGAACGACGGCCGCGTTCCCAGGGCATCATGAGCGTAAGGCGTGCCCCGAAACATGGCCGAGAGCAGCTTGGTGTAGAAAACATATTCGGGATTGGAAAGATCCTGCGCGACTTCCTGCTCGATTGCTTTCCGTTCTTGATCCCAGAGTTTTTCAGAGTTGAGAACGCCTCGCATGCGGATGGCTTCAATGTGCAGCGAGACATCCAGGTCTGCGGCAGGCACCGTAAAGAAATACTGCGTGATGGCCTGTTGCGTGTCCGCGTCAAATTCCCCGCCCATAGATGCCGAAATATTCGCCAGTTGGCTCGCGGAAAGTCCCGGACTGCCGCGAAACATCATATGCTCCTGCGCATGAGCGGTGCCCGGGAATTCCTCCGGCGCTTCGTTTGAGCCCACGCGATAATTCATGACCGTAGTGACCACGGGTGCCAGCGGGTTCCTCACAATGACCACTTGCAAACCGTTCTTGAGAGTGGCCCTGAGAACGTTTGAATTCTCCGCAGCCTGCACCCTTGCGGCTCCCAATCCTATGGCAGCCGCCAGCGCGAGCAGCGCCGCCAAAACCGTTGGCCTAACTCGCCGCTGAAATCCCTGTTTGAAATCCTGATTAGAATGCATTCTTCCATTGACCTCGATGCCGGCAGCTCGAGAATCCTTCATTCAATTAATCCCCCGAATCGACATAGCAACCGAACCACAGGCGCCTGATTGCTGTTGAACCGATCAGGCGCCTTGGTTAAAGCCCCGCGCAAAGAAACACCCACCCAGCGCGGCAGTTGTTTCCGTTTTTCGCCGATGGTTACACACGGTTCTATATAAGCTTGCGGATGGCAACCCTCGCCATAGGCTATGAGTGCGTTCTCGCGATTCTCCTATCAGCGCCTACGATCTTTTTAGATGCAGATTGGAAGGCAGGCGGTATCCCTGCGGGTGCCATAAAGTTCGCATCTGAAGTCGTTCCCCGCCCCGGCGACCACATTCCGGTCGAGCCGCCAGAGATCGCAAGCTTTGAAACACGGACTGGGATGTAACGCTGCCCGCAGGGAACCGTCCGAGCCTGACTGATACGGACTTTATGAAGTTATCACAACTTTTGACCGTCTGAGGATTTATGCCGGCATGCGGTTCGCAACATATTGCAGGAATCCCCTTCGCACGAGCCACGGGGGATCGGTATACGGAAAGCAAAGTTATCACGCTGGTTGCTGAATACGGCAGTGGAAGTCCAGCTTTGGGGTAACTTGCCGGTCCCGACGATCGCGGCGACCGTGGAGAAAAGGTTTCCAATCCTGTGATCCAAGTCACAACCTGACGTGACTTCGCTCACCGATCCAGCCCGGCTCGCGCGGCTAAAATAGACCTATCAAATTGTTCGCATTGGGGTAACGATGGGTAAATTGCATGACGTGCTGGCACAGAGAATCCCGCGACTTCGCGACGAGATCCACGCCTTGGTCAAAGACCACGGCGCTGCGGTGATCTCCGAAGTAACCATAGCTCAGGCGTTTGGCGGCATGCGCGGGGTGAAGGGTTTGGTGTGTGATACCTCGGTAGTGGAGGCGGAAACAGGATTGATCGTTCGTGGAATCCCCATTTCCGACCTTACCCAACAACTGCCGGAAGAGATATTCTACCTGTTGTTGACAGGGGAACTACCCGATGCCGAGAGCTTGGCAAACTTGCAGGAGGAATTCCGGCAGCGAGCGCATGTTCCCTCCTACGTTTGGAACGTCCTGAAAGCTCTGCCCCCTGACTCGCACCCGATGACGATGTTTAGCGCGGCGATCCTGGCCATGGAGCGGGAGTCGGCGTTTCGGAAGCGATACAGTGAAGGGTTTCACAAAGACGAGTATTGGGAGGCCACGCTCGATGACGCGCTCACATTGCTGGCAAGGCTGCCGGCGATCGCTGCGGGGATCTACCGAATCCACACGGGCAAAGGCGAACCCCTGCCGTCCAATTCCAAGCTGGATTGGGGCGCCGACTACGCTTCCATGCTGGGTCTGCCGGATCCGACGGGCGATTTCAGAAACTTCATCAGGCTCTATTTGACCTTGCACTGCGATCACGAAGGCGGCAACGTCAGCGCGTTCACCTGCCACACGGTGGGTTCAGCGTTGTCCGATGCCTTCTACGCCGTGTCAGCCGGCATGAATGGGTTGGCTGGGCCGCTCCACGGACTGGCCAACCAGGAATGCCTCCACTTTGTGCTGGGGATTCGTGAAGCGTATAACGGGGTGCCCACCGATGCCCAGTTGCGAGACTATGTGTGGCAAACCCTTAAGGACGGCCGGGTCATTCCGGGTTACGGCCACGCGGTTCTCCGGGTTACGGACCCCCGGTTTACCGCTTTTCATGAGTTTGGGCGACGCGTCTGCCCCGCCGATGAAATCTTCAGGATTGTTGACCGGTTGTTTCATCTGACGCCCGGCATTCTCAAAGAACACGGCAAGATCAAAGACCCGTGGCCTAACGTGGATGCAGGTTCGGGCGCCCTGCTCTATCTGTTTGGCCTGACCGAGTTTGATTACTACACGGTTTTGTTTGGAGTATCCAGGGCTCTGGGCATGTGCGCCCAGCTCGTGCTCAACCGCGCGCTCGGTACTCCCATTACCCGGCCGAAATCGGTCAGCACCAAGTGGATCCTGCGGACCATAGGGACCTTGGCGTGCATCGCTTAAGGAGCCCGAATGTCCCGGGGTGTAGTTATCGTCCTACGCAGGATGGTGCGTTTGGCGGGAAGGAGTAAACCATGTTAGCAAAGCTAACGCTGACTACTCGTGGAGAGAGCGGGCGTCAATTTCTCGGAGAATCAGGGTCGGGACACCGCGTCGTGATGGATGATGCACAGGGGGATACGGGAGCAAAACCCATCGAACTCGTGCTGCTGGCCCTCGGCGGCTGCACCGCCTTTGACGTGATCAGCATCTTGCGCAAGATGCGCCAGCGCGTCACTGGATATGAGGTTGAATTAATCGCCGAGCAGAGGGAGGAACCGCCCTGCGTCTTTACGCGGGTGGAAATCAAGCACCGCCTTCATGGTGACATCACTCCGGAAGCCGTCCAAAAGGCGATTCATCTTTCGGAGAGTAAATATTGTTCCGTGGGTGCAATGATTTCAAAAACGGCAGAGATCAGGACAACCTTTGACATTGTCCGTGAACATTCTCCCGCGATTGTCAGTCCGTAATGTAAGCAGCCATTCTCCGGCAGCTTCCGGAATTTCAAAACCCCACTGGCAGGCTCTTACACGCGCTTCTCGCTGCCCGGGACCTGCCTTTATGCGGCCGATTCGACCTGCAGGCGCGAATCCAGGGCGCGCATAAAGTCTCTCGGCGTTGCGCCTTTTTCCACATAATCGGCGGCGCCGAGCTCCATGGCCTCAAGATAGCAATCGATGTCGAGGGCCCGAGCCACGACAATCACTGGAACATGCGGGTTGAGTTCCAGCGAGCGAATGACAACCTGACGACCATCAAACGCCGGACTTCCCTGCCCCACAATCACCAGATCAAACGTCTCGCGCTCTAAGAGAGCCTGGGCGTGCGTGTAGGATTTGGCGACCACGACTTTGTACCCTAACGTGCAGAGACTCCCGAAATAATCCCTCAAGTCCCCGCGATCTTCCTCAACCAGCAATAACTTGTGTTGGATCTTTCCGTAAGCTGGTTTCAAGCGGCTCTGGGTTTCCTGGACTGCCCTTTCCATAACCACTGCCTCCTGTTCTTGGAATCCAGGGGTTTCACGCCTTTTACTTCCACGGTGTCCCACGCATGTCACAATTATCACCCCGTACTTTACGGATACCACCGACTCATCCCTCTAGAAAAGTAGAAAGATTGCATGTGAAGAGTTGGTTTTGTCTAACTGACCTTGGGGCAGGATTCAAGGCGAGACGGATGATTGTAGAGACCTCTTGCACCGCAGTGCACATATGAAAGGAGCGCCGGAGGGCACCCTCACGAGGGGCGTCATTTGGTCACTGCCAGGGCTTGCCTCTTGTGGTATCCTTCAAAGTTTCTTACCGAGGCCCGGCTGGCGGGAGTTTGGCCAACCCCAATCGTGAAGGCGCCTTATGACCCTATATCGATATACCTTAACGGAACGTGACATTCCCAAATCATGGTACAACGTGATTCCGGACCTGCCGGCTCCCTTGTCCCCGCCGCTTCATCCCGGAACCGGGCAACCGGCGACCCCGGACGATCTTGCGGCGATTTTCCCAATGCAACTGATCGAGCAGGAAGCTTCGAGCGCTCCCACGGTGCCGATCCCTGAGCCGATTCTGGATATTCTTCGGTTGTGGCGCCCCACGCCCTTATACCGCGCCCGTAGGCTGGAGAAGGCGCTCGGAACGCCGGCCAGGATTTTTTACAAGTATGAAGGAGTCTCCCCTTCCGGCAGCCATAAGACGAACACGTCTGTGGCGCAGGCTTACTACAACAAAGTTGCGGGAATCAAGCGGATTGCCACCGAAACGGGGGCCGGCCAGTGGGGCAGCGCGCTGGCTTATGCCTGCAATGTGTTCGATATCGAGTGCATGGTTTATATGGTGAAATGCAGTTACTTTCAAAAACCTCACCGGCGCACGATGATGCAATGCTGGGGAGCGAATTGCGTCCCTTCGCCAAGCGACCGCACGGCCGCCGGACGGGCTGTCCTGGCCGAGGATCCGGAGTGCCCGGGAAGCTTGGGGATTGCCATCAGTGAGGCGGTGGAGGACGCCGCCAGCCGCCCGGACACCAACTACTCTCTTGGAAGCGTTCTCAACCACGTTCTGCTCCACCAAACCGTCATCGGGCAGGAAGCGATTGAGCAACTCAAACTGGCCGCGGCCTTTCCGGACATCATCATCGGCTGCTGCGGCGGTGGAAGCAACTTTGCGGGTCTGGCCTTCCCCTTCGTTCCCTACAAGGCTGCGGGAAAGTCAATTCGGCTGGTTGCCGTGGAGCCCACCGCCTGCCCCACCATGACGAAGGGCGCTTACGCCTACGATTTTGGCGATAAGAGCGGGATGACGCCGCTCTTGAAGATGGAAACACTGGGACACGATTTCATTCCGCCCGGAATCCATGCCGGCGGCCTCCGCTATCACGGAATGGCGCCGCTGGTCAGTCTGCTGCATCGCGCCGGAGTGGTGGAAGCTGTCAGCTATCCGCAACTGCAATGCTTTGAAGCGGCCATAACCTTTTGCCGCGCGGAAGGAATTATTGTGGCGCCGGAGACCTCGCACGCTGTCTGCTCGGCCGTTGACGAGGCTTTGAAGGCGAAGGAGGAGGGAAAAGAAAAAACGATTCTCTTTAACCTAAGCGGGCACGGCCACTTCGATATGGCGGCATACGAGAAATACTTCGCGGGCGAGCTCACTGACTACGATTATCCGGAAGAGAAGGTCCGGGAAGCCTTGTCGCACTTGCCGAAAGTTCTTTAAGTGCCTGCCGCTGCAACACTCGGCTCGCGGTCATTTCTCTCGCAGCGTAGTTACGAGGCCTCTGGGCATGGCATCAATCGAGCTGTATCAAAGACGGCGAGCACATTGTCAATAGGGACCCCGGCCTGGATGTTGTGCACGCCCGAGCACACATAGCCTCCTCCAGGAGCCAGGGTGCGAAGGTTTGCTTCCACCGCGCGGGCAACCTCCTCAGGTGAGCCAAAAGGCAGAGTCTGCTGGCAATCACAACATCCGCCCCAGAAAACCAGCCGGTCTCCAAATTCCTGCTTGAGGCGCGCCGGATTCATCCCTTCCGCCGAAGTTTGAACGGGGTTCAGGATGTCGATTCCCATTTCAATCAGAGAAGGAATCATGGGGTAAATGGCCCCGTCGGAATGGAACATGACTTTCATTCGGGTATGCTGATGGATCCAATCGAAGGCGCGCTGGTAATACGGCATGATCAGTTCTCGAAACATTTTTACCGAGATGAGGGGAGCCTGCTGGGTTCCAAGATCGTCGAAGCAAACGATGATGTGAACTCGATCGCCGACGGCGGCGGCAAAGTTGCGCAAATTCTGCATCCATACTGAGGTTACCTTTTCCAGCAGGGCATGGACGTAGTCCGGCTCCGTCGCCATAGTAATAAACCACGCGGCGAGGTCCCCTGATCCCATCTGGGCAAAGAGCTGCTCCGGCGGCCCGAGTTCGGCGATGATCGCGAAATCGGTCTGATCGTACAAGGCTTCCGCCGCCGCGCCGTAATATTCCAATTCTTGCTGGGTCAAGAGGTGAGGCTGGTATTCGCCCACATTGACGTGGGCTGCGCCGGGATTTTTCGCAACATAGTCAAAATAAAATCCACCTTTGGGCATTCGAGCGTAGGGCTGCGCCCCATTGTAAAGAACGAGACCGCCGTCGTCTTGCGCCACAGGGTTAAATCCGCCTGGGACCTCGATGACGGTACCGTCAAATAGTGTCCAGGGTTTCCAATTTTCATACCGGATTCCAAGGCTGCCAGCCGGCGGGCGCAAGACAACCACATCCGCCCCCAATCGTTCTTTGACGGTTTGTTCTACCTCGGCAATCATGCCGAGCAGGTGGTAGATCCGTGTGGGGGAAGATATTCCGAGCCGGTGTTTGAGTTGGTGGTAGGTCGAGAGGGCGATCCCGGAGGCGCTGGTTCCGCCCAGATCAATGGGGATGCGATCAGGTTGCTGGTGGTTAAGGGCACACAATATCCTTTCGCGTGAGGTCATCAGAAAGTTCTCCTATTCAGTCGTTCAGGTGGTGGGGCTGCGCTTAACCTTCATGCATTCACTTGAGTCGAAGATTTGGACCGGCAGGCGAGTTCCGCTGTCTGCGCCAGCGTCAGCATCCGCCGGGTAAATCGCTATCCCGGCTGCGGTTGCCGCAGGCTCCTGGAACCCCCGGGCGTCATGCCACCCACGCCGGGGAATTCCGCCATGAGATCTTCGAGTTCCGCCTGGTACGGAAAGCTGTGGGGCTGGTAAGAGCAGAGCGGGTCTTCGGCCAAGGCGTCGCCCGTGGTCGCAAAGGCGCGCGACCGCGAACCGCCGCAAACCGGCGCAAACTCGCACCGGCCGCATCGCCCGTGGAGCAGCGCGACGTCACGCAGATCGTTGAGCAAGGGACTTGTGCGGTAGATTTCGTTCAGGGATTTCAGGCGCACGTCGCCAGCCGAGGCCGTGAAGAAGCCGCTGGGGTGAACACTGCCGACGTGCGAAACAAACACGAATCCACGCCCTGCATTCACATCCATCGGAGTTCGCCGCGAGAGCTCCCCGGATGGCATGGCGTCCAGCTTGGCGCGAAGTCCGTAATAGGTTGCCCCAAGCCTCAGGACCTGCTCGGGCGCAATCCCGAGACGCTTTAAAACGGTTCGCTGCAGTACCACCCGTTTGTAATGGTGTCCCTCGGTGGTCTTGGTGGGCAGGCTCAGGCCGACATCGTACACGAAGTTCATGACATCCTCGCACTCCTGGGGCGAGAGCTGCTTGAGAGCCATCCCCCGTCCCACGGGCACAAGGAGAAACACGCTCCACGTCATGGCGCCGCGCTCGAAGAGCAGGCGCGCGATGGCAGGCAGGTCCCGAAGGTTGCGCTGCGCCACGGTGGTATTGATCTGGACTTTAAGCGCGCACTCGCGGGCGGCATCCCACAGCGCCAGGGTGCGCTCGAACACGCCATCCACGCCGCGAAAGGCGTCGTGCACGGCGGCGCTCGCGCCATCCACGCTGAGCGATACGGCCTTGAGGCCCGCCGCCTGGAGTTCGCGGAACACCATGGGCTTCAGAAGCGGGGTCGCCGACGGCGAGAACGCCACCGGAACGCGCCGGGCGCTGGCATAAGCCACGAGCTCAGCGAGGTCCGGCCGCTTCATCGGGTCGCCGCCGGTCAGAACCAACAAGGGCCACGGCTGGCCGAAGTCGGCAATCTGGTTGATCAGCGTGCGGCCTTCAGCGGTGGTCAATTCGGCAGGGTGGCGCGTGGAAATCGCCTCAGCGCGGCAATGCGCGCAGACCAAGTCGCAGGCCCGCGTCACTTCCCAGATCACGATGAAGGGACGTCCAGCGACATCAAACTTGGGGTGGCGAATTGCCGGAAAACGAAGTGGCCGGAGCGGTTGACTCAACGTGCCTCTCCCTTCGAAGCGGCCAGCAGGCGCGGCCGGAATATGCTTCAAAAGCAAGTTTACTCTATGCGGATAAGCAATGGAAGGCTTGAGCGCCTCGCGCTCGAACGGCCGGCAATTCGCAATATCCGCCTGGCTTGCTCCCGGCTCTCCTTTGCCAGTTACTGTGCGGACAATTCCAGCAGCATCATGCTTCCAAGTCATCCTTGTCGAGGCCCAGCTTGGCTAATGCCGGCTCAGGACATCCTTTCCATTCGGACAAAGGTTCGTTTCCAAGGTAAGGCAAATCTTTGATTCCCGCCTGGCTGGTGTAGAAACCGCTCAAAACCAAGTCTCGAAAGAGGTTGAAAAACTCGACCCCAATCACGTCCTCGGGGGCGGCCTTTGGGGGATAAGCAATGCGGTCAAGAATCTGTGTTTGCTGGGAACGGGCGCACTCGGCGAAATCGTACTTAAAGGCCCGATTTGTTTCCATATCCAGCCAGGTGAGTCCGCCCCGAAGCTCCGCGAGCGTGTCGCCTCCTTTGAAGGCCAGCCAATCGTCAATGAACTCGGGAACGCCAGCCTGGGTGGCGCTGCAAGAGCGCTGGTCGGCAGGGATGATTAAATCGCAGAGGATGCGCACCGTTTTCCACTCATGGAGGTTCAAGACCTTGGGCTGGAAGGCAGCCGGAGCTTTCTGGCCCGCTTCCTGCTCCGGCGCCGCTTTCGCTACTGCGGACACAAAGGGTGTTACAGAGAGCAAGGCCGCGGCCGGCGCGGTGGCCATCGCTTTCAGGATGTGGCGCCGCTCAAAACGCGGGCCCCAGTTCAGCGTATCCTTCTTTTCCACAGCACCTCCTTGGTTTCTAAAACCTCAGTGTAGCGCGCGATCTGGCTTCTCGTAGTTGATATCACTCAAGCTTCTCTGCCCGCCGTTAGATGTTGCGCTTGCGAACCTGCTCCGCGACATATTCCGAGGTGCGCCAGGCGAGCGCCATGATGGTTAAGGTCGGGTTCTTGTCGGCCAGGCTGACGAAGGGCGCGCCGTCGGCGACAAAAAGGTTCTTGCAGTCCCAAGCCTGGCAATGCGGGTCAAGGACGGAGGTTTTGGGATCACTCCCCATGCGAGCGCCGCCGATCTCATGAATTCCCTGCCCGCCTTCTGAAATCCCCCACTGCTGCTCCGGCCCATAGGACTTGACGACCTCTCCACCGGTAGCCTTTACGATTTCGGCGAACGTTTCTTGCATATGCCGGGCCATGCGCACTTCCTCTTCGCCCCACTGGAAGTGGAACTTCAGGACGGGAATACCCCACTGGTCCACAACGCCGTTGTCAATTTCACAATAGCTCATTTGGTTGGGAATCATTTCGCCGCGGCCATTAAGGGTCACGAAGGAGCCGTATAACTTGCGGCCTCCTTCCTTCAGCTTTTCCCCATAGCCGCCGCCCAGAAAACGCTCGGAGCCTCGCAGCAAGCCCGGTCCCGGCATGCCGCGCCGCCCGCCGCCAAACTCGATGTGATAGCCGCGCGAAAAGGGCAACTGGTTCTTTTGCTGCTGCGGGTAGTTCCACCAGGGCATATAGAGATGCATGCCTCCCACGCCGTCTTCGTTATGCGGCGGAAGGTTCATCATGGCAGGGACGAACCCTGTAACGTCCGACATGACGGTGTCCATCAGGTACTTGCCCACCAGGCTGCTGGAGTTTGCCAGACCGTTGGGAAACAGGCGGCTGCGTGAGTTCAGCAACAACCGCGCGGTTTCACAGGAACTGGCGGCCAGGATAATGACCTTTCCCTGGACCTGAATTTCCTTCCGGGATTTCTTGTCGATATAGGAAACACCGGTGGCGCGGCCATCCGGACCGGTTAAGACCTCGCGCGCCATCGCGTTACACCGGATTTCCAAATTGCCCGTGGCCTGGGCGGGTTCCAGCAGGACGGCAGGCGATGAAAAGTTCGAGCCGAGCCGACAGCAGCGCTCGCACTGGGATACGTAGTGGCAGGGCGCGCGTCCATGGAGCGGGCGCGTCAGAATCGCCAGGCGCGAAGGGATGCAGGGAATCTTCAGTTTTCGGCAGCCTTTCTGGACCAGCAGTTCATAACAGCGCGGGGCGGGAGGCGGCAGGAATTTGCCGTCGGGAGTGTTTTCCAGGCCATCGGCCGAACCGAATACCCCGATCAGCTCTTCGACCTTGTCGTAATACGTCGCCATCTCTTCATAGCTAACCGGCCAGTCAAACCCCTTGCCGTCGCGGGTGTGAGGTTTGAAATCGTACGGGCCGTTACGGAGGGAGATCCTCCCCCAGGAATTGGTGCGGCCTCCCAGCATGCGGGAACGAAACCACATCCAGTTGGTTCCGGGCGCGGAGAGGTAGGGTTCGCCATCCACCTGCCACCCGCCCACCACGGCCGAGAAGTAGTCGACCGGGCCCTCGGAATGTACGGCTCCCCGGTGAGGCGCATCGTACACCCACTCCAGCCACTTGGAATCCCGGGCGGCGTCGTACCAGCTTCCGGCTTCCAGCATCAGGCACTTCGCGCCGGCCTTGGTCAAGTTGTAGGCGGCCATTCCCCCGCCGGCCCCTGAACCAACGATGATCACGTCATAGCTTTTGGGGCTCAGCA
>DATKQU010000088.1:0-15722 GCA_035532595.1 Terriglobia bacterium | reverse complement strand
GGGACTCCTGCTTCACCAAAGATTTCTCCTACATTCATGGCGGCAGCATCCGGGCCACTCCGAAAGCGCGCTACCGCCAGTGGATGACGCACAAACTGGCCACCTGGATAGACCAGTTTGGGACCTCAGGCTGTGTGGGCTGCGGGCGCTGCATCACCTGGTGCCCGGTGGCCATCGATATCACGGAGGAAGTTCGGGCGATCCGGCAAGCGCCCCAATCTCCAACAGGTTCGCTCACGGGAGACAAACATGGAAAACCTTGAACGCATTTTGGCCGAGCATCCGTTCTTCAAAGGCATGGATGAGCGTTACCTTGAGTTGCTGACCGGTTGTGCTTCGAACGTCCGCTTTGAGGCCGGGCAATATATTTTCCACGCCGAGGAAGAAGCCAATCGGTTTTACCTGTTGCGCCAGGGCAAAGTGGCGCTGGAGGCATTTGCTCCCGAGCGCGGCTCGATCGTCATCCTGACGCTGGAAGAAGGCGAGGTGTTGGGATGGTCCTGGCTCTTCCCGCCGCACCGCTGGAAGTTTGACGCGCGGGTGGTGGAATTCACGCGAGCCATCGCGCTGGACGGAGCGTGCCTGCGCCAGAAATCCGAGGAGAACCACGATCTGGGGTACGAATTCATGAAGCGCTTTTCGCAGCTCATGGCACGGGCCCTTTTGGCCACGAGGTTACAGCTTCTCAATGTCTACGAACTTAATCCCTGAAACGATGATGGCTGCCGACGGGTTGTCCCCCATGGTTCCCCGGCCGCACACTGTCCAGCGGGTGCGCCAGGAGACGTACGACACCTTTACGCTGGAACTGGCTTCCGCCGCGGGCGGCGGGGAGAGTGAATTTCTATTCTCCCCGGGCCAATTCAACATGCTGTACGTGTTCGGCGTGGGCGAAGTCGCCATTTCAATCTCCGGCGACCCGGCCCGGCCCGAGAAGTTGGTGCACACGATCCGCGCGGTGGGCGCCACCACCAAAGCGCTCGGGCGGCTGCGGCGGGGAGACACGGTGGGCGTGCGAGGTCCTTTCGGAAGCCAGTGGCCGGCGGAGGCCGCGGCCGGGCGCGACGTTATCATCATCGCCGGCGGCATTGGGCTTGCGCCTTTGCGGCCCGTGGTCTACCACATCCTTCGCCACCGCGCCAAATACGGCAACGTGGCGCTGCTCTACGGGGCGCGCACGCCGGCCGACCTTTTATACGCGAAGGAGCTCGAGCAATGGCGCGGGCGCTTTGACGTCGACGTGCAGGTGACGGTGGATCGTGCGGATGCTTCCTGGCGGGGAACGGTCGGCGTGGTCACGACCTTCATCCCGCGGCTCCGGTTTGACCCTTCGGATGCCGTGGCGATGATTTGCGGCCCGGAAATCATGATGCGGTTTGCCGTGCAGGAACTCGAGGAACGGGAGATTCAGAGCGAGAACATCTACATCTCCATGGAGCGCAACATGAAGTGCGCCGTGGGCTTCTGCGGCCACTGTCAGTTCGGCCCCACGTTCATCTGCAAAGACGGTCCGGTTTTTTCTTACGAGAGCATTAAGGCGCTCCTCGCGATCCGAGGTGTTTAGCAGTGGCCAAGAAATTAAAACCCAAACTCGCGGTCTGGAAGTTCGCCTCCTGCGACGGTTGCCAGTTGAGCCTGCTGGATTGTGAGGACCACCTGCTTCCCCTGGCGGGTCAAATCGAGATTGCCAACTTTCCGGAAGCTTCCCGGGCGGTTGTGAAGGGCCCTTACGACCTCTCGCTGGTGGAGGGCTCGATCAGCACGCCTCATGATGCCGAGCGCATCCACCAGGTGCGGCGCTCCTCCAAATTCCTGGTGACGATCGGCGCCTGCGCGACCGCCGGGGGCATTCAGGCCCTGCGCAATTTTGTCGATGTCAAAGATTTTATCTCCATCGTCTACGCGACCCCGGATTACATTGACACCCTGAAGAAATCGACGCCCATCTCGGAACACGTCCAGGTGGATTTCGAGCTGCGCGGATGCCCCATCAACAAGGAACAGCTCGTCGAAGTGATCACCGCGTTCTTGATGGGCCGCAAGCCGAATGTGCGCCCGCACAGTGTTTGCATCGAATGCAAGCGGCGAGGCACGGTTTGCGTCATGGTGTCGAACGGAACTCCCTGCCTGGGGCCCGTCACGCATGCCGGGTGCGGCGCCCTTTGCCCCTCCTATACCCGGGGATGCTATGGCTGCTTTGGGCCGATGGAAAGCGCGAACACCGGGATGTTGAGCCAGGCGTGGGAACAGCTCGGCGTAAAACAGAAAGATTTGGTGCACATCTATCGCAGCTTTAACGCCTACGCCGAACCGTTTTACACCGAGAGCAGGATCCATGAGAGCAAAAACCATCAAGGTTGATTATCTGGCGCGGGTGGAGGGCGAAGGCGGCCTGTACATCAAGGTCAAAGACCGCCAGGTGACCGAAGTCCAACTGAAGATTTTTGAACCGCCCCGCTTTTTTGAGGCCTTCCTGCGCGGACGCAGTTTCCGCGAGGCTCCGGACATTACCGCGCGCATCTGCGGCATCTGCCCGATTGCCTACCAGATGAGCGCCGTCCACGCCATAGAGAATGCTTTCGGCGTCAAGGTGGAAGGACCGCTTCGGGAGCTGCGCCGCCTGATTTATTGCGGGGAATGGATTGAAAGCCACGCGCTGCACGTTTACATGCTGCACGCGCCGGATTTTCTGGGTTACCCGGATGCCATCCAGATGGCCAAGGACTACCCCGAGGTGGTTCAGCAGGGTCTCAGCTTGAAAAAGGCCGGGAATGAAATTGTGACACTGCTGGGCGGCCGGGAAATTCACCCCATCAACGTCCGCGTGGGAGGCTTTTACAAAGTGCCCTCCAAGGCGGAACTGGCTCCCCTGGCCGAAAAGTTGAAGCGCGCCCGGGAGGCCGCACTCGAAACCGTGCGCTGGACCGCCACGCTGCCCTTTCCGGAGCTGGAACGCGACTACCTCTTTGTGGCGCTGCGCCACCCGGACGAATATCCTTTCAATGAAGGGCGTCTGGTCTCCAACCAAGGGCTGGACATCGCTACCCAGGATTACGAAAAGCACTTTGCCGAGGAGCACGTGGAATACTCGCACGCCTTGCACTCCGTGCTGCGGGGCGTGGGGGCGTATTTTGTGGGTCCCATGGCGCGTTACAGCCTGAATTTCGACCGGCTTTCCCCGCTGGCGCAGGAAGCGGCTCACGAGGCGGGGCTTGGCCCGGTGTGCCGCAATCCCTTCCAGAGCATTATTGTGAGAAGCGTTGAGACGCTTTACGCCTGCGACGAAGCGCTGCGCATCATCGAGCAGTACGAGAGGCCGGACGCGCCGGCGGTGGAAGTGCAACCTCATGCGGGGACCGGTTTCGGCTGCACCGAGGCTCCTCGCGGCGCGCTCTACCATCGCTATCGCCTGGACGACCAAGGCGCCATTCTGGATGCGAAAATCGTTCCGCCCACCTCGCAGAACCAGAAAACCATCGAGCAGGACCTTTGGGAATTCGTCCCCAAGCACCTCGATCTTCCGCCCGAGAAGCTCCGCTGGCAGTGCGAGCAGGCCATCCGCAACTACGACCCTTGCATTTCCTGTTCAACCCACTTTTTGAAGCTCAAGATCGACCGCGAGTAATGGGGCGGCTACCCCCCCGCAGAGTGCCGCTGCGGACTTGACCTCCAGCCGAGCGCTGAAAAGGGCCACTGTCATGCTGAGCGCGTTCACTTGTCATCCTGAGCGCAGCGAAGGATCTGCTGTACCTTCTTGGTGATAAAAAAAGCAGATTCCTCGCTGAGTTTACCCTGAGCTCCTTCGCTTCGCTCAGGGCCGTTCGCGAACGGAGGGCGAACGGGCTCGGAATGACGGACGAAGGGCTCAGGATGACAAGCGAAGGCTAACCACGATGGGTGGCCTTTTTCAGCAGCCTGCCTGTTGAACCGCTTATGGCAACGGAAAATGTTTTGGTGATCGGCATCGGCAACTCCTATCGTCGCGACGATGCGGTAGGCCTGGTAGTGGCGCGCGAGCTCAAAGAACGGGCGCAGGCGTCCGTCACGGTTCTCGAGCATGGCGGCGAAGGGGCTGACCTGATGGAGGTCTGGCGCGACGCACGCCTGGTGATCCTGGTGGATGCTGCGCGTTCGGGCGCCCAAGCCGGAGCGCTCCACCGCATCGACTGCAACCTCGAGCCGCTTCCTCCCAGCATGTTCGGCGACTCAACGCATGCCTTCAGCGTGGCGGAAGCCGTCGAACTCAGTCGGGTCCTTGGCCGCCTTCCTGGGCGGTTGATCGTGTTCGGAATTGAAGGTGAAGATTACAGGATCGGAACCGAGCTTTCCCCGGCCGTTCGGCTGGCCGTCCCGAAGGTTGTGGACGCCGTGCTCGAGGAAATCAAGAAATAGCTCCCTGCCGAGGGCGGGCGCAGGCGTTCTCGCCTTCTTTCATCCTCTTTCTTGCGTTGGAGACAAGCCCTGGACGGAATCGGTCACGGGGTCCTTGGCAACCCCTTCCGGCTCCGGAGAGTTTACCGGGCGGTGGCTTTCCTGGTAGGTGTGAATCACGCGGTGCACCACCGTCAGGTTGGAGAGCACCACAATGACCCACAGCACCGGCGCCATGCGGTCGAAAAGAGCTCCGATGATGATTAGCACCACGCGTTCCGCGCGTTCCAGAAAGCCCACCTTGCAGGAAGGGATCAGGTTCTCGGCGCGCGCCCGGGTGTAGCTGGTCATCACGGAGCCGATCATGGCCGCCGCCACCAGGGTCATGTAGGCAAAGCGGTTGATCCGGCCATAATAAATCAGCAGCCCGATTAGCAGGATCAAGTCGGAATAACGGTCCAGAACCGAATCGAAAAAACCACCGAAAGGCGTCACCCGGCGGGTGGTGCGGGCCACCGGGCCGTCCGTCAAGTCAAAGACACCGCCCAGAATGATCGTCGCCCCCGCCCAGCGGAAGTAGCCGTAAGCAAACAAATAGGCGGCCACCAGATTGATGGCAAAGCCCGTGAAGGTCAGTACGTTGGGATTGATGCCGATCTTCGAGAAGACTCGGATGATCGCGTCGTATGCATACCAGCAAGTCTTGCCAATCTGTCGGGTAATCATCGTTTCGATTCAGGAGTTCGGCCGGCTAGGGTGTTCGAGGTCCGGGGCCTTGAGCGTAGATCACCCTCCCCGCCGTTTTCTCATGGCCGCGCGTCAAAAACACGAAAACCATGCGATGTTGCGTATCTTATCGGAAAGTCGGGTTCTCTGCAACCCGCCCTTGCCCCGCACCCCCGGTCTTTGTAGCGCAGGCCCTTGCTGGCTGCGGTTCTTGGGTCTTTCGGGGAAAATCCGCCGGGCCGGGGTGACCAGCGGTCATCCCAACCGGGCCTTGGGCAAAAACCAACGCGGATGTTTGTAGGGCGGCCGGCGGCCGCGTTTTACGGCGGGAAGGACCTCGCGTCAATCAAAGCTGATTGAGCGTACCTGGCCGTTGATCGCCGCTCATCGAGCGGCGCCAGAGCAAGGCGCCGCCACCATATTTCCCTTGACATTTACTGAATTTATGATAGGCTAGCAGTGTAGGTTTATGAGGGCCGGGAGGAAGGGTTCGCGCGCGGGTGGCGAAGCCAACGGTGACTCGGTTCGCGACGTCCTTGGAATCGGCTGGAAATGAGGCTAACAGATTGAACGGAAAACGCTTGACGGTAGAATTCCTGCCGGAAGACTTGGCGGCAAGAAAAAAGATGTTGATTTCGCAAAACGAAGCTAGGAAGTTATTGAAAACACAGAGTTGCGTTCAAAAACGAACCCAAAACGAACCGGAAACGAAGCTAGCCAAGTTACTGAAAACACATACCGGGCTATAAAACGAACCGAAACCCCTTACAAACGCCGGCTGAGATCCCGCGGTCCCTCCACCATCACTCTCGGGCAGGCTCAGGGCTTTTTACCAGAGGCTCATGGCCCTACGGGCATTTCAGATATTCTGGGCTCAGCAGGCGGCCTCAATTTTCAGCCACCTGGGAGTTAATGAGGCGGCCCTTGCGGGCGTTCAGATCGATGATCTGCTGGCGCAAGGGCTGGAAGTTGGCCTGCCAGAAAGCGTCCTGGTTGCCCGGAGAAATCTTCTGGGCCTGGATGGCCAAACCGATCTGTTTTTGAACGAGCTCAAGTTTCCGGTGGTTCAGGCTTAGGACCTCCTGAAGGCGCTTCATGCCTTGTTCGAAGGGTTCACTTCTTCGCCATTGGAATCGGGCGAGCGCCGCGGCGTCAACGGAGAGGTTATCGATCTGCTCTTCCCACCGCCCGGCCAGCAACTGCAAGGTTGCGCAGGCATCAACGTAATCGCCGGGAGCGGCAAGGACGCGATTCTCGGCGGCGTCGATGTTGATTTCCAGCGTTCCGGCTATCGTAAGGTCGCGCAGAAGTCTTTGGACGTGGACGCGCTCGTAGCCCTGGTACAGTCCCCTGGTCGCGCCCAGCGCCAGGGCACCCGTAAACAACGCGGCTACCAGCCCGGCGACGATCCGGTGTTTCCTCTTGAGGGTTTGGCGCGCTTCCGGTTCACGCCCCAGGATGGATCGCCAGACCATGTACGCGAGAGAGACCAGAAGCAACACCCCGGCGAGGTAACCGACCCGCTGGAAACTGCTCGCGGGAACAAAGACGCTGGAAGCGAGCCCCAGAACGCTCGTCTCCATCAGCGCCGCCGCAGCCACCGCCAACGCGCTGAAGGCCACGTAATGCCCCAGTGTCTCTTCGGGTGGGGCGGCTGGCAGGGCGGTGACCGGCGACTCGTAACGGATGCTGTATATTTTCCGGCGGCTGCCCCCGATGCTATGGCGGTAAAGCACCCGGCCTCGCGCTTGAACCCGGAGTCCGGTGCTGGGATTGGCCCACTCCAGCGTGACCTCCTGATTCACTTCATAGGCCTTCTCACTGCTGCAACTCATCTCCCTTTTGGACAGGCTCTCCGTCTGAGCTTTGTCCACATGCCCGGCGGAGTTCCGAATGGAAATCGGCCGCTGCACGAAGGCGCGGCGCTCTCCCCGCTCCTCTGCGGGGGTGAGCGTTGCGGAACGCGCCTCGCGCTCCTGGCCCGCGGGCTCCCGGGCCTGCGGGAACTCTCCCGCGCCGGCGGCGTGCATCGCGTATCCCCAGGACGTGTCGGTCTGGCATGCGGCGCAGGGTTTCAGCAGCAGGCCTCCTGACTCGAGCATATCCACCTCCGAGAAAGTAAGGGGCAGGAGCCTAACCACGCGGCAGCGCCGGCATTCGACGAGAGCTCTCGACTCGGGAGGCTTCTTGGGCCGGGGCGGGAATTCGATTCCCCAAAAGGTGGGATAATCACCCAGAGCTTCAACTGCAAACTCCACCCCATCGGGGGAAGGAGATGCCAGCATGCGAACAACCCGAAATTCACCCGCCGCGCTGTTCTCCAGATTGGTCACCCGGACTTGGCGGCCCACGGCCACGCTTCTGTCCAGGCGAATCTGGGCGCCATGGCGATTGACAGCCGTGGCGTGGCCGGGACAATCGAACACTTCCCCCTTTTCGGTAGTCCCTTCTACGCGCAGGGCAATGGTAAACATCAGCCGGTCGGAGCGGCGCTTGCGGGATTTGTCTTGGAACATCAAGCTGCAGCCTCCATGCCCGTGGCTGATGGGTCGCCGTACAGACCGAGGTTCCCCGACGCCCGAACCTGCACACTGGCCCTCCATCAGTAGTCGAATCGTCACTCTGAAGTGCAAGCATGAGAGCTTGGGCGGCGGGTTTGCCATCCGGAGCGATCGGGGCGGATTTACGGTTCGGCGCAACTCAGTTTGAGTGCTGAGGGAGCGGCGGACGACGAGTCCCAAAATAGCAGTTTTGGACCAGAAATAAGTGGCCCTGACTCGCCCAAGGAAATCGCAACAGCGGGGTAACCCAAATGGGCGACGTGGCATCGTAGGAGGTGGAAGGTAAAGTTAGAAATGAGTGGGTTCCGGAGGCGCGCCGCACCTGGAGGAGAGGAGGGCAGCATCTCTGCCGAAAGGGGCGAGCGCGGAGAAGTCGCCCGGAGTTGAGGGGCGAGTGAAACCCCGAACTCGGCGAACTCCGTGAAGGTCTGAGGGCGGGCCTCCGACGGTGGCGCCTTGCCGCCGGAGTTGCTTCATCCCGGCTGCGGATGGAGATCAGTAACCTGCGATTACTCATCCTCCTATTCGCATGTCTGCGGCACGATTGATGTATCCGTAAAAGGCATCGCAAATCCACAAAGCACCGGCCAAGAGCGTGGATTGCGGCGTCATGTTGCCTGGGCCGCGGAGCCGCAGCATTTCTTGTATTTCCTTCTGCTGCCGCAAGGGCAGGGATCGTTTCTTCCGGGCGGGTTCTTGCCTGAGGCTTCCGCATCCTTTATTTGCGCCCACTCCATGACGTTGGCGGGCGCTCTTTCCTGCCGCAGTTCTCCGGCCATGAACTTCATGTAAGGGTCAATATGTTTGAAAAATATCTTGTAGCCTGCGCACAGGTAATTGAGCCCTTCCTCGCCCTCGGGCGTGCGGATAAAACGGTGTTTGGGGCATTCCCCGTTGCAAGCGAAGCGCACTTCGCATTCACGACAATAGCGCGGAAGGGTAGCACGTTTGTCCAACCCGAACTTCCGCTGCTGGGAGGAATCGACCAGCGAGGCCAAAGGGTTCTCCATAATGTTGCCCAGTTTGTTTTCCGGGTAAACAAAATGGTCACAGGAATAGAGATCGCCGTTATGCTCGATGGCCAAGGCGGCTCCGCAGGTTTCGCGAAAAACACACAGGCTGGGTTCGTATCCTACCCAGCTCTCCAAGGCCACGTCGAAAGTCTGCACGAAATAGCGCCCGACATCGTTGCGGACCCATTCGTCGAAAATGGCGCACAGAAACTTTCCGTAGGCGGCCGGTTCCACGGACCAATCTGAAACCTTGGCCGGAGCTTCGGACCCGGGGCTGATTAACACCAGCCCATCCGGGCCGGGTGCCTTCGCCACCCTTTCGACAATGGGAATAAACTGCATGAAGCCGCTCCCGGCCTCTTTCAGAAAACGATAGACCTCCAAAGGATGCCGGGAATTATGGCGTTGGACCACCGTCAGCGTGTTGAACTCCACCCCATGCGTTTTCAGATACTCGAGGCCGCGCAGCACGCGCCTAAAGGTCGGCTGGCCTCCCTTATCCACTCGATAGCGATCATGCAGCCAGTCAGGGCCGTCGATCGAGAGGCCCACCAGGAATTTGTTTTCAGCAAAAAACTCCCCCCAGCGATCGTCCAGCAAAATTCCGTTCGTCTGAAAAGCGTTTTCGATTCGTTTCCCGTTGGCATACTTCTTCTGGAGATCCACAGCCTTTTGAAAGTATCCGATTCCCAGCAGCGTCGGTTCGCCTCCCTGCCAGGCGAACGACACGCGCGGCGCGTTCTGGGCCTCAATGTATTGCCGGATGTAGGACTCCAGAACATCCTCTGGCATTGCCCAGTCCGATTTTCCCGGATATAGGTGTTCCTTCTCGAGGTAAAAGCAGTAGCGGCAGTCCAGATTGCAGACCGGGCCGACCGGCTTGGTCATGATATGGAAAGCCCGCAGGGGTTCTTCTGCCGCGGGGCGCGTGTCTGTAATGGTATTCCGTTTCAGGCCAGACATCATCGACTCAGAAATTCTGCGGCCTCCCAATCGACCCTGGGGAGTCCTTTCGAGAGCATGCAGACCGTGGCTTATTTGGCTGTCTGCAGAGGCAGGCTAGCGGCGCATGTGGTTGTCCCACCGAGCAAAGGCCTCAGGTTGACCAATCCGGCCTCTCGATAACTTGTTCGAACGCCCCCGAGCCCCCTACATTAGTTAGCACTAACGCGGGCCTGGTACAAGTTGGATTCCAGCCTCCGGGAAGGCAACGGCGCACCCCGGGTCGCTACAGAACCCCGGTAGTGGGGCTTTTAAGGGCAAAAGACTCTATTGCGAACTGCCGATAGTTTGTTAGTATGAGTTGGATGCAAGACAATTTCTTTCCCTCAGACTCATCTTTCACTGGTCAGAGGAATCTTCCGCGCCGTGTTCAGTCTGCTAAAATCACAACGATGATCGCAAGAACGAGGAAGCGCAAGTCCCCTGCTGGCGTTTCGACAAACAAACTCGTATTTAGCGCCCACCAAGGCACAAACGAGCTGCTCTTCCCGCAGATACTTTCCTTATACGTCCGGCCTAAGAGTACCGTAGCCGACGTCACCTATGGCAAAGGCGTATTTTGGAAACAGGTTCCGAGGGACACTTACAAACTATTTGCCAGCGATATCAAAGACGGGGTGGACGCAAGGAATCTTCCATATCCCAAAGCCAGTGTGGACTGTGTCGTATTTGACCCCCCCTACATGCACACTCCCGGCGGGACTGCACACCTGAACCATCAAAATTACGAATACTACTACGGTAACAACGCAGCTAGGAACGGATCGAGCAAAAAATACCACGAGGCTGTGCTGGACCTGTATTTCAATGCAGCTAGCGAAGCGCACCGGGTTCTTAAAGACGAAGGCATTTACATCGTAAAGTGTGGGGATGAGGTCTGTGCGAACCAGCAGCGGCTCACCCACATAGAGTTAGTGAATGAACTAAGCCAAAGGGGCTTCGTTGTCGAGGATTTGTTTGTGCTCCTGCGAAACAACCTTCCAGGGGTTAGCCGGGTAATCCGTCAGGTTCATGCGCGAAAAAACCATTCTTATTTCTTGGTTTTTCGAAAGTCTATGAACAAGCGCAGGACCAGTTAGCTCCTCAGCAGTGGTCGCAGCTCCTTAGATGCTCGGCCGAAGGACCTGACCTCTATCCGTGGACGTGCGTTAGCCAAGGCAAGATAGACTCGCGGAGGGTCTAGGTAGTAAACTCGGCTGATTTCAGCAACCCTTGCTTGGAACATCTGCAATTGGTTCGGAACGCAGATTTCAATAACTTCTCCAGTTTTGGAATCTCGCTTTGTCTCGGATGCAACCACAAGGACTCCCTGATATTCCCTGTTTCCGAATATCCTATCTAAGACCAATTGGTGAACCCAGGCTTGAACCGCTCGTTCTCGCGTCGAAGTCTTTATTGGCAAATGCAGCTTGCGAGAATTGCGTCCAGGATCAAAAACGTAATCGGTAGGAAGATCAGCTCCTGACTCTGGGATTCTCACTTTTTTTCTTGGCAGCACGCCGAGCCAACGTGAAACCACGTGGCCAATGAGAACTTCAAAGAAGGTGGCGGATGCCTTTCGCCCGACCTTGTATACATCATTGGCAGCAAAGACGCTGTACGCAATCGTGTATACCGATTTCACGATGTCGTCCGGGCTTGTGTTTTGGAACCCGCGATAAAATGCAGAGATAAGATGGCTGAACTGAGCTTCGTCCTCGATATATAAACCTTCGTTGACTGGCCTCGATTGTTCTTGTCCCGCGAACCCGAAGTATCGTTTGCTTTCAACCCTAGATGTTAGCTGCACGCGCTCCGCTCTATGGAGCAATCCGCGTGCGTATAAAGACATTTCCGAAATGAGCTGAGGGACGCGCGGACCCTCAAGATTTTCGGCTGCGGTCGCCTTTAGTTCTCTATATTGTTCAGCAAGACGCTGGGGCATGGCACGCGAACCCTATCATGGGAACCTCGAAAATTCAAGACCACACACTTCCGTCCGCATTGACTGAACTCCACGTGCATGTTATTTTCGGGGTCGCCTTGACGCATCGCCTCAATCCGTTTTGGACCACTCTATGATCTCGGTCGTCATTCCAACTTACAAAGAAGCTGGTTCGATCCAGGAAGCGATCAAACGCTCAGCCGCCGCTCTCGGCGGATGCGGCGAAGAATATGAGTTGATTGTGGTTGATGACAACAGCGGCGATGGGACCGCCGAACTCGCCGAGGAACTCGGCCGCGAATATCCCGTGCGTGTTCTGCGGCGCGCGGGGCGGCAAGGGCTTGCCACGGCGGTGGTGGACGGCTGGGCGATGGCGCGCGGCGACCTGCTGGGCGTGATCGACGCCGACCTTCAACACCCGCCGGAAATCCTCACGCCGCTTGCCACGGCGCTACGCGCCTCGAATGCCGACTTGGCCATTGCCAGCCGTTATATCGCAGGCGGTGGAACCTCCGACTGGGAATTGAGCCGGCGTTTTGTTTCCTGGGGCGCAACGCATCTGGCCGCGTCCGTCCTTCCCTTGAAACTTTCCGCCGTAAGCGATCCCATGTCCGGCATGTTTCTGGTCCGCGCCGCCGCGATCAAAGGGACACAACTTTCGCCGCTTGGCTACAAAATCCTTCTCGAGGTTCTGGCCAAAGGACGGATCGAAAAGATAGCGGAAGTTCCCTATCAATTCGAGGAACGGACTCGCGGAAGTTCCAAGCTCGGGCTCCGGCAGTACGGCGAATACCTGGCACATCTGATGCACCTGTCATGGTCCACCGGGCAGCTCGGCGCCTGGGTGGAATACAGCCTCGTGGGGCTCACCGGAGCGGCGGTTGACCTGGGCCTGGTGTATTGGGGAGCTAAACGTGCCGGATGGAGGGTCGGGTGGACGCTGCTTCTTGCTGTCCAAGCAGCGCTGCTCTGGAACTTTCTGTGGAATCAACTGGTGACCTTCGCCCGGCGCGCTCGCGGCAATCATGCTAAAGGAAGAATCCTCACACGCTTCTGGTTTTATGAGAAGGTCTGCTTGCCCGGTGCAGCCTTCAATATCGGCTTGACGCTTCTCCTGGCCGGATGGGGCATGCGGCTGGTTCTGGCGGCGGCGTGCGGCGTGCTCCTGGATGGCCTCTTTAATCTCCTCATTAATGTGCCCGCCATTTGGAGGGTTTGGGGCTCGCGGACCTCGACTTCCCGTTAATCGTTGAGGACGAGCGGCCCTACACGGCCATAGCGCCTCCTGGCAATGTTCCCTCTGCGGTTTCCCCGTAATTGCCCCGTCTCAGTCTGTTTTGCAGGATTCACAATCTCCGCTTGAGTTGCCGATAGGTTATTTAGCTTTAGCATGAACAACCTCCGCGTACCCTCAAGCGAATGCGTTTCCTCCTGCAACTCCGGGCTGTGGATGATCGCAGCTTTGCTCGCGGTCCTTTTCCTGGCCCTGCCGAATCTCCAGTACCCCATTGGCCGGGATCAGGCAACGTACTGCGTCATTGCTCAAGGCCTGCTCCAGGGAAAACAACTCTATCGCAACCTCTGGGACAACAAGCCGCCCGGAATCTTTTATATTTACATTCCCATCGTCAAGCTTTTCGGGCAGGCTCTGTGGTCCGTGGGCGTGGTGGACATTCTGTGTGTTCTGACCCTTTCGGTTTGCACCTTTTCATTTTGCCGGCGATACCTTGGGCCGCCGGCCGCCGCCATCGCCGCCGTGCTGTATGCCTATCTGCACAACCGTCCCGGCTACATCAATGCGGCACAGCCGGAGGCGTTTCTGATGCTGTTTGTTTTTGCCGCATTCTTCTTGCTGGCGGGCCAAAAGCGCGGGACGGGCTCGAGGAATTTCGCGGCAGGATTCTCCCTGGCCCTGGCTTTTTGGACCAAGTATAACGCCCTGGTGTTTTTGCCCCTGGTCGTCTTTCTTCCCTACCTGGAAACCAGCCGCCTGGATGCCCGCGCGCCGCGGTTGGCCTTAAACGTTCCCTGGAAAGTTTGGGCCACACGAACCACCTTCCTCCTGGCAGGCTTCGGTGCGGCCGTCGGAGGCGTGCTGGCGTACTTCCAGCTTTCGGGCGCCTGGCCGGCCATGAAGGAAGTCCAGTTTGAGGTTCTGCCGCGCTACGGCACGATGGTTATTGACCGAACACCTCATTATTTTCTGTGGGCGCTCGGGCAGACGACTTTTAATCTGGGGACGTGGACCGAGGCGGGGGTTGCCGTGGGCCTGTTGATTGCCTGGAGATGCCGCGAGATCCAGCGGACTGCGCCAATCTTTCTGGCGGCGCTAGCAGGATATCTTGCGACGGCCACGCAGGCTCGCTTCAACGCTTACAGCTTTGAAACCTGCCTGCCGTTTCTTGCCATGATTTGGGCCTACGCCGTGGTCAGGACCTTCCAAGGTTTCCGCAAGGTTTCGAAGAACTTTAAGCAGCGTGGCTGGAGCGCGGCCCGGTTGGGTGTTTGGATCGTCTTTCTGAACCTCCTCTATTTCCCTCTTCCTGTGCCTGCCATGAAGCAAATGGAGCATTACCAGGGGTTGGTCAAGTGGTGGCGGAACCCCGAAAAGTCCTATGAGAGTTATTGGTGGGCCCTGAATCTCGAACATCTTCGAGGCGAGTTTCAGGTCATCCGCTATCTCCGGGAGCACGACGCCGCCGGAGACCGCGTGTTCATCTGGGGCACGGCTCCGTTGATTTACTTCCTCTCCGGGCATGAGTGTCCCTCGCGTTTTGTTTCCAATCTCGGGTTGATCTCAGCCTGGGCGCCGACTGCCTGGCGAACGGAGTTGATGAGCGACCTTCGAAAAACTCCGCCCCGCTACATCGTGGTGGCACGTCACGACGCGATCTCGGCAGTCTCCTACACCACGCTCGATTCCCAGGAGCTCCTGGTACAATTTTCAGCGCTGGCCGGGTTGCTTCAATCGCAATATGCTCCTGTTAAGTCCTTCCAGGACTTCGTCATTTATACTCGGCGTGAACTTCCCTCGACGGCGGGAGTTCGATGATCCAGCAGGCGGCCTCTCCCGGACAACGGTTTCAGGACCGAGGCTCCAGCCTCTGGCTTGTCGCGGCGCTTGCCTTGGTGCTCCTTCAGGCGATCCCAAACCTTTGCTATCCGATCGGACGCGACCAGGCGACTTTTTGCGTGATCGGCCGAGGATTGCTTTACGGGCAAGCACTTTACCGGGGTCTCTGGGACAACAAGCCGCCCGGTATTTTCTACATTTATGCAAGTTTCGTAAAACTATTCGGGCCGGTGATGTGGAGCGTCGGGGTCGTGGACATCCTCTGGCTGCTCGGCATCTCCTTCTGTATTTTTCGCTTTGCCGAGCGGACCCTCGGCAAGCCCGCCGCCTTTCTGGCTGTTGTTGCCAATGCGGCAATGCACATCCGGGCCGGCTATTGGGATGCCGCTCAGCCGGAAACGTTTGTGATGCTTTTCATCTTCGCAAGCTACCTCCTGCTGCGGGATGGAACTCGAAGAGCCGCACAGTTTGAGGTCGTCGCCGGGGTGTTGTTTGCCGCAGCCTTTTGGATAAAGTACAACGCGGTTGCCTTCCTTCCGCTTCTTCTGATGCCTTATCTCGAGCTTGAAGATCTTGATGCGCGCCCTCCCCGTATCGGGCTGGCCATTCCCGGGCGCCGGTGGGGGCGAGCCGCGGCTAGATTCGCGGCAGGATTCGTGATGGCCTGCGTGGGATTGCTTTTCTATCTGTGGTTCAGCGGGTCGCGGAACGCCTTTTGGGAAGAGCACTTCCAAGTCCTTGCACGATATTCTTCCTTCGCTCTCGGCCGGACTCCGCATTACTGGATATGGGCGGCCAGCCGCATCGAGTTCTGGCTGGGCTTTTGGACGATGTGCGCAGCATTGGCAGCCCTGGTTCTTGCCTGGAGGCGGCATCATTTAGCTTGCCTGACGCCGGCGCTGGTTGGTGCAGCCGCGGGGTTTGCCGCCCTGGCTGTGCAAATCCGCTATCAGCCGTACTACTTTGAAACCTGCTATCCGTTCTTCGCAATCCTTTGGGCGTATCTGGGAACTCAGGCCTGGGAAGGAGCTCAATTTCTGGCCCGATACTTT
>DATKQU010000087.1:0-35410 GCA_035532595.1 Terriglobia bacterium | reverse complement strand
CAATCTTTCAAAGCGCCTGCGCTGCAACTCCTCGCGCGAAAGCGCCAGAAGGTTCTGAAGGCTCTTCTCAATCGCAGCCCGCAGAAAGGCACTGGCCGCCTGCGCATCCGCGTGCGCGCCCCCCGGAGGCTCAGGGACAATCTCGTCAATAATTCGAAAGCCGTATAAATCGTCGGCGGTCAGCTTCAGGATGCGCGAGGCCTCCTGCTTGTGTTCCCAGTCGCGCCAGAGGATCGAAGAGCAGCTCTCCGGAGCAATCACCGAGTAAATGGCGTTTTCCAGCATCAGGACATGATCGCCGATGGCGATGGCCAAAGCGCCTCCGCTGCCCCCTTCCCCGTGGATAACGGGAATGATGGGAACCGGCAGTTTGGGAATTTCCTTCAGGTTATAGGCGATGGCTTCGGCCTGGCCGCGTTCCTCGGCGCCGATGCCCGGGTAGGCGCCGGGCGTATCGATCAGGGTGATGATGGGCATCCCGAATTTTGCCGCCAGCCGCATCAGCCGGAGCGCTTTGCGGTAACCCTCGGGATTGGTCATGCCAAAGTTGCGGCGTAGTTTCTGCTTGGTGTCTCTTCCCTTCTGGTGGCCGATCACCATGACGGCGCGCCCTTCGAAGCGCGCCAAGCCGCCCACCAGGGCCGCATCGTCGCCGAAGCGCCGGTCGCCGTGCAGCTCCGTGAAGTCGGTAAAGAGCATTTGGATGTAATCGAGCGTGTAAGGGCGCTGGGGATGGCGCGCCAGCAAGACGCGAGTCCAGGCGTCTTTATTTGCCGAGCCTTCAGTCTGGCGAAGGCTTTCCACCTGCTCCTGCAGGCGCTTGATTTCATCCTGGGCCACATTCGAGCCTGTTTGTTTTTCAAGCTCGGCGATTTGCCGCTCCAGGTCCTTCACAATGGCGGCTTGTCCGGTCAGCTTCGGCATCAGAATCCTTGGCGGGCCATCGTGAACGCCTGGCCCGGTGATTGGCGGGCGTTTCTTACGCCGCGCTTTCAATTTTATTTCCCGCCTCCAAGTTGACGGCCTGATCGCCGCACAGGGCGCGGAGGTGGGAGAGCAATTCCTCACTGGCGTCGGCGACGCGCGGGTCTTGCGGTTTGATGAGCGCCCGGAAGTCCCCGGGGCGCTCGATTTCAAAGAGGACGGGATTCCCTCCCGGATGGGCGCGCAGCAAGGTTTCCAGCTCGCCGAGCAGTTCCGGCGAAATGTCCGCCGGGTTCATGCGAATGCGCAAGGTGGGCTTCTTGCCGTTCAAAGCGCCCTCGAGCGGTTTGGCCTCGTTCACCACCACTTTCGAGCGCGAGTTGTCATCGTTGCGGATGCGGCCCTTGATCAAGAGCGCGGCGTCCGGCTTCAGTACGCTTTGCAGTTGCTGGAGCGCCTGAGGGAAGACCAGCAGGTCCACGGTGCCGCGCAGATCTTCGAGCGTGGCGGCGGCCCACAGCGCGCCCTTGCGGCTGGGACGGATGCGCAGGTTCGTCAGGATGCCCCCCAGGGTTACGGGCGCATCATTCTCCATCTCGTCGACCATCGAGGTGTTGCAGGCGGTCAGTTCGCGCAGGCGCGACAAATGTTTTTCCAGAGGATGGCCGGTGACATAAAAGCCCAGCAGCTCTTTTTCCCCCGCCAGGCGCTCCGATTCCGAAAGCTCCTCGAGGTCCGGCAATTCGACGGGGGCGGGCGCGGCGGATTCCTCCCCTCCTCCAAACAATCCGTGCTGTCCGCTTTCCGCGGCACGCTGGCGCTTTTGGCCCCCTTCCATCGCCCGGTCGAGCACGGCCAGGAGCTGCGTGCGCCGGCTGCCCAGAGAATCAAAAGCGCCCGCCTTGATCAAGCTTTCATTCACCCGCTTGTTCAGCAGGCGCAAGTCGACGTTCTCACAGAACTGGAACAGGTTGTCAAAGCGCCCCAGCTTGTTGCGAGCTTCCAGGACGGAAACGATGGCGGCGTCTCCGACGTTTTTGATCGCCGTCAGGCCAAAGCGGATCTGGCTGCCACTCGGGGTGAAAGTGCGGTCGCTCAAATTGACGTCGGGCGGCAGGATGTCAATGCCCATGTCCCGGCATTCATTCAAGTAATGCGCCAGCTTATCCGGATTTCCGATTTCAGAAGTCAGCAGCGCCGCCATGAATTCCACCGAGTAGTGGGTCTTGAGATAGGCGGTCTGATAGGCCACCAGGGCGTAGGCGGCGGAGTGCGATTTATTGAATCCGTAACCTGCGAATTGCGCCATCAGGTCGAAAAGTTTTTCCGCTTTCTTCGCCGGGACTCCGTTCTCTTTGGCGCCGGCAAGAAACTTTTCGCGCATCGCCACCATGACTTCATGCTTCTTCTTGCCCATGGCTCGCCGCAGCACATCCGCTTCGCCCAGGCTGAACCCTGCCACGGCGGCGGCGATCTGCATCACCTGCTCCTGGTAAACGATCACGCCGTAGGTTTCGTCCAGAAATTCCTTGAGCTGCGGAAGGTCATAGGTCACGCGCTTGCGGCCGGTCTTGCGCGCGATGAAATCGTCGATCATGCCTCCCTGAATGGGCCCGGGACGGTAGAGTGCGTTCAACGCGGTCAGGTCGGCCAGGCGGCTGGGCTTCACGCGGCGTAGAATTTCCGTCATGCCGCGGCTTTCAAACTGGAAGATCCCGGCGGTCAGCCCCTTTCCTAACAGCTCATAGGTCGCCTGATCGTCGCGGGGCAAGGCGTCAAGGTCCAGCTTCTCGCCGCGGGACGCGTCAATCAGTTTCTGGCAATCGTCCAGCACCGTAAGGGTGGTCAGTCCCAGAAAATCCATCTTGAGGAGGCCGATCTTTTCGAGATCGTCCATCGCATACTGCGTGGTGATTTCGTCTTTGCTGCTCTTGTACAGCGGAACGATTTCCTGGAGGGGTTGAGGCGAGATGACGACCCCGGCGGCGTGGGTGGAAGCATGCCGTGCAAAGCCCTCAAGCCGCCCGGCCACTTGCAGCAGGTCGGCGATGCGGGCATCCTGTTCCTTCAACTGGCGCAACTCGGCCGTCTGCTTGAGCGCCTCGTCGAGCGAGATGTTCAGGACGTTGGGCACCAGCTTGGCGATCTTGTCCACTTCCGCAAACGGCAGGTCAAGCGCGCGCCCGGCGTCGCGGAGCACCGCCTTCGCTCCCATGGTTCCGAATGTGATGATCTGGCTGACGTTCTCGCGGCCGTACTTATCGGTGACGTAGTTGATGACCTCGCCGCGCCGCCGCATGCAGAAATCGATATCGATATCGGGAAAGCTGATGCGCTCGGGATTGAGGAAGCGCTCGAAGAGCAGGTCGTGCTGGAGGGGATCGATGTCGGTGATGTGGAGCGCATAGGAAACCAGGCTTCCCGCCGCCGATCCGCGCCCCGGTCCCACCGGAATGCACTGCTCGCGCGCGAAACGGATGAAGTCCCAGACGATCAGGAAATAACCCGCAAAGCGCATCTGCTTGATCAGTTCGAGCTCCCGATCCAGGCGGTCTTGGTAGGCTTCCAGGGGATACCGCAGCCGCCCGGCGGCTTGCTGGCGTTCCAGGCGCTCGCGGCGCACGGCGAATCCCTGGCGGGTGACTCTTTCAAAGAAGCTTTCCAGCGTCTCGCCGGCGGGAACTTCAAAATGCGGGAAGACGTGCTGCTTCTTCTCCAGGTGTACGTTGCAGCGTTCGGCAATCTCCAGGGTGCGCGACAACGCTTCGGGAACCTCGCTGAACACCGCCGCCATTTCCTCGTAGGTTTTGAAATAGAACTGGTCCGTGGGGAACTTCATGCGATTGGGATCGCTCATGGTCTTCCCCGTCTGGATGCAGACCAGCACTTCCTGGGCGCGCGAATCGTCCTGGGTGAGGTAATGGCAGTCGTTGGTGGCCACCAGAGGGATGCCGGTCTCGCGGGAGAGGCGAAGCAGGTCAGGGTTGATCTTGTGCTCTTCCGGCATGCCCTGGTCCTGAATCTCCAGGTAGAAATTGCCTTTGCCGAAGATGTCCCGCAGGTCGTAGGCCGACTGGCGCGCCGCCTCATAGCGGCCGGCGGAAAGCGCCACAGCAACCTCTCCACGCAAGCAGGCGGAGAGGCCGATTAAACCCTCGGAATGGCGAGCCAGCAGATCTTTGTCGATGCGGGGTTTGTAATAGTAACCTTCGGTGTAAGCGGCGGAGACCAGCTTGACGAGGTTGCTGTAACCGCGTTCGTTTTCGCAGAGGAGAACAAAGTGGTTGGGCCGGTCGGCGTCCGGAGAACGGTCGAAGCGGCTGGTCCCCGCCACATAGACTTCGCAGCCGATAATGGGCTTGAGCCCGCGCTTGAGCGCCGCCTCGTAAAACTTCACGGCGGCAAACAGATTGCCGTGGTCGGTGACGGCCACCGCCGGCATCTTCAGTTCAGCGGCCCGGTCCATGACCCTGGAAATCCCGCAAGCGCCGTCGAGCAGACTATAGTCCGTATGCAAATGCAGATGAATGAAATTTTCGGAAGCCATTGAAGCTATTCTACCAAAAAAACCGCCGCGGCGGGCGGGGGGATGAACTGGAGGCAGATTCCGTTATCGATAGGCCGGTTCCCCAAAAAACAAATCGGGAACCTCAAGCGCGGAGATGTCCGCTCTGAGTTGATCGAAGCTGGGGAAATCGCTCCTTGCCGGCAAGGGCGATTTCACAGCAATAGGACCGTTACTTCCGCCGAGGATTCGGTTTGGCGGCAGGGTGAGTTGGCGGCGCTGCCGGGGGCGGCGGTCCAAAAGGAGCAGTAAGCGCCTGGCTTACGTCGGGCGGCATTTTATCCGCATTGGCCAGCAACAAGCTGACATTCCAGATTTGCTCGTCGGTCAGTGAAGCTTGGAAGCCGGGCATGCCGGTGAGGCGAATCCCATGCTTCACCTTCCAGTAAGTCACGCCGGTGGGATCGTCCGTGACCATATGGTCGGGTTCGAACAGTTGCGGCGGCGGCGGAAACTCTCCCTTCGCAATCCCTGACATCGGCTTTCCCGGCAGGCCGTGGCACCCTCCGCAATGGTGCCGGTAGACTTCCACCCCGGCGAGCAATTCCCCATCGCTTGCCTTGGTGGTCCGCGTTTTCGGCGCTTCGCGGCTCAGCGTGGCGTGCAAGGCGGTGTTGGCAAAAAACTCTTCAAACGGCATCGGCGGCGCCGAGGTTGCCACGGGCGCACGCCCGGAACGAACATACAAATAGAACCCGGCCGGGACCAGAAGAAATCCAATGATGACGCCTACGATAAATTTTCCCATCGACTATTTCACCCCCTGCAAGAATAACGATTCCGAGCATAGCATGTTTTGTTTCCAACCTTTTGGCGAACTCTCAGAAGAGTCCGCAGCTTGTCGGACTCCCCTGCGGGCTTGAAACCGCTAAAGAAACCTGCCATTGGAAAATCTTTTCCATTGTCGCGGCCTGCCCATGCTGCCGGGAAAGTCCTTCAGTCCTCTTGTTGCTACTTCCGCTTCCCTTTGGGCGCTGGAGGAGCGGCTTGCGCGGCCGGCGCCTTCCGCTTGGGCGGTCCCGCCTTGGACGGTATCGCTGCAGGCGGGGGTGTTAGCGCTGGCGGAGTGGCTTTCACCGGCGTTCCCTTCCGCTTGAGTGGCCCCGCCTTGGGAGGTTTAGCCGCAGGCGGGGGCGGCGGCGGTGCTTTGATTCCTGACAAGGAGCGAAGTTCCTTTTCAAGCTGCTGGTGTGTTTTGATCTTTCCGTCCAGTTGGTCAAAGAAAACGCGCTCCAGAATTTTGTCGAAGTTCGGACCAGGCTTCATTCCGATCGCCAGGAGGTCCTGGCGAGGCAGGCGCGCTCGCACTTGAGGCGCCTTGACCAGAAAGTTCTTGACCCGGGTCTGAACTTTCGACTGGGGATAATACGCCAGCAGGAAGAGCAGCAGGGGTTCGGGCTGGGTTGACAATAATTTGTATGCCTGGCTGGGCAGGGCGCATTTGGCGCTTGCCAGAAGGCGCGCGACTTTCTTCGCTTCCCTCTCCAGGTTCAGCACCAGCTTGATGCTTTGGGAATCGACGAGGATTTTATGGGCCAGGCTTTTCTTTTGTGCTGAGCCCAGGTTGCTCACGAGACAGTGGAAATTGAGCAGATAGGGATCGGCACCGGGAACCTTATGCGAGACGGTGCGGACCTTCCGAAACTGCTCATAAGGTATTTTGCCAAGATGCCGTTCAAGGCCGTTTAAGATTCCCCGCTCGGCGTACAATTTGAGCACCCGGTCAGGGCTGTCTTCCCGGAGAACGGCTTCCAATTCCCGCGCCTGGTTGTCGGGGGAAAGACCGGCCCAGGCGCGTTCCTCGATCGCGGCCGCAAGCCAGCGCGCAGTCTTTTCTTCCGGCTTGAATCCCAAACGCAGGCCCAGGCGGAACAACCTGTAGATGCGGACGGGATCCTCCGAGAAACTGCGCGGGTGGAGGACGCGGATTTCCGCCCGCTCGATGTCGCCGACACCATTCTTCGGATCCAGGAGCAGGCCGCGGGAATTGGGATGAAGGGAGATTGCCATGGCGTTGAGCGCAAAATCCCGCCTCTTCAAGTCGTCAAAAATCATGGAGGGCGTGGCCACCGGGTGCCCGGGGGCGGAAAAGGTTTCGGTGCGGCATTGGGCGATTTCCGCGCGAACCCCGTTGCCAAACCACAGTTTCGCCGCCCAGAGACGTTTGTCGACCGAGGCCCGGAGAACCTCGATGGCGCCTTGATCAGCACCCTGCGCCGCTTTCCCAGGCTTTTTGCGCCGGGAATCATCGATGTGCAGCGGATGGAAAAGTTTCTGAAGGTCCCCTTCCACGGCGAAGTCCAGGTTGTGGATGGTGGCCTGTCCAAAAGTCATGTCGCGCACTGCCCCACCCACAAGGTACAAGTTCAGTTCCTTGTCGTGAGCAACTCGGCTGAGCTTGTTCAACACCTGGAATTGCGCCGGGGAAAGCCGAGTTTCCATCAAGAAGTTGTAGTCGCTCATAGTTTCCTGTATGCCAGCCTAGGTTGAGTCTCTTCCGCGGTTTCAGGCTCGCGGGTGATGAGACTGATAAACTTGCCGCAATCGTTCCTTAAGGACGTGCGTATAAATCTGAGTGGTTGAAATATCGCTGTGTCCAAGCATGGTCTGAATGGACCGCAGATCGGCCCCTCTCTCCAGCAAATGGGTCGCAAAAGAGTGCCGGATCATGTGAGGAGTCAGTGAAGTGTGAATTCCTGCCCGCCGGCCGTAGGCTCCCAGGATCTTCCAGAAGCCCACGCGGGATAGCGCTCCACCTCGGACGTTCAGGAACATGAAAGGAACCCCGGGATTCTTCATAAAGCTGCCGCGTCCGTTCCGGACATAGGCTTCCACGGCCCGCAAGGCCGACTTCCCCACCGGGATCAGCCGCTCCTTCCTTCCTTTGCCGATGCAACGGACAATGCCCAGGTTGGGCTCGAAATCCTCCCATCGCACGGAGAGAAGTTCTGAAACACGCATGCCCGTCGCATAAAGCAGTTCCAGCATCGCCCGGTCGCGAAGCCCGCCGGGAGTCGCCGGATCGGGCTGTGCGAGCAGGCTATCGACCTCCCCAGCGCTAAGGTACTTGGGAAGTGAGTGATCGAGTCTCGGGGTTTCCACTTCGTGCGCGGGGTCTCGCGGGAGTTTCCCTTCCTTGACCAGGAATTTTAAAAAATGCCGGAGAGCCGCCAAATGTCTTGCCACCGAACGCGCGCTCAAGCCCTGCCGATATAAGGACTCGAGAAACTTACGGATATTCTCGTGCTGAACTTTGCCCAGCTCCATGCCTGAATCTTGAAGGTAAAACGCGAACTTCTTCAGATCCTGCCGGTAGCTCGTGATGCTATTGGGGGCTAAACCCTTCTCAACCCGGGCATAATCCAGGAATTCGGCAATCTCAGATGAAACGTTAGCTGGCGGATCCAGCATGGTCGGTGCTGTCTCCTTAGGCAGTTTCGGTCATAAAATACAGCCCTATTGCCACTGCAATCAAATAATTAGGGCTTCCAGCGATACATGACCCAGCAGAAGACCCCATCCGTTGGCGCGAAAGCCACAAAATCCCAACCCTGCTCCCTGCAACCTTAGGCCCGGAATACTGTGACGAGCTATCCAAAAGCAATATTATATTTATATTCAGCAAGATAGGAGCATTTCTCAAATGCCTAGCAACCTCGAGCCTGGACGTCTGAAAGGCTCAAATCGAAACGCATCTTAGCACATGCGGTTTCACAAGACCAAGCTGGTTTTTAAGTGCCTCGCAGGGCAGCAGCTAGCGATGGGGCTTTCGAAACGCGGAGTTCACAGCCTGGTTTTAACCCGCAAGACGTAAGTTCTAAAGCGATTATGCTGCTTGGACGTTGTCAAATGACAAAAGGAACATTGGAATTAATTAAGTTACCTTGGGCAATTCCAGCCTTTGGTGGATGGCGTAAAGAACCAGCTCCAGGCGGTCTGAGACTCCGACCTTATCGTAAATGGACCTGAGGTGGTTCTTGACGGTTTGTTCAACGATATCCAGATGGCTGGCAATTTCACGGTTTCGCCACCCTTGAGTCAGGCAGCTTACAATCGTCCTCTCGCGGCGGGTCAGTGTATCCACCGGGCGCGGCTGGCGGTCTTTGTCGCTGACGATCCCAACGCCGACTTCCGTCAGGGGACTGTGCGGCAGGACCGTTTCCCCTCGGAGAACCCTGTGAACACTCTTGACGAACGCTTCCGGTTGATCCGCCTTGCAGATCAGCCCCGAGACTCCTGCTTCGACGAGTTCCTTCTTCATCTGTTCGGAAAACAGGGAGGCGATGGCGATGATTTTGCACTCAGGCGCCTGGTGGCGGATTTGTGCGAGGAGGCTGCGATTTCCGTCGGAGGCGATTTCCTGTTGGACGATTATTAAATCCGGCTGGAAGGTCTTGAGCATCGCCATGACTTGCGGAACATTCTCCGCTTGTGCGACCACCCGCAGGTCGTCCTCAGCACTCAAAAGCCTCTTGAGTCCCAAGCGAAAAATCCCCTCGCGGTCCGCGACCAGGATGTTGATCTTCTTCTTGGATTTCAGCCGGCTTTTCGCTTGCATGATCGAAGTTCGAGGTTTCGACCCAGGCGCCCAAGTTTGTGGTTAGCCAAAACGCCTGTCCGGATACGGGAGGACGATAAGATGGAGGGAGTGCTTTAGCCCTCCTACGGTGTTGAATCCCTTGAGGCCGAATCCGGCAAATCCGGCCACCCTACGCGGGCTGCGGAGCGGAAAACAACTGGTAGTCATCGATGACCACGCCGACTCCGGCAAACGCAGCCTGTGCCTGTTGCCGGACAACACGGCCCTCGCAGCGCAAATGCGTAGGAACTTTGGTGATCTCAGCAGGAAACGAAACGGTCAATTGCACCCGCGTATCGTGGCGAATACGCAAGGGCGTCTGGATGAACAGCCCGTTGCCGCTGATGTTGCTGGTTTTGGCTTGTGCGCGGTGCTCAATTCCAGCGGGACTTTTCCAGCGCAAGCTGACTGGAAGTTCGATCGGAATTCGCGTTCCGGCGCGAATGCCCCTCTGTTCTATGCCCATATGATCCACTCAAATTGAACTGTTCGCAGCTTATCTCGTTTGCACCAAAACAACAAGCACCCGGTCCTTCCTCCGAGTGTGTTCCGGCGGGAGAAACGGAACCGGGTTACGGAAACTGCCTCACAGGTATTGTTGGTCAAAGTCTCCCGCAAGGCAAGAGAACGGGAGTACTAGTACTCCCGTACGGGACGTTGCCTATCGTTGCCTCCCCTGATAACCTTGCACCTTGGGATCGGCAGCAAGGCATGCGCCTGGCGGTCAAGAGCTGCCCGTATCCCGCTACCCCGGAAGGAGTTCGACTCATGAGACTTGGCGACATTGCGGCGAAGCTGGGTGCAAAGCTGGAGGGCCCCGCAGATCTGGAGATTACGGCGGTTGCCCCCATCGAAATGGCCGGGCCCACTTCTTTGACCTTCCTTTCCAACCCTAAATATCGGCGGAAACTCAAAACAACTCAAGCGGCGGCGATCATTCTTTCACCCCAGGAACCTGACCCGGGACGCCCAGCGCTGCGTTCTGAGAATCCCTATTTGGCTTTTGCGCAGGCCTTGGAGCTTTTCTCCCCGCCGCTACGCCCGGCGCCGGGTATTCATTCCACCGCCGTCATCGCCCCGGACGCCAGGATCGGCCGGAACCCTTCCATCGGTCCCTACGCCGTCATTGAAGAGGGCGTGGAAATCGGCGACGACTGCGTCATCAAAGGGCACGTCATGATTTATCCGGGGGCGAAAATCGGGAACGGCTTCTTCGCTCATTCGCACGCCGTCGTCCGGGAAAACGTCGCCATCGGAAATAACGTGATCTTGCAGAACGGAGCTGTGATCGGAGGCGACGGTTTCGGCTTCGCCCGCCAGGCAGATGGCTCCTATTACAAGATCGTGCAAGCCGGAACCGTGGTGATTGAAGACGGCGTCGAGGTGCAAGCGAACGCCTGCATTGACCGCGCCACGGTGGGTGAAACACGGCTGCGGCGGGGCGTGAAGGTTGATAATCTGGTCCAAGTGGGGCACGCCTGCGATATCGGCGCCAATACCCTGCTCTGCGGGCAGTCAGGACTGGCGGGAAGCTGCAAAGTGGGAGAGAGCGTTGTGCTGGCGGGACAGGTGGGTGTGGCTGGGCACCTCACCATCGGGGACAACGTGATTGCCACGGCGCAAACTGGAATCCCCTCGGACGTGGAATCCAATAAAATCATTTCCGGTTATCCGGGGATCGATAACGCCCGGTGGCTCAAGTGTTCCGCCGCCTACGCTCGACTCCCGGAAATCTACGCGGCGGTGCGGCGGCATTTCAGCCGCTCCGATTCGCAAGCTACAAGTGACTAGGGCGGCCAGATCTCAGGCAGGATGGGGTTCGAGCGGCTTCTCATCGGCCGCGAGCCCTGCGAGGATGGCGCCGCGCACCTGGGCGGCGACCTTGGCGCGGTCTGCCGCGGTGTAACCGGCGGTGGGAATGGGGTCATGAATTGTAATCCTCACGGTTCCCGGGTGTACGGTGAATTCTCCCTTGCGCGTGATCTTGCTGCCTCCTGAAACGGAGATCGGCATGATCGGCACGCCCGCCTTGATGGCCATCACGAAGGTACCCTTTTTGAAGGCTTGAAGTCTTCCGTCCCTGCTGCGAGTGCCCTCGGGAAACACCAGGAAGGAGTTTCCCTTTTTGAGCGACTCCACGGCCTGATCTACGGCGCCAAAAGCCCGCTCGCGGCTCTTGCGGTCCACGGGAATAAATCCCATCATCCGCATGCCGCGTCCCAATACCGGAATGCGAAAGACTTCCTTCTTGGCCAGGATTAGGACGGGAGGAAGATTCGCGACCAGAGCAGGGGGATCACAGTTGCTCTGGTGATTACTCATGAACACCACGGCACGCCCCGCCGGAATTTTCTCCCGGCCTTCAACCACTACTTTGATGCCCGCCAGCCGCAAGGCTATTCTTGCGCCCAATAGACTGGCTCCATAGATGGAGTTTGCATTCCCGGTGATCGCGGAGAGCAGGAGTATAGACAGGCCGGCAATCAAAATGTAGAGACTGACGGCCGTATAGACAAACAAGGTCCGCAACATCAGTTTTGCGCTGCCTGGCTCGTGGTGGTCTTCCCTTCCAGCCATCCCTCCCGCACCCGGCGTTGTTCCGCTGTGGGGTGATTGTTCTCCTCAACGCCGTAGACGGGGCCAAGCCTGGAACCAACCCGGTATTCGATCTTAAGAATACGGTCGGCGCGGCGCACGTTGAATTTGACCCGCTGCCCGGGGCTCAGTTCACGAGCGGCCTGGTCGGGCAGCCACGTCAGTTCAATGCCGTTCATTTTGAGGAGAAAGTCTCCCGGCTCGAGCCCGGCTTCCTGAGCGGAACTCTGCGGTTCAACCGACTCCACAACCACCGGACCGGTAAAGCTTTTGAGCGACTGGAAGCCCAGGTCCGCCATTTTGGCCATCTTGGTGGTGAGGTGCAAGCCCGCGTAACCGAGATAAGTGTCATAGTCAAGATCGCGGGTCCCGTCCACGTAATCCCGGAAAAAGGCCTTGCAATCGGAACCAGGCGCAAGGTCGGTGAGAAGGTATTGAAGGTCCGCGTCGTCGAAATAACGTCCCCGCTTGGCAAAATCCTGGTTCAGGCGGCGCATGAGGCTGTCCAGGCTGTGGCGGTTGCCGCTCGCGTACCGGATGGCCAGGTCGAGCAAATAACCCAGCAACTCTCCCTTGTTGTAATAAGAAATGCTTCGTTCCGGCCGGGAGTAATCGGGATACTTTTCCAGCCATGCTTCGCGGCCGGCTTCTTCAGCGCTCTGGAAATGCCTTGCCGGGCGAGCTTTGAGTTGGGCGATCTGGGAGGCGAGGTGGTGGTAAAATTCTCCGCGGCGAATCAGCCCGGCGCGGAGCAAGACCAGTTCGCCGTAGGTGCTAGTCACTCCCTCGGAAAACCAGAGATCGCTCGTATCGTTTCCGTGGATGTAATCAATCGGCTCGAGACCCCGTGGCCGGATGCGCTTGACGTTCCAGAGGTGAAAGAACTCATGGGCGGACGTGGCCTCCAAGGGGTAGAGCCCTGCGCGCATTTCATCTGCTGGAATGCTAATGGCCGTGCCATCACGGTGTTCCATCCCCCCGCTTCCGCTGCCTGACTCCGGAAAATAATAAAAAAAAGTGTAGCGGCGGAAAGGAACGTCCTGCATGAGGGCTGTTTCCGTGGCGGTAATTTTCTTGAGCGCTGCCAGCAGATGTTTTGACGAATAGAGATCAGGTGCGGCATCGACGACCACGCGAAACGTCGCGCCATTCTGAACGTAGTCAAATTCTTGAAACGTCCCGGCCTCGGCGGGACTATCCGCCAGACGGTCGTAATTCGCGGCTTGGTATTCGCCGGGCGCGGTCCCGTCATCGAGAGCTGTGACCAGCTTCCAGCCTTCGGGGAGCAGAAATTCGACCTGGACGCCGCGGGCGCGATCATGCGGCAGATAGAAAAGCAGCAGCGCGAAATTCATAAAAGCGCGGCGGCTGTTAAGGACGCTGGAAAAGATATTGTCCTGGTTGGCATAGACCGCATAGTGGAGTTCAAAATCCGAGCAGGCCTCGGAACTCTGCCACGTTTCCATGTTCAGGCGCGCTAGCGGCGCTGGTTTGCCGTTACACCGTGCTTCAACCTGCTGGACTTCGCGGACAAAATCTCGGATTTGATACAGGTTGTTCCATGCCGGAAACTGCAATTCAGTGCCTGCCTTTGCCTCCGGGACGATCATCGTGACTCCGACCAGATGAGAGGCGGGTTCCCGCAGATCAAGCACGTATTGAACCGGCAAGTTGCCGGCCGAAACGTTCGCGGCCCCGGCAAGCCCCAGCAAGAGAGCCAGAAAAACACCATGCGCGATTCGCCGCGGCTGAATTTTCAACCAAGAAGTTATGAGTCCACTCCTCATTCGCTAATTTGCCCACTCCATTTCGGCTTCAATATATCATCGGCCTGCGATGAACCTCCGCGATTTGCCTGACCTGCGCTGTGGCCAACATGGGCTGATGTTCTGCTCTTCCCTACCCTTGCCGCAAGCTGCCGCTCTTGCGGAATCGCCACCAGTAGAACACGGCTCCGCAGACAATCGTGACGAGCCCCAAGAATGACTCCCTGGGGCGGAGCTGAATCGTCGAGATCAGCATGCCGGCGCTCGCCAGGAGAAAAACGCCCGGCACCGCGGGATACCAGCAATCGACGGCGCGCAGTTTCCGCCACCCAGGCCTCTTTCTTAAATGGAAGATACCGGCAGTGGCCACGGCAGCAAACAGCACCAGCATGAAGCCGATATAATAAATGAGAGCTTCAAACGTCCCGGTGACAATCATCACCACCGAGGCGATGGTCTGAAAAAGAATCGCCGCCACCGGGGTTCGCCAGCGCGGATGCACACGGCCGGCAGAGGAGAAAAAGCACCCATCCTGCGCCATCGCGTAGTAAACCCGCGGCCCGACAATCACCATGGCGCTGATGCACGAAAGCAATGCCCCCGCCATCATCCCGCTGAAAATCGCTCCGCCCCGGCCTTGGAACAGCGTTTTGGCAGCCTCCGAGCCCACCGGCAAAATGCCTTTCAATCTCTCGAGCGGCAGCGCGTAGATAAATGCGACGTTCGAGGCCAGATAGAGCACCGCGACGACAATTGTCCCGCTGACCATCACTAAAGGCAGAGTGCGCTCGGGGGATCGAATTTCCTCCGCCACGTAGGTTGCCGCATTCCAGCCACTGTAAGCAAACATCACGAACGTCAGGGAAACGGCGAATTGCAGGGCGAGGTTGTGCGAGGACGCGCGCGTGGTGGCTTCGGCAAAATGCTGCCAGTGGCCGTTCCCGATGGAGAAAGCGAGGGTCAGAAAACCCGCCAGCACCGCCAGTTTGAGGAGCGTCAGCAGGTTTTGCACGTTAGCCGCGACCTTGATGCCGAGGATGTTGACCAAAGCAAAAGCGGCAATGACCGCTACCGCCAGAAGCTGCCCATTCCCCAGGTGCAGCCAGCCGAGGCCGGCGAATTGCCGCTCGCGGGCGGCGGCAGGAGCGAGCGAGGGGAAGAAGAAGCTCAGGTAGGCGGAAAACGCTAAAGCCCCTGCTGCGATGGGCGCGGAGAATCCTGCGAAGAACGAAACCCAGCCGCTCAAGAATCCCCAGCCGGGTCCCCAGGCTTCGCGCAAATAAACATATTCACCGCCGGAACGGGGGAAATTAACTCCCATCTCAGCGTAGACCAGGCATCCTGCCATGGCTACGATACCTCCCAGAACCCAGACTCCAAGCACCAGCCAGACGTGGCCCAGATCGGCGGCAAGGAATCCGGTGGTCGTAAAGATTCCGGTGCCGATCATGTTGGACACCACTAGGGCGGTGGCGCTTACCACGGTTAACTCGCGTCGCAGGGGAGAAGGCATCAGATTTCTCGCTTCCCTAAAAAAGGGCTCCCGCCCATCATACCGGGTCAAACCCTGGAAGTGTTAAGAGAACAGATGCCCCGCCAGATAAACGGAAGGCACGACGCAAGACCGTGTATCACGTATTGCGCGGTTCCGTTTGCCTCATGCTGCTTCCAAAAATCAGGACGCTGGCTCCCTTGACCCTCGCATGGGGTACAATGGTTTCAGGAGCATCGGATGCGAGCCAAGTGCCTTTTCCCGAAGGCGGTCTGGTTCGGTGGGGGATTCCCCTCACTGTTGCTCCTTGCCATTTTTCAGGGCTGGCTTCCTCGCGCTGCGACCCAGGCTACTCCTTCCACCCGGACACCGATTCAAGATTCCTCCCTCGCGCGCAAGGCGAGAGAGAGGATGGTGGAGGAGCAAATTGCCAAGCGCGGTGTTCGGGACCGCCGGGTGCTCGAAGCTCTGCGGAAGGTGCCGCGCCACCTGTTTGTGCCGCCGGAAATGCAACCACATGCCTACCTGGATACGCCGCTCGCGATTGGCCACGGCCAGACCATCTCGCAGCCCTATATCGTGGGCTTCATGTCGGAAGCGCTCGAACTGCGGCCGCAAGAGCGTGTTCTGGAGATCGGTACGGGGTCGGGCTATCAGGCCGCCGTTCTCGCCCTGCTGGCCCGGGAAGTCTATAGCATGGAGATTGTCGAACCCCTCGGCAAGAGCGCTTCGGAGCGATTGCAGCGGCTCGGCTATGAGAACGTCCAAGTTCGGATCGGCGATGGCTACCAGGGCTGGCCGGAGGCAGCGCCGTTTGACGCTATCATCGTTACCGCCGCTCCCGGGCATATTCCTCAGCCTCTCCTCGACCAGCTCGCGCCCGGAGGGCGGCTGGTGATTCCTGTCGGAAAGAACGTTCAAATGTTAGTTCGAGTGCGGCGAACCGCCATGGGATTTCAGCAGGAAAAGCTGCTGCCCGTTCTCTTCGTTCCCATGACGGGAGAAGCAGAGAATTAGAAACTAACGCCGCAGGCTTCCGCGCGAGTCCCCGAACAGGCTGTGGGAAAACTACTCGCGCGACCTCATCCTGACAGATGGCGTTTTCAGTAACCGGCTAAGGTTGAGCGTAATAGACCCCGCGCGCGATGATTTCAGCGGGGCCGGTCAACAGCACCTCGCCATCCGCAGGCCAGGAAACCTCCAGAGTGCCGGCCAGTGTGCGGACTTTGACGGTTCGTCGCGTCAGGCCGTTTAAAATGCTGGCGACTACAGCGCCGCAGGAGCCCGTTCCTGAAGACATAGTTTCTCCCACCCCGCGCTCCCAGTAGCGCACCTCGATTTCGCTCTTGGAAATCACCCGCACGAACTCCACGTTGGTGCGGTTTGGGAAAAGAGGGCTATGCTCGATTTCCCTGCCCAGGGCCAGCCACGGCGTGGTGGACAAGTCCTGAACAATTATCGAGCAGTGAGGATTTCCCATGGAGGTGATGGTCGCGGCCACAATGCCCTGCTGGGTGCGCAGCGGATAAGCCACGACAGGAGCAGGATGTCTTCCGGCCAGGAAAGGAATCCGCTCCGGCTCCAGAATGGGTTTGCCCATGTTGACCCGGAAGTTCCAGATCCCCTTGCGCGGCGAGGGCTTGGAGGAAACCCGTTCCAGGGTTTTCACTCCGGCGCTGGTTTCGATCCGGAGCACGCGCCGGGCGCGCTTTCCATCCATCAGCGCCGCGCCCACGCAGCGGATGCCGTTCCCGGACATCTCCGCCTCGCTGCCGTCGACGTTAAAGAATCGAACCCGTGCCTGATTCATCTCGCTGCGCGGTTGCAAGAGAACTAGAAATCCGTCAGCCCCCACTCCGGTGTGACGGTCGGTAATCGCGCGGGCCAACTTTCCCAGGTCACGGGGCAACTGGCGGCCGTCGGCAACAATGAAGTCGTTACCTAGGCCGTGAAACTTTGCAAAAGTAATTGCCGTCTTTTCGGACATAGTCAAAATCCAGCCCTGCCAAGTCAGGTAGTTTCGCGTCAACTCCCCCGGCGGTCAAGCAAAATCTATCCGGGCTTGCGCCTGTAAATCGTAATGCTCTGCTGTTCCGGAAAATCTTTCCGGTAAACGGGCTGGAAATCGCCGAAGGAATCCGGGTAGGCGCGCATGAGCGTGTCGACGGCATCGCCATCCCCGCGAACGATCCACTCCGTCGATTTTGGAAGTCCGCGTGGAAGCTGCAGCCAGTACTTCCGGTTGGTGTCGCCGAGAAACTTTCGGAGCGGAATTCCCAGGGTGGACGCGACGCAGGGCCATTCTCCGGATTGCATCAGCAGGGTTTGGCCGTCGTAGTTGCGCGCGAAGAACTGTATGAGCGCCCGGTCATCGGGCGACTTGCAAGGCGTATTCAGAATGGCTTCTTTGGCCACGGGCAGGTTGTGTGCTCCCCTGCTCATCGTGGCGGCTCCCTGGGCGACTAAGATCAGCAGGCATCCGGCCAGCAGACCCATCCAGACCTTCCGCGGCAGGGTGGATGAGATGAGGAAGGAAGCCAGTAGAGCGATCGCCGGCAGCATTTCCAGCCCGTAGCGCAGGTTGTAGTAGGTATAGGGCACGAGCGTGGGAACGTAAATCGCCACGCCGGCGTGGGCCATGGCCTGCACGTAGAACGGAAGCGGAACAATGAGAAGCAGAGCGGCAGCGCGCCGCGAGCGCAAGTGACGGTCCACCGCCCACGCCACCAAGCCAAGTGCAGCCAGTTCCAGCGACCAGGGGCCGACCACCAGCTTTAAGTCCGCCAGGTAGTAGCGCGCGGAAAGCAGAAAGCTTCCGTCGGTGGGATAGCGGAACGCGGTGGTGGCAACCTGGTGGGCATAAACGGCCTGGGCGGAGTATGGCCCGTTATAGAATTCCAGCGGATTGCCGAAACGGTAAGCGCAGTGCAAGAACCACAGCAACGGTCCCGCAGCCGCCAAGACTGAAAACAGCAGCGCGCGGCGAAAGCGGACCGGCCAGGAATCTTTCCGGGCCAGCAGGACAAACAATGCCGCAAAGGGCAGCACGTACCACTCATCGTAGCGCGTCAGGGTGCCAAGAAAAGCAGCCATGCCCGCTCCCACCACCCAGCGCGTTTGGCCGCTCATCTGAAAACGAAACAAGGCATAGACCGCGAGAATACTCCACAGGATGGCGAGCGGTTCGGTCATGGGGGTGCTCGCCAGGTAAAGCATGTTCGGGCATAGCAAGACGCCGGCTAGCGCCACCAGTCCGGCGGCGAGACTGCCGTTCATTTCGAGCCCCAGCCGGAACAGCAGCCAGGCGGCGCCGCACAAGGCGGCGATGGAAACCATACTTCCCGCCAGGCCCGTGCGCCACAGGTGATTGTTGATCGCGAGCGGCGCGGCCAGCAGATGGAACAAGGGGAGCCAGACACTGCCGCTTGCCCCCAAGCCGGGGGTCAGGGAATCGAAGATCCGCCGCGCGCCCTCCATGTGGGCGAGGGCGTCGCCGTAAAGGTCCGTCAAACCTTGGGTGTAGAAGAAGGCAAGACTTCCGAGCGCGACGGCCACGATGGCGCTCCAGACGGCCAGCGCGGTGCGGAGAGGAAGAAGCGTCTTAGGGTGAGGCGAGGAAGTAACGGCGTGCGGCCGGTCAGACATTAAGTTGGGTTAAACGCGTAAAGTCGCGCATGCGCGCTTCGATGACCTCCGGGGTAATCTCCAGCAGGCGCTTGAGGCCGAATTCTTCCACGGCGAAACTGGCCATGACGGAGCCGTAGGCCACCGCCCGCCGCAGATTGGCTTCGGAAAAATCACCGCTCTTGGCAAGATACCCCATGAACCCGCCCGCAAAGGAGTCCCCGGCGCCCGTGGGATCTTTAAAATTCTCCAGCATGAAAGCTGGCGTGGAGAAAATCGATCCGTTGTTGAAAAGGGCCACGCCGTATTCTCCGCGTTTGATGACCACGATGCGGGGGCCCATCTTCTGAATTTCCGTCGCCGCTTGCCGAAGGTTCTGGCGGCCGGATAGCATGCGCGCCTCGCCTTCATTCACCACGATGGCATCGACGGCGCCGAGAGTTTCTTTCAATGCGCCGAGGCTGCCTTCGATCCAGTAGTTCATCGAGTCGCAAGCGACCAGGCGCGCCTGAGGAAGCTGGCGGCGGACGTGGAGTTGCAGCCGGGGATCGATGTTCCCCAGAAACACAAATTCACTCGCCACGTGCGAGGGCGGAATCTTGGGGCTGAATTTCTCAAAGACGTTGAGATGGACGCCCAGGGTCCGGGCCTCATTCATGTCGCCCACGTATTCGCCCTGCCAGCGGAAGGTCTTTCCCGGAGCGTGCTCCAGGCCGCTGGTTTCAATCGAGCGCAGCCGGAAGACCTCCAGGTGTTCCTCGCCGAAGTCGTCGCCGACCACAGCAACCACCTTCACCGGCCCAAACCAGCTTGCCGCAACCGAAAAAAAGGTTGCTGAGCCACCCAGAATCCCTTCGACTTCCCCGTGAGGGGTGCGAATCGAATCAAATGCTACCGAGCCAACGACCAAGAGCGACATGCGAACCCGCCTTTACCTCGTTTAGGAATTTGTGAGAACGCTTACAAGTTTACTTGAGATATTTCCCAATCAGCAAGTTTAACCTCTTTTTGGCCTGGGGCGGAATTTTGCGCCGGTCGGTCAGAATGGCGTGCGCCAGCGCCGATGGGCACTTGCAATGCCTTACCTTCGGCAGATAGTTGAGCGTGGCGCGCAAAATGGTCTGGGCGTTTTCAACGTTGCGATTGAGGTACTCGATGATCTGGCTGACGGTGACCGCCTCATGCTCGGGGTGCCAGCAGTCGTAGTCCGTGACCATGGCGAGGGTGGCGTAACAAATTTCCGCTTCGCGTGCGAGCTTGGCCTCCTGAAGATTGGTCATGCCGATCACGTCCATCCCCCAGGCGCGATATGCGTTCGATTCCGCCTTGGTCGAGAAAGCGGGGCCTTCCATGCAAACGTACGTTCCGCCCTGGTGGACGTTTATGCCGGCCTCCGCCGATGCCTTGGCCAGGGCCTCGACCACTGTGGGGCACATGGGGTCGGAGAACCCGATGTGGACGACCACGCCGCGATCGAAAAAGGTGGAAATCCGCCCCCGCGTGCGGTCGAAGAACTGCGAGGGCAGCACCATATCCATAGGCCGGAAATCTTCCCGCAGCGACCCCACGGCGCTGACGGAAAGAATCCGCTCCACTCCCAGCTTCTTCATGGCATAGATGTTGGCGCGGAAATTAATTTCCGAGGGGCTGATCACATGCCCGCGGCCGTGCCGGGCCAGAAAGGCCACGCGCCGGCCTTCCATGAGGCCGAGACGAAAAGCGTCCGAAGGTTTGCCGAAAGGGGTTGCGACGCGAACCTCCCGGACTCGCGTGAGTCCCGCCATTTCATAAAGTCCGCTGCCACCGATGATGCCGATTTCTGCTTGAGCCACTTCTCATCCTCCATTCGCTGCGATTGATTTCAGGCTTCCGCCAATGGCTTGAATTCCAGCTTGCCGTTCTGATCCTTCAACCTTCCCCAGGCGAACTCCGGATCGTGCGGGAAGACCACCAGCGCTTGCTCCTCGGCGAGGCGAGGCAAGAGGCGCTTCCGTGAGGCCAGGGTATCCATCGGGTAAAGGTCAAACGCCATGATCCAGGGATAAGGCACATGTACGCGGGTGGGCACCAAATCCGAGATGAAGCATGCGCGCTCTCCCTTGGATTCCACCCAGACACATTGCAAATCCTTCGTATGGCCTGGCGCGGGCTCCACCCGAATGCCTGGCACGATTTCGCAGGGACCTTCCACAAGGTCTGTCTGCGCTTCCGCGGGAGCAAAGAAATCTTCCAAGTAACTCGAACGATCCCGGTCGCTCGGATGCCGGGCATGTTCCCACTCGCCCCGCTGCACAACGTAGCGCGCCCTTGGAAAGGTGGGAACGATGCGCGAGCCTTCGCGCCGCGTGTTCCATCCGCAATGATCGAAATGGAGATGGGTGTTGATGACCACGTCGATGTCCTGCGGGCTGAGGCCGTGCCGCGCCAACTCCCCCGGAAGGTCGGTGGTGTGGTCGATCGAGTAGATGTCGGCGTGCTTGGCATCGAACTTGTCTCCGATGCCGGTCTCAATCAAAACATTCTGGCGTCCCGTCCGCACCAGCAGGCAGGTGAGGCCCAGCCGCACGCGGTTGCGCGCGTCGCCAGGCATTTTCTTCTCCCACAGAACCTTCGGCACCACCCCAAACATCTGCCCGCCGTCGAGCGCGAAGCGTCCGTCCGACAGCGCATATATTTCAAACTCGCCCAGCTTCATTCTTTTTCTGTTTCCTGCCCCGGATGTAGCTGTCCAGCGCCGGCTGCCTCCAGCAATTCGATCAGAATTCCTGCCGTGCTCGAAGGGTGAAGAAACGCCACCGATTCCTGGCCGGCTCCTGGGCGGGGTTGGCGGTCAACCAAGCGGATGCCGCGACTCTCGAGATGGTCGAGCGCTCCCTGCAAGTCTTCCACCTCCAAAGTCAAATGGTGAATGCCCGGCCCGCGCTTGCCGATGAAGCGGGCCACCGGCGAATCCGGCGCAGTCGATTCCAGTAGCTCGATGCGGCTTTCTCCCACCTGGAAAACCGCCACGCGAACTTTCTGGTCTTCCACGCTCCCTTGCGAGGCAGGCGAACTGCCCAGCAGGAGTTCGAACACCGGCACGGCTTTTTCCAGCGATTCTACAGCAATCCCCACATGGTGAATTCGCATTCCTTCATCCTATCCGAATCGAGTCGAGATACCTGGCGATATTTCTTCTTGTGGACCACGAGTCACAATTATCGAGGACTGCATAACGGAGTGACGGATTCTCCCGTTAGGGCATGACTTCAGTCATGCCGCGAAAGCCCTCACCTACCACTTCGTGGTTCCTCCTCTCCCACAGGGAGAGGGGATGGAGGTGAGGGACCGCACTTACGGCACGGCTGAAGAGTCTGTGTGATAACTGAAGTTGTAGCGGCGGTCGGAGCCTGTCCTGAGGCACGAAGGGACCGCCGGGTGGAGTTTTCAATACTTTCGGCGATCATAGATCGCCGCTACAGCGCGAAAAAGCTAGTTGTCACACAGACTCTAAAGCCGTGCCCTGACGCGTGTCGCTTGCACCATCATACGCAGCCCTCATTACAGCGGCTCACCCGCGGCCCGGTTTCACTCCGGACGCTTCCATCATTTCCTCCACGATCGAATGCGGATCGCGGAGTCGTGCCAGAATCTCTTCAACGTATGCGTCGATGCTTGCCGCGTCGAACTGCTCTCGGGCCACCTTTTCAAACAAACTTTGGCGGAGCAACTCGAGCAGGCGGAAGCGCAGGCGAACCCGGCGGCGTTCGAGTCCGCAGGGACTCTCCTGAAGGAAGCTCCGGAAAGTTTCGAGCGCCTCACGCATTTCAGAAACGCCTTCACCCGCGGTTGCGATGGTCTTCAAAATCGGCGGCTGCCAGGCGGCGGGCTTCAGGGCAACGGAAAGCATCATGTTGATCTGCTGCTCGACGCGTTCCGCGCCGGGCTGGTCGGCTTTGTTAATCACAAAAAGATCCGCGATCTCCATCACGCCCGCTTTGAAGGTTTGAATGTCATCCCCCATGCCGGGCACCACCAGAACCACGGTGGCATCCGCCAGCCGTGCCACGTCCACTTCATCCTGTCCCACTCCCACGGTTTCCACGAACACCACGTCACAGCCCGCCGCGTCCAGGACCATCGCCACGTCCCGCGTGGCCGGCGCCAAGCCCCCCATCTGGCCGCGCGTGGCCATACTGCGGATATAAGTGCCCTCGTCGGTGGCGAGAGCTTGCATGCGAATGCGGTCGCCGAGAATGGCTCCGCCGGAAAACGGGCTGGTGGGGTCCACTGCCACGATGCCTACGCGGCTGTCGTGGCGGCGGTACTCGGTGGCGAGCTTTTCGAGCAGGGTGCTCTTCCCGGCCCCCGGCGAGCCTGTAATCCCGATGACGTAGGCCCGGCCCGCTTTATGGAAAAGAGCTTTCAGCAGCGCCGCGCCCGAGGGATCGCCGCCTTCGATCGAGGAAATCGCCTGGGCGATTGCCCGGCGGTTGCCCGAGCAGATTTGCTTCACTCGCTCGTCGAATGAATCGCTCATCAGAAATCCTGGCAGGCCAGGGTGCGGCTGTCGCGGCTTCTTGGCGTTGCGGTCATCAACGATCGCGAAGCGATTCGCGCGCAATGCTTAACCGTTGGAGGTCGCTCGAGCCCAAAATCAACGTTATTCTAGCATGGATGGGCGGGCGGCACGGGGGCCGCCAGGAAACGCCGCACGCGAGATTTGCGAGGGCGTGGGAAGGATCGGCCAGGACGCCGTGTTCTGTGCTAAAATTTGGCAGGTTTTCTGATGAGCGTCAAGCTTTTGCCAACTCTTGCCATCTTCCTGATTGCCAGCGTTGAGGCCACCGGGTTTGCGGCGGTTTTTCACGGCAAGAAGAAAAACTCCGCCCGCGATGAGCATGCGACTTCGGTGGCCGTTAAAACTGGGCTCCCCCAATGCAAGGTTGATCTTGACGGCCAGCCGGAAGGAATGACTGGCCCTGCCGGGAAGCTCAGCATCCCGGAGATCGAACCAGGCGACCACTACCTTCACATCGAGTGCCCGGGCCGGCAGGAGGTCTCGCGTTTTGTGGAGCCCAGCCGGGGCGAGGAACTGCAGGTTGCCGTCACCCCAACCACCACGGGCTCGCCCGCGCCCGCCGCTTCCGGCCTTGGCGCAGCCGAATCCAAAATGCGCCTGAGGAAAATCGCCCGGCAAGCCGTGCAGTTACGGGCTAGCGGGCAGTTTGCGGAGGCCGTCAAGCTCCTGCGGGAGGCCACCGTGCTCGATCCCAAGAATGCGGATTTGCACCGCGAGCTCGGCATAACTTTCCTGTTAACTCATGAGTGGGAGCGGGCGCGAGTGGAAATGCTGGAAGCCGTCCATCACGATCCTGAGAGCGCCGAAGCTCATAGCGGCCTGGCGTATGCGTATGAGAAGCTTGGGAACCTTGATGAGGCGCTCAAGCAATATCGGATTTGCACCCAACTTGATCCGGGCGACGCTTCGTATCAGAGGCATTACGTCGAGGTTCTGGGCGATCTTTACGGGCGCGAGGCGAAAGGCAAACGGTGATGGCCAGCTTCAGGATAGCGCCGTCGCCGCGCTCAGGCTCCGGCAACGCCGTGGGTCACGGAGAGGATCTGGCGCAACTCATGTAGAGCGCGCTCGCAATTCTCCCGGTCCACATCCCGGTGAGTCACCATGCGGATGGCGCCCGCGCCCACGCCATTAGCCAGAACGCCGCGCCCGGCAAGCCGTTTTGAAATTTCGTGGGAGGAAAGCCCGGTCTCGGAAATATCAAAGAAAACAATGTTCGTCACAACCTTGCGGGGATCGATCTTAATCCCGGGAATTTCCGCCAGCCCATCCGCCAGGAATCGGGCGTTTTCGTGATCCACATGCAAGCGGTTTGGGCCTTCTTCGAGCGCCACCAGACCGGCGGCGGCCAGCACTCCCGCCTGCCGCATTCCGCCGCCCAACATCTTGCGCACCCTGCGCGCGTTGTCGACGAATTCCTTGCTTCCCACCAGCACGGAGCCGACGGGCGCTCCCAGCCCCTTCGATAAACAAAACATCACGGAATCGAACTTCTGCGTCAACTCGATTACGGAACGCCCCAGCGCCACGCCAGCGTTGAAGATTCGGGCGCCGTCCAGGTGCACCGGAATACCACGCTCGTGAGCCCGATCGCAGATTTCGTCGGCAACCTCAAGCGAATAAACCGACCCTCCAGAAAGGTTCGAGCTGTTTTCAAGCTCAATCAGTCCCGTGCGGCTGCGGAAACCCGCCCCGGTACAAACCAGAGGCTCGATCAGGTTCCAGGTCAGGATTCCGTCGGGGGCGTGCAGCGTGCGGGGGATACAGCCCGAGAACGCCGACATCATGCCCATTTCCGCGATGTAAATATGCGCTCGCGCCTCGCAAATCACGTCCTGGCCGTGCCGGGTGTGGACCTTGATGGCCGCCTGATTTCCCATGCTGCCGGACGGAAGGTAGAGCGCGGCTTCCCGCGCGAACATTTCCGCGGCGCGCGCTTCGAGGCGGTTCACGCTGGGATCTTCGCGGTAAACGTCGTCGCCGACTTCGGCCTCCGCCATGGCGCGGCGCATCGCCGGAGTCGGCCGCGTAACCGTATCGCTGCGTAGATCGATCAAGGAATTTGCCAGTTGAATCTCCCGCTTTTATCTGCCGCCGATTTCTAGGCGGCAATGAATTGCTGAAATATTTCATTGGAGACGAGCAGGGCGTGGTCTGTCAGCCGGAGACGATGATTCACCCGTTCCAGCCACCCGTCGCCTTCGAGCGCCTTGACCCTTTGCGTCCACGGAGCAAGCTGTCGCGCGCCCCAACGCTTTCGCGCCTCGGCAAGCTCAATGCCCTCCCGCTGCCGCAGGCCAAGAAAGAAGAACTCCTCCACCTGTTCGGAGTCGGAGAGCTGGCGCACCGTGGAGATGGGCGATGCCTTTCGCGCCAGGTTGCTTTCGTAAACCTGTACGTTGGTCTCATTTTCCCAGCGGCGCCGCCCGTCGAAAGAATGAGCGCCCGCGCCCAGGCCGATGTAAGGCTTCAGTTGCCAATACTTGAGGTTGTGCGCGGACTCCGAGCCCGGCAGAGCGAAATTGGAAATCTCATACTGCCGGTAACCCTCTTGCCGCAACCGTTCAAGAGCGGCCTCATAAGCTTCCGCCATGAAATCGTCGCCGGGAACCGACGGCGCGTGGTACCGCGTGCCATGCTGCAAAACCTCACCGCCCAGGCGGCTTTTCTCGTCGATTTCAAAGAGGTAAACCGAGAGGTGCTCGGGCCGGAGGTCGAGCGCGGAGCGAAGGGTTGATTGCCAGGAAGCCTCGGTCTGATGGGGCAAGCCGGCGATGATATCCAGGTTGATGTTGCGGAATTCCGCTGCGCGGGCGGTGGCAATCAATTCTCGGGTGTCATCAGCCGAGTGCAATCTCCCCACGGCGCGAAGCTCCCGATCGTCGAGAGATTGCGCGCCAATGCTGAGCCGGTTCACTCCGAGCGCTCCGGCGCTCCGCAGAAACTCGATGCCGCCCGAGCCCGGAGTCATTTCCAACGTAAACTCAACGCGAGGAGCGAAATTGATCCGCCGCCGGAGAGCTTCGAGTATCTTGCCCAGCCGCCCTTCGCCCATGAGTGACGGCGTTCCGCCGCCGATGTAAAGGGTGTCCGCGGAGAGCGCAAGCAAACTCGGGTCTACGCCTGCGGATTGGTAGAAGGCAGGAAGATCGTCAATCTCCCCGCACAGCGCCCGGCAGTAGCCTTCGTAAACATCCTGGCGGGCGACGCGGGAACTGAAATTGCAGAAACTGCACTTGGAAGCGCAAAAAGGAACCTGGATGTAAACACCGAGATGTTCCATGGCTAATCCGCAACAAGCTTGACGCGCAAATTGCGCCGCCGGGGGCCGTCGAACTCGCAGAAATAGATTCCTTGCCAGCGGCCCAGAACCAGTTGCCCGTGCTCAATCAGCAAGGTCTTGGATGCGCCAATGAGCGCCGCCTTCAGGTGAGCATCGCAATTGCCGTCGTTATGTTGGTAGTCCGGACTCACTGGCGCGAGCTTCTTGAGGAAGTTCTCGATGTCATTGCGCAGAGCGGGGTCGTAATTTTCATTAATCAGAATGGCGGCGGTGGTGTGCGGGACAAAAATGTGGCACTGGCCGCTCTCAATTCCCGATCTCTCGATCAACCTCGTGATCTGGCTGGTGATGTCCTTGAGTTCGACTCGCGCTTGTGTCTCCACCTGGAGCGCGTGGTTCTGGTTCCTGGATTTGTCCGGGGCCGCAGCCTTGCCGGTGTGCTCATGCATTGTTCCCTCCCCATCGCCCTGCACCATTAGTTCACACTCGAGGAAGATGCTTACTCATTATAACAAAATGGCCGCAGGCTTCCCTGCCCCGAAGCCACAGCCGCCCGCGCGGCGATAGTGGGCTTCTGCTGGAGCGCCTGGGAAGCAGACCTGGCATCCGGTAATCCGTGCGGTGCAGCTCCAGCCGGAATTTCCTAAAGCGAAAACTCGATGTCCTGCATCGCAACCACGCGCACCGGGCCCATGAGCCCTCCGGGGAGCAAGTGCGTTGTGCCGTATTCCCGTGCGACGATCTCGTACCACAGTCGCCTTTCGTTGTAGGAGCCGTACTTCTGGATGACCTCTTTGATCCATTCGGGTTTCTTGAGCCCGGCGACCCTGTTGATCAGCCGGTTGCTGACGCGCACTTCGAGGAAATTCTTCCCGGGCTTGGCCCATTTTGTAAGGTCATGCCGGTGCGGCCTCTTCCAGGTCAGGCCTACGGAATGGCCGTTCAACCAGACTTTGGAGGCGTCAGCAACTCGTCCCAGGTCAAGAATCAGTACTCGTTTTTCTCCGAAATAATCAGCCGGAATCTCGAATTCCAGTTCATAGCGTGCCGTTCCGGAGAAATGCCGCGTGTCCGGGTCATCCGTCCAGGAACGGAGATCTGCGATGTGTTTTACCAGCGTGGGAAACTTGTAAGCCTGAAAGGTCACTTGCCAGGTTCCCATAACCTCCAAGGGTGCTGGCAGATTCTTTACCTCGGCCTGTTTCTGACTGGGCGCTTGCCCGCCGCCTGCGTAGCGGACTTGGCAAACGCCATTTTCGGCCATCCGGCAGGTAATGCGTCCATGATCACCGGCAAAAACCTGGTCAGCATTCGTCTCCGTAACATGAACCGGCTCGGGGCGTTTTCTGAACAGGTAGCAAGCCGACTGGTAAGGCTCCAATTGGAGAGAGACCTCGACACCTTTCGCGGTCAGCCGGTAAGTGGATGCGGGTGCAAATGCTCCTGTCTCTGTTCCCCACACCTCCGGAATCTTGTGCCCCACGCGGAAAGTGGCGTTCCGAGACATGCGCGTTTCCGAGTTGTTGGCCACAAAATACACATCGATGTCGCCTCGCCGCCGGTGCAGATGGAGCAGTGTGTCGGTTTGGTGCTCCGGTTCGAAGTCAGGCTGAAGGTGGGCGCGCAGGATGCCGGGAAGGTCTGCAACCGACTTGATGAAAACACCCGTGCCCTTGCCGAATGGATGAGTGGCCGAGCCCTCAGTGTCAGGAATCTCACCGAACACTTCGCGAACCATCCCCTGAACGCGTTGATCGTTTGCCTGGAAGTTCTGGAAGCCGGTTGAGTATCGCGGCAGGCGTTCGGTGGCGATAACCAGCCCTCCGTTCCGGCAAAAATCCCGCACCCGTTCCATGGTAGCAACTGCGATATAGGTCATGTTGGGAAGAATCAACACGCCATGCTGCATCTCGCCGATCCGCAACTTCCCGTCCACAATCTGGGATTGTTTTACCAGAACCTGGTCGTTGACGAGATTGAAGTCGAAGCCGTTCTGAACAATGAGCTGCGGAAGGTCGCCCCATTCGATGGACTCATCCGGTATCCAGTAATAAGCCTCGGGAGGCCGGATCTTGCACCATGCGTCCGGAATCGGTGACAGGATGGCGACGTCTCCCACGAAGGTGCCTTGCGAAAGGATCGAACAGGTCCGGGCGAGATAGGCCGAGAATTCATGATAATACTGCCACCACGGCTCGGTGTGACGGATGGCCGCTGAGGCGTACATTTCGGTGAAGGGTTCGGTCCTCTCATCGGGATCATTGTAGGCATACCCGCAACTGACGATTTCCTGATAACCGTCGCGCAGCGCCGGGTCAATGACCGCTTTCATCAATTCCAGATCGTTCGTGTAGCGAAAGGAACTCGGGTAGCCGGGCGCGCTGATAAAAGTGAAACTCTCGGCCGAAACCAGCGGCTTCCCGTAAATGTGGGCCGAGCTGGTGGCGTACTTGCGCTCCATCGACACCGTGGGTACGCGCGTCGTGGCATATTCCCCTTCCGGAATGCTGTTGGCCCCATAGCCCGCCAGTCGCTCGGCAATGCTCCCATGCGACTGTACGCGGGACTTCAGCTTGTTCTGCTCGCACCACTTCCTGAGGGGGACAAAGAAGTTGTCGATAATGAGGTCGGATAGAACGGCGACAAAGTCGTGCCGGACGTGCGGCGTCTTTTCCCCGGCCTGGAACCACAGCGCCAGCAGATGCGGCTTGAGGTCGTATCCTATGCGCCGATGGAATTCATCCAGAAGATCGCCGGTCCAGTAATACGTTCCCAGTGGAAGTTGAATCTCAAAGCTGTCGCAGAACATCGCCCGAACTGTTTTGCCGAATTCGTTTCCCACCGCCTTCTGGAGGGCGCCTCCCACAACCTCCAAATGTTTGTCCAAGGCTTGGCGTGCGAAGTGATTCAGGACGTATCCCTCGTCTCCCAGACTCGCCCCGCGCACCGGCTGCCGGGTAGGCGACTGCTTTAACGCGATGATCTTCCAACGTCCGGGCGGCACCGTCCAGCCTACGGGCGGGCGAACCACGGCCCAGTAGTTCGGATCGGAATAGCGAAGGAAAGGCGTGAGATCGTGAATCGAATGGGGATCTAGCACCTCATCGGAGCCCAGGGTTTGGGCAGCATAGATGCCGATCAGCTTTTCATGTTTCCCCACCCCCCCGGGTATTTCCACCCCATAGCGGTATGGGCCAATCACCTCTTCGGTGGTCATCCGGATGCAATGAGAGCTGAGTTCAATCGGAATCCACGGCCCGCCGTAAGGCCAACCCGTTCCCAGCGTGAAATCAACCCTCATGCCCAGTTCCTTGGCCTTTTGGACGGTGAAGGTCACCAGCTTGGACCAGCGTTCCGAAAGGAAATCGAAGTTCCCCTCCGGCTCCAAGGGGGTCATCCACTGCACTTCCACGCCGCCCAGACCCTGCTTGTGCATTTGCCCGAGCTCGTAGGCGATTCCTTCCTCGGTGGCGTTCGGCCCAAACCACCACCACCTGGTCCAGTTTTGAGTATGATTTGGAGGATTGAGAAATGCGTCTTTCAGCGAACTATAATTCTCCGCGTCCGCAGCAGGGACCATTCCCTCAAGTTGCTCCTCGGCAATGATGCCTGCGCTGAGCGGGAGAGCGCAGCGAGAGAAAAGGCCGACTGTCGAGGCGATTGAACTCTGCAGAAAGTCACGACGCCGCATCCGGGTGCCCCCTAAAATGAGATCTGATCCAACTTCGATCGAGGAAGGTGCCAACCAGGATTTCAATTTTTGCATCCTGGCGAGGGAGAGTATACCCCCAGCGGCTGGTTCGCAACCACAATTTCGCCGTCCACATTCGCAGTCTCGGACTCGACTGGCAGTTTGACCTGTTCCCGGTGCTACTTCCAGGACAGTTTAGATCGGGGGCATGAATCCAGCGCTGACATGAATTGGAAATGCGGGTTTAGAAGTTCAGGAGGTGATGATCCGAGGAGTCGGCCGGAATCTCGTCGAGCAGGCGGTCCAACAATTGGTAGCCTGCCCGTCCCAGAAAATAGACTCCGCTTACCACGCGCTCCTGCAACTCCTTCTCGGGCATGAGGGCGCGGCGGAGAGCCTGCTCTTGGCGGGCCAGAACCTCCGATCGGTTCAGGGCGGCGCGAGTCATTTTCCCCCGGAGGCGTTCAATTTGGTAGACGATCTTTTCCTCCGTGTGCTTCAAGGTATCGAGCAGGGTGGGATCGAGAATCTCAATATCCTTCCTCAAGCGCCCCAGAAGCGCCCCCAAGTCCTCTTCGGCCTGGCCGAAGCGTTCCGACCACCCTTCGGCAAGAGCCGTGGCGGCGATGCGCTGGCTCAGGTGCGCTTCTCCTTCCCAAACGTCTTCAACCTGCAAATGATATTTTTCCAGCCAGCGCTCAATCCTATGATCAACGAGGGTAAAGGCTGCGCGAGGAAAAATAACCGGCAGGGGACGCCGGAAAGCGGCATAGAGGACGGAGGCTTGCCCCAGATAGGCGAGTTCCGACGGCCCCGCCACGTAAGCCAAGGTCGGTAGAAGCAGGTCTTGCACCACCGGGCGGAGCAGAACATTGGCCGAAAAGCTGAGGGGCTGCTTCTCGATTTTCGCCTTGAGCCTGGCGAGCGGCAATGGTTCCGAATCGCCGGCAATAAAGGTTGTTTCGCCAGAGTCGGGGTGCTGGTGGATCGGTAGCCGGTTTCCGTCGCGTTCAGTAAAGACCAGCGTTGATTGATCGGTGATGTGAACTTGCGCATGATACCCGGCTTTTACCAGCGCCTGGGAGCGTTCCTGCAGGATTGTCTGAAGTTCGCCCGCCCGGCCGAGGGCCTCCTGGTAGATGGGAACCGTCAGCCGATGGATGGACTCATCCAGGGGATCGAGCAGGATCACGCCCCAGCGGCCGAACAAGCGCGTGACGAACCGGCCAAACGCCTGTCCCCAGGTTGTTCCCGGCTGGTAGGCGGCGCGGAGATCCTCGATCAGCCGGGAGCGAGAATCGCCGGGAGGCAGAACAGACTCCAAGCGCTCGATCTCGGCCGTGATCTTGTTCGTCAGCTTAACGCGCCCCACCGGAGAATGAGGAGCTGGCCGCTCGCCGGGATCATCGAGACGGACCAGATCATAGCTGTCATCGAAAACGCTAGCGTGTGAGACCTCTTCAAGGTCGTGATCTTCGGTAGCTAGCCAGAATACGGGCACGCTTTGGAGCCCCTGCGCGCTGAGCGATTGCGCAAGCCGCACCGCGGTCAAGGCTTTGTAAAGCGTGAAAGCCGGACCCGAGAGCAGGCCGACCTGCTGGCCGGTGACGACCGCGAAGGTTTGCGGATGGCCGAGCCGCCGAATGTTCTTCAGCGTTTCATCGCCCGCTCCGAACGCCTCATTTTGCGAGAGCAAGATGTCTACAAGTTGTTGCCGTGACCCTTGGAGACTCTGAACATGTTGGCCCAGGCGGGCATACGTCTGAGGATCGAACGGTGGCCCGTTATAGAACCGGCTCACGCGGTCGTAGCGGTAGAGATAATCGAGAAAGAGGCTGCTCGATTTCGGTACCTTGGAATAAGAAAGGGACTCGCGACTCATGAATGCTCCATGCTACACTGCCGGCACTCCTGCGGCAACAGCCCGTCCTTGCCCCTGGCGCACACTCTTGAATTGATGCCGGAGAGGAAATAACGATTCGGATGGGAACTCGAAACTAGACGGCACCTCGGGGCACGAGGGGGATATGCGCTTTTTTCATCGCCGCCGCGACCATTCGGCGTTCAGCGGGGCGCAAGGGTAAAAGTGGCGGCCGGGGCGCTCCTCCCCTATACCCGCAGAGATCGGCCGCATACTTGATTCCCGCGATCCCGCAACGGACGTTGACTTCACGCACTGCGGGTTCAAGCCGCTGCTGAAGCTTTCGTGCAGCTTCCATTTCGCCACGACAAAAATAATCGTAAATCTTTACATAAACCTCTGGAACGTAGTTGGCGTTTCCCAGAATGGCTCCCGCAGCTCCCGCCTGCAAAGCCTCCACGAAGATAAGCGGGGAGCCGACCAGCACACGGAATTTGGGATGAGACCGTTGCAGAATGGCCTGCAGGAATTCCGTGTTCCCGGAGCTTTCCTTGAGGCCCGCAATATTTTCATGCTTGGACAATCGCCCTATCGTGGAAGGTTCCATGTGGATACCGGTAAATTGCGGGATGGAATATATCAGGATGGGCCGCCGCAGCGCATCGGCAACGGTTTGGTAATGTCTTTCGAGCACTGCGGGATTCATGTAAGCCTTGTAGTAAGCGGGCGTCAGCACCAGAAGCGCATCGGCGCCGCGGGCAATGGCTTCGCGGCTTAGCGCGATGGTCTGGGGAGTGCTTTCAAGGCCCGTCCCCGCCACCAAGAGTTGCGGCGGCCGGATGATGGCCCTGGCCGCCTCCAGCAGGCGCAACTTTTCGCGCTCGGTCAGATAGGGCGTCTCCCCGGTAGAGCCTAGCACGATCACGCCGCCCACGCCCTTCTTCAGATAGGCTCGCAGGTTCTGGCGGAAGGCGGCTAGGTCGATCTCGCCGCGCCGGTTGAAGGGGGTTAAAGCTGGGACGAATATTCCCTTGATATTGCCAATGATTTCCTTGCGGGTCATGTGTCAACTCCCTGAGGTGATGGCCTCACCTGCGGCGGATGCTTGGACGGGCGTGCGAGTGATTTGATGAAGTTCTTGCAGGCTGGCGACACTGATCCCGCGATCGCGCTGGGCTCGGATGCCGTTTACAGCGGCGGTGGCCGCCGAAAGGGTGGTAATACACGTCACGCCGTGCTGGATGGCGGCGCTGCGAATCGCTTTCTCATCAAAGCGCGAGGTCCGGCCCAGCGGCGTGTTAATGATCAGATCGATCGAGCCGTTCTTGATGTGGTCCACCACGTTGGGGCGGCCTTCGTTGACTTTATAGACGCGTTCGACTTTGAGGCGCGCGGCGCGAATCGCCGCCGCCGTGCCCTTGGTGGCCAGCAACTGGAAACCGAGCGCGGCCAGTTCGCGCGCCAGAGGAACCACCTCCTGTTTATCCTGGTTGGTCACGGAAATAAAGACACGGCCTTGGAGGGGTATCCGCTGCCCCGCGGCGAGCTGGGCTTTGTGGAAGGCCAGCCCGAACCGCTCCGCCACGCCCATCACTTCACCCGTGGACTTCATTTCCGGGCCCAGCACGCTATCCGCGCCGGGAAATTTCTGGAAAGGAAACACGGGAGATTTCACATAGTAATAGCGCACCGGAAGTTCCGGCTCCAGGCCGAAGGAGGCCAGGGACTTTCCGATCATCAGCCGCGCGGCGATTTTGGCCAGCGGCACGCCGGTGGCCTTGCTGACGTAAGGGACGGTGCGGGAGGCCCGCGGATTGACTTCGATGACGAATACTTTGCCGTTCTGGATGGCGTACTGGGTGTTCATCAGGCCGACGACGTTCAATTCGCGCGCCAGCCTTTGCGTGTAGTTGATCAGCGTCCGGCGGGTCTCCTCCGGGATGTTGACCGAGGGAAGCACGCAGGAGCTATCGCCGGAGTGAATCCCCGCGCGTTCGATATGCTCCATGATCCCCGCCACCACCACGTCCTTGCCGTCGCAAAGGGCGTCCACATCGACTTCCGTGGCGTTTTCAAGGAAGCGGTCGATCAGGATCGGGAAAGCCCCTTCCAGTTCCTCCGCCCGGCGAACGTAATTGGTGAGCATGGTTTGGTCGTAAGCAATCACCATGGCGCGCCCGCCCAGCACGTAGGATGGACGGACCAGCACGGGATAGCCGATCCGCTTTGCCACCTCCAGCGCCTCCTCGACGGTCATGGCCGTCCCATTTTCCGGCTGCGGAATGCCCATCTGCACGAGCAGGTTCCCGAAATGCTTGCGGTCTTCCGCCAGATTGATCGATTCCGGAGAGGTTCCAATAATGGGCACGCCGGCGGCCTTGAGCTGGCGCGCCAGATTGAGCGGCGTCTGCCCGCCGAACTGCACGATCACCCCGGTGGGTTTCTCCTCGTCCACAATCGACATCACGTCCTCAAAGGTCAGCGGCTCAAAATAGAGGCGGTCGGAGGTGTCGTAGTCCGTGGAGACTGTCTCCGGATTGCAATTCACCATGATCGTCTCGTAGCCGTCTTCTTTGAGCGCGTAGGAGGCGTGAACGCAGCAATAGTCGAACTCAATGCCCTGCCCGATGCGGTTGGGCCCGCTGCCCAGGATCATGATCTTTTTGCGATCCGTCGGTTCCGCCTCGTCTTCGTCCTCATAGGTTGAATAGAGGTAAGGGGTGTAGGACTCGAACTCGGCGGAGCAGGTATCGACACGCTTGAAGACGGGCCGCACATCGCGCTCCAGACGCTGGCGGCGGACTTCGTCGCCTTTCACGCCCCATAGCTCACCGAGGTGCAAGTCGGAGAATCCCAGGCGCTTGGCCTCGCGCAGCACGGAGGCGGAAACCGAGTGAACGTCAAAGCGCTTGAGTTCGTTTTGCATGACCACCATCTGCTCGACCTGATCGAGGAACCAAGGATCGATTTGGGTGATTTCCGTGAGCGTTTCAACGCTTTCTCCGGCGGCGAAAGCATACAGAAGATCCCATAGCCTTTCGGGATTCGGAGTTGAAACGCGGCGCAGCAGCTCTTCGCGGTCGGCCGGAGGCGGAGGGGGCTTGCGGCCCGATTCGAGCGAACGCACGCCCTTCATGAAAGCCTCTTTAAAGGTGCGGCCGATGGCCATGACCTCGCCCACCGATTTCATCTGCGTTCCCAGCCGCGGATCGGACTCGGGGAATTTTTCCTGGGCCCACTTGGGAATTTTCACCACCACGTAATCGAGGGTGGGTTCAAAGCAGGCGGGCGTCTTCTTGGTGATGTCGTTCGGGATTTCATCCAGGCGGTAGCCCACGGCGAGCCGCGCGGCGATTTTGGCGATGGGGAAACCCGTCGCCTTGGAGGCAAGCGCCGAACTGCGCGAGACTCGCGGATTCATCTCAATCACCACCATGCGCCCGGTTTCCGGCTCCACTGCAAACTGGAT
>DATKQU010000086.1:0-6887 GCA_035532595.1 Terriglobia bacterium | reverse complement strand
TCTTCCTTCCAACGGTCGAGGACCGGGTTCAGCAATTGCCAGGCCAGCTCGACCGCGTCCTCGCGATTGAAAAGCGTCTGGTCGCCCAGCATGCAATCGAGAAGCAGGGTCTCGTAAGCGCTGGGCGGCTCGCCCCCAAAGGACTCCGCATACCGGAACTCCATTTTGACGGGCCGGATTTCCATTGTCGGGGCGGGAAACTTGGCGTTGAAATTGATCGCGATTCCTTCGTTCGGCTGGATGCGCATGGCCAGGACGTTGGGCAGAACCGGATTCTCGATCTTGCGCCCGAAGACCATGTGGGGGACGCGCCGGAACTGCACCACAATTTCCGACACCCGCTTGGCGAGCCGCTTTCCCGAACGCACATAAAAGGGCACGTCGGCCCATCGCCAGTTATCGATAGAAAGTTTGAGAGCCGCGAACGTCTCGGTGGAAGACGTTGAAGAAACATTGGGCTCTTCCCGGTACGCCGGAACCCGGTCGCCTTTGACCCATCCCTCGGTGTATTGCCCCCGGGCCACAAAATCGTTCAGGCGGTCGAGGTTGAAAGGTCGGATCGCCCGCATCACCTTGGCCTTTTCGTCGCGCACTTCCACGGCATCGAAGGCTGCCGGCGGTTCCATGGCGACCAGGCTGAGTACGGACATGACATGATTTTGAACCATGTCGCGCAGCAACCCGGCTTCCTCGTAATAACGGCCCCGGCCTTCGACCCCCAATTCCTCGGCCACGGTGATTTCAACGTGGTCGATGTAACGCCGGTTCCAGATGGGCTCAAAAATTCCGTTGGCGAAACGAAATACCAAAAGGTTCTGGACTGTTTCCTTCCCCAGATAATGGTCGATCCGGTAGACTTGCTCTTCTTTGAAAACCGATCCGACCGTGGTGGATAGTTCCTGCGCGCTTTTGAGATCGTGGCCAAAAGGTTTCTCGATCACCATCCGGGTCCAGGATTTCTCCGGATCCTTTGGGTGCGCCAGCCCCACCGAACCCAGGTGGCTGACAATCGCGGGAAAAGAGCTCGGCGGCGTCGCCAGATAGAAAAGCCGGTTGCCGTTGGTTCCCTGTTCGATGTCGAGTTTGTTCAGCAGATCATCAAGTTGCTTGTAGGCCTTGGCGACGCCAAAGTTGTCCGTCAGATAATACAGAGATTTCGTGAAACTCTTGAGCGAATCCTCGTCCACTGTCGATTTTTCCGAAAATTTCCTGACCGCCTCCGCCATCGTTTCGCGAAATTTCTCGTGGCTGTAAGGCGTCTTGGCGCAGCCGATCACCGAAAAGCCGGGCGGGAGGAGGCGTTCGCAGTGCAGGTAGTAGAGGGCTGGAATCAGTTTCCGCGCCGTCAGATCGCCTGAAGCGCCGAAGATCACCATCGCACAGGGAGCCGGCGTCTTTCGAATGCGCATCCCTTCGCGCAAAGGATTTGTCATTATCGCCGCATCCGTCATGAGAGACTCCATCCTTTCCTGATCTGCATTGCCGGGACGCCCGCGCTCCTAACTTTGCGAAGCCGAGGTCGCGCGCGCCTTGGCCACGGCGGCTTCCAACGCCTTCGACAGCCGCTCGAGCCCGGCTGGTGTCTTTTCGGCCAGATGAACCCGCAACACCCGGCGTTTCTTGCTTTCGAGAGATTGGAGGTCGCCAAGCGCCTGGGCCTGCTTGAGCACGGAGAATGTATAAGGCTCGCCGGGAATTGCCAGGTCCTGGGAATCAGCCGCCGTAATCTGAAGGAACAGCCCGGTGTTGGGGCCTCCCTTGTGGAGCTGGCCCGTGGAGTGCAGAAAGCGAGGCCCGAAACCCAGGGACGTCGCCGCCCGCAACGCATTCCTCAGTTCCAGCCGAAGCGACTGCAACTGGCTCTCAATTTCCGGCGTGCGTTCCAGGTACGCCATGAGCGCCGCGTAATCTCCCGGGCGAGCCTGCTCAAAGAACCCGGCCAAGAGCCCCTCCGCGGAATTCCCTCCCTTCGTCCGCTTTTCAATGGCAGCGTGGGTTTCAGCGTCGCAGTAAAATTCCAGGCCGTCGGAAACCAGCACCGCGGACTCTGCGGGCAGCTTGCCCTTGGACCGAACCTGCTCGAGCAGGCGCTTGGTATTGTCCTTGCTCTCCTGGACGTTGGGCTGATCGAAAGCATTGATCCCGAGCAAAGCCCCCGCCGTGGCCGTCGCCACTTCCCAGCGGAAAAATTCCTGGGCCAGGTCCAGCTTGCTCTCGAGTTCAATTCGAATCACCGGATGCCCGGCCTCTTCGAGCGCCTGGAGTTTTTGCGCGGTGGCATCGTCCGAGTCCGAAGCAAGCCGCAGGCGAACGAAAACCCGGTCGTTGGCGTAATTCGCGGGCTCCCCGAGCGCTTCACCCGCTACGGGAACCAGCCCCTTTCCTTCCTTGCCCGTGCTCTCGGCAATCAGCTGTTCCGCCCAGTCGGCGAAAGTCTCGACGGCGGGAGAAATCACCAAAGTAACTTTGTCACGTCCGGCTCGCGCCGCCTCCGCTAAGATCACTCCCAAAATCACTCCGGGATTGTCACGAAGGGCGGCGCCAGGGCCGCAAGCTTCCATCATGCGCTCGGCCCGGTCGAGCACATCCTTGATGTCAAGTCCGATCAGGGCCGCGGGGACGATCCCAAAGTTGGAAAGAGCCGAGTAGCGGCCTCCGATGTCCGGGGCGCCCGGGAAAACGTGCCGGAAATTGCGTTCCTTTGCAAGCTTTTCGAGCCCGGTCCCCGGGTCCGTAATGGCGACGAAATTTTCACCGGCTTTCCCGCCTTTTACCTTGCGGACTTGCTCGTAAAAGTATTTGTAGAAGCTGAGGGTTTCCGTGGTGCCGCCCGACTTGCTCGAAACGAGAAAGAGCGTCTTGGCGAGGTCGATGGATTTCTCGACGCGGGCAATATTGGCGGGCACGGTGGAGTCCAGCACCTGGAGGTTGAGATAACCCGGTGCCGTCCCAAAGGTGGCGCGCAGGACGTCCGGGCAGAGGCTGCTGCCGCCCATGCCGAGCAGCACCGCGTGCCGGAACCCCGCTTGCTGCGCTTCCTTGGCGAAGGCAATCAGGGAGTCCTGCCGTCCCCGCATCTCGCGGGCGATGGTCAGCCAGCCCAGCGCATTGCGAATGATCTTCTGAGGCTCGGGTTCGGATTTCCAGAGCGACGCGTCGCGCTCCCAGAGCCTCTTTGAGAATTTTTGCTCCTCGAGTTTTGCGAGGGTGTTCTGGACGCTCTTGCTGAGGCTACCCGGCACGGTCAGTGCGCGCCCGGCTGCCGCTCCAAGGATTTTTTTTTTCTTCTCTTCGATGCTCGCGATCAGCGTCTTGTAGTCCCGGGCAAAGGCTTCTACTCCCTGATCTTCAAGCTGTTGGGTTACGGCGCGAAGATTGATCCCCTCTTCCGCCAGTTGAGAAACAACCCGCCGCGCCTCATCCAGGCCCTCCTCGATGGTGGCGCGCGCCTTGCCGTGGTCGCGGAAGGCGTCCATGGTGTTGGTCGGCATGGTGTTGACGGTATCGAGGCCGATAAGGTCTTCCACATAAAGGACGTCGTTGTATTTGGGGTTTTTGGTGCTCGTCGATCCCCACAGAGGCCGCTGCACGCGGGCGCCCATCTTAGCCAAAGTCTCAAAACGCGAGTCGCCAAAGATTTCTTTGTACTTCTGGTAAATCAGCTTGGTGTTGGCGACGGCGACTTTTCCGATCAGGCTCTCGATCTTCTTGCGCTCTTCGGGTGTTTTGGCGTCATTGAGCGTGGCCTCCAACTGCGGGTCCAGCAGGGAGTCGATTCGGCTGACAAAAACGCTCGCTACCGAGGCCACGCGGTCGACCGGCTTGCCCTCGGCGGCCCTCTTTTCAAGCGCCTTCAAGTAAATCTTGGCAACTTCTTCGTAACGCTCAATCCCGAACAGCAGCGTGATGTTGATGTTGATCCCTTCGCTGAGCGCCTGCTCGATGGCCGGCAGACCTTCTTTGGTTCCCGGAATCTTGATCATCACATTGGGCCGGTTGACGGCGCGGAACAATCGCCGGGCCTCTTCCAGGCTGGCCTTGGTGTCATGAGCCAGCAGGGGAGAAACTTCCAGGCTGACATAGCCGTCGCGGCCTCCCGTCGCGTCATACACAGGACGAAACACGTCCGTGGCGCTTTGAATATCTTCGACGGCCAGCTTCTCGTAAATTTGCGCCGCCTCGAGACCCTCGCTGACAAACTGGCGGATGCCGTCGTCATAGTCATTGCTGCCGGCAATGGCTTTCTCAAAGATGCTGGGGTTCGAGGTGACGCCCAGCAGGCCGTCCTCGTCAATCCGCCGCTTTAAACCGCCGGACAGGATTTCCTGGCGGCGAATATAATCGTGCCAAACGCTCTGGCCGAATTTCTGCAACTCTTTCAGGGGATTTTCGCTCATCGATCTTACCCTCCTCTCCTCAAATATCCTCAATGCGCCTGGCCGAGCCGCAACCCGGCTTTCAGCCAGCCCTGTGCCAACCCGCATGCCGTACTTTCCTACGGCTGGGAATACAAATCCTCTAACAAGTTGCTGAAAAAACACTCGCGCGACGTCATCCTGAGCGAAGCGAAGGATCTGCTTTGTTCATTTTCAGGAAGATACAGCAGATGCTTCGCTGCGCTCAGCATGACGGATAGCCTTCTTTCAGCAACCCGCCAACACTACTATGTTAAGTTACGTTCAAAGTCGTCAGGGCACACCTTTCAGGTGTGCCGCCGGGGCGGCCCCTCACCCCCAGCCCCTCTCCCATCGGGAGAGGGGGAACCACGAAGTGGTGGGTGAGGGCTTGTTCGGCACGGCTAAAGCCATGCCCTGACAATCGCCAGATAGACTTAACATAGTAATCCTAACTTCTGCCGGTCGCCCCAAGAGCAGGTCGGTGAATGCTTAACGCTTCAACAATTCGCGGGCTCGCTCCACCACATGGGATGTCGTGAACCCGAATTTCTCCGCCAGCACTTTGGCCGGCGCTGACGCCCCGAAGCGCGTCATGGCAATGGTTGCACCCTTGGCCCCGATGTAACGCTCCCAGCCCAAGGGATAAGCAGCCTCAATGGCCAGACGGGCCGTTGTGAGCGGCGGCAAAACATCGTCCTTATAAGCCTGGGGCTGCTTTTCAAAAAGATCCCAGGACGGCATGCTGACCACGCGGGCGGCGGTGCCCTCAGCCGTCAGCTTCTCGTAAGCGTCCAGCGCCAGCGAGACTTCCGATCCGGAAGCGATCAGCAGAAGTTCCGGCCGCTTTCCCTTCGAGTCGGCCAGAATGTAAGCGCCCTGCTCGAGGCCTTCGGCGGAAGCGTACTTCTCGCGGTCAATTACCGGAAGCTTCTGCCGCGTCAGCGCCATCGCTACGGGGCCACCGCGCCTCTCAATGGCCACGCGCCATGCCACGGCCGTCTCATTCGCGTCCGCCGGCCGGATCAAAGATAGATTCGGAATCGCGCGCAAGGAGGCAAGCTGCTCGATGGACTGATGGGTGGGTCCGTCCTCGCCCAGGAAAATGCTGTCGTGCGTGTACACAAAAATTGAGCGGATGCCCATCAGGGCGGCGAGCCGGATGGTGGGCCGCATATAGTCCGAAAAAATCAAGAACGTGGCCCCGTAAGGAATCAGGCCGCTCAAGGCCATGCCATTGAGGATGGAGCCCATGGCATGCTCGCGAACCCCGAAGTGGAAATTGCGTCCGCCGTAACTCCCTTTTTCAAACTGGCCCGCGTCTTTGACGAACGTGTCGGTGGAAGGAGCAAGATCTGCCGAGCCGCCCAGCAGCGTGGGCAGGCTCGAAGAAATGGCGTTCAAAACTTTGCCTGATGCCTGGCGGGTGGCGAGGGGCCCATCCGAAGGTTTGAAGACGGGGAGCTTGGCCTTCCAGCCCTCCGGCAATTCTCTGCGAACGTAGCGGTCCCACTCGGCGGCAAGATCCGGGAGAGCTTGGCGATAAGCCGCCAGGCGCTCGTGCCATTCGCCCACTGCTTTCTCGCCGCGCTCGATCGCTTTGCGGTAGTGCGCGAGAGCTTCATCGGGAATGTAAAATTTCGGTTCGAGCGGCCAGCCAAGATTTTTCTTGGTCAAGGCGATTTCTTCTTCGCCGAGCGGCGAGCCGTGAGCACCCGCCGTATCCTGCTTGTTGGGGCTCCCGTAGGCAATGTGCGTCCTGACCCTGATAATCGAGGGGCGTTCCTTTTCCGCCTCCGCCACTTTCAGCGCCCGGCCAATGGCCTCCAAATCATTGCCGTCTTCAACGTGCTGCACGAACCATCCGTAAGCTTCAAATCGCTTGCCGCGGTCCTCGGTGAAGGCCAGCTCCGTGGAACCCTCGATGGAAATATGGTTATCGTCGTACAGATACACCAAGTTGCTGAGGCCCAGGTGGCCCGCGAGCGATGCCGCCTCGGACGCCACGCCTTCCATCAAATCGCCGTCGCTCACGATGGCGTAAATGTTGTAATCGAGCAGTTCGTGCCCGGGCCGGTTGAAGTGGGCGGCAAGGTGTCTTTGCGCAATCGCCATGCCCACGCCGTTTCCGAAGCCCTGTCCGAGCGGGCCGGTGGTGGTCTCAATCCCTCGCTTCGGCTGATACTCCGGGTGGCCGGGCGTTTCGCTTCCCCACTGGCGAAAGTGCTCGATCTCATCGAGCGAGAGATCGTAACCGGTGAGATGCAGCAGGCTGTAAAGCAGCATGCAGCCGTGCCCGGCGGAGAGGATAAAACGGTCGCGATTGGGCCACTGGGGCTTCAAAGGATCGTATCGGAGATGGCGACTCCACAGGACGTAAGCCATGGACGCCGCGCCCATTGGCAGGCCAGGATGCCCGGAATTCGCTTTTTGTACGGCATCCATCGCCAGCCCGCGGATGGTGTTGACGCAAAGTTGGTCGAGCGCAGGTCC
>DATKQU010000085.1:0-12559 GCA_035532595.1 Terriglobia bacterium | reverse complement strand
AGGAACACCACGGTTTCTAATCCTCCAACTTCAAGAAGGAAAACCAAATTTGCGAGGTTTGTTTGGGGCGTGCGGACCCAGAGCTTTATCCCTTCCAGGACCAGCGCCACAATGGCCAGACTCAAGCCCACCTTGAGACTCAGTATGCCGAGTGAACGGTCGAGACTCGCCCGGAGGTCGCCATAATTTCGATAAAGAGCCAGCCCGCAGGTCGCCGCCGCACTCGTTAACATGCCGAGCGGAATGCCGATGGCGCCCTGATGCAAGACAAATACGTAGAAGAAATCGAGTGCGATATTCAAACTGAATTGAAACAGGGCCAGCCGGAGAAACTGCCTGGCTTCATGGCGGGCGAAGAAATAAAAATTCAGCATCCGGATGGCCGCATAAAGGAGCAGGCTGAGCATGTAATAGAAGAAGATCTGAGACATCAACGCCGTGGACCCGGAGGTAAATTTTCCCCTCTCGAAAACAAGGCGAATAATATCGTGAGGAAAAATGAGACCAAATACGAAAGCCGGGCTTGTCAAGACCAGTCCAATCTCGAGCGTGTCCCGAAAGACTTTGCACACGGTTTCCATCTCGCGCCGCGCGAACGCCTTGGAGAGAGTCGGGAGCACCGCGGTGCCCACGCTGCCGGCCAGAACTTCCGCCAGGGCTGACATGATTCTGATGCTGTAAGCCAACGCTGTTAGAGTTCCCGCCGGTAAAAAGGAAGCGATGATTCTTTCGACGATGACGACGCCCTGCCAGGTGACCGCGGTCGTCACCTGAGCCAAGCCCGAGCCCCGCAGGTTTCGGAATGCTTCGCCCGATCCTTTCAGGCTGGCCCAGTAACGAACGGGGAAAGATATCATAAGCTGCCCGGCCAGCACCGCAAATTGCAGCAGATAACCCGCCATGTACCCGATGACGATGCTGTAGAAGCCGTACCGTTTGAAGCCGGCCAGAATGCTGATCACCACCGTAATATTCCTGAAAAAGTTGGCTGAGGAAGGAATGGCGAAACGGTGCTGGCTGAGGAGGAAAGAACGAATGGTCTCGGCGACGCCGGCAGGAATAATGATCAGGAAAAGCCATCGGGTGAGGTGAGTGGCAAGTTGTGTCTGCTCGGGGGAGAATCCGGGAGCAATTCCCCGGATCAGCCAGGGAGCCGCCAGCACCCCCAAGGCGGCGAGCGCGCTCAGGCCCACCAGGACAACATTCGCGGCGTAGCTGAGACCCCGCCAGATTTCCTCGGCGGGGTGATGAGCTTCAAGCGAAGAGTAGAACGGCACCAGTGAAAACTGACCGGTTGCGGAAATCAGATTGGTAATGATGTAAGGAACGGTATAGGCCACGTAAAAGGTGTCGGAGGCTTTGGAAAGGCCCAGCTTGGCCGCGATGCTGATTTCGACCAGGATTCCGGTCAGGCTGCCGAGGAAGGAAAACGTCGCCACCACCGTTGAACTGCGGAACATTTGACGTTTGGAAGGCATAATACAGGGCAAAAAAATCAGCGGCGCTGTTGCTCGGTTTCGGCCCCCTCCGCCTGGGCTACAATGAAGGGTGTCGAGGCTACAAAAAGAAACATCATGAGCACCGGGGAAGTCCCAAAATTAAACTCAAAGCAGCCTTCCAGAACCAGCGCCAGCCAGGCGGCAACCGCGCCATCGACGATCCAGCGGCCCGAAGTGGATTGTTTCCGGATCTTCAAAAAGTGCCAGAGCAGCGCGCCCATCAGCCAGAGATAGGCCGCGAGGCAGGGCAAGCCGCGTTCGGCCGCGAACTGGATATAGTCATTGTGAAGGTGCGCATGATATCCGGCAGCGGGCATGACCCCCGGCGGAAGGTATTCGACATACTCCTCATTGATGTTATTTGGCCCGACTCCCACCCAGGGGTGCTTCCGGATCATCTTCAACCCGACGTTCCACATTTCAAAGCGCATTGCAATCGAGGTGTCGTTCGAAGGGTGCAGCACGGAATCCATCCGCTCGCGGACCATCTTGGGTGATGCGAACGCAAGGACCGCCACGAGAACGGGCACGAACCAGAGCAATTTGGGTTTCCACCGCGCCACCAGATAAAGGGTTGCCGCAAAACAACCTGCCCAGACCCCGCGCGTGAAGTTCAGGATAATGGAAACTGCAACGCACGCCGCGATAAACCACCAGATGGCGCGGGTTCGGGGCCGTAGGAGTAGGCAGGCTAGCAATACGACGAATACCAACATCTGCTGGCCGCCGAAATTCATCCAATGGCCCATGAAGCCCGTGATGCGAGACGAGGTCATCATGAGGTAGACGTGGTGAGGATGTTCGGCGCGCACCGCGCGATATTGCATCACGAACTGGACTGCGGCCAGAACGCTGGCGATGGCCGCCTCGAGGAATAATACCAGGTAGAGTGTTTCCAGGTGTTTCATGCCTATGATGAGGTTCACGGCCAGCAGCAGGATGACAAATAACACCAGCTTGCGAATCGCGAATCCGCCCGCGGCGGGGTTGATCGCCCAAAATGTCGAGAGGATCGTCCAGCCAATGAAAAGAGCCAGCGGAGCCTTGACCGGCAAAAAGGAGATTCGCGGATGGTTCCGGAAGAGATGGACTGCGTATGCTATTCCCGCCGCCGCCAGAAACATCTGCGCCGCCGCCAGGGAGAACAAGAGGGTCAGAATCGATAAGCTGAAGAAAATGGACGCCCAGCAGGCGGACTTCGCCGCCGGCAGGTGCAGGCGCGCTAGCGAGAAAGCATCATGGAACCTGTTCACGAAGAGGCTCGAGCCCGGCTGAAATACCTTGGTGAATTTGGGGCCGGTGTCGGGAGGCTGGCCTCCCAACTCGAGGATTTGTTTGCGCTTTGAGCCCTTTTCACACCGGAATCCTAGCAGAAAAAAGGAGAAAAGCACAGAGGGCACGGCCTGTACATCGCAGGCATCGGGCTTCGCCGTCGAGAGATTTTTTCAGATGCCGGTTTGATAACAATGGGCGAACTTGGCAGATCGAAGACGAGGTTATGCTTGCCGTTGAGGCCTTATCCAAGTCTCATGACGAAAGGTATGCTGAGAGATGGCCCAGTCTGCGCAAAGGGGGAGCTTCTTATGCGTTCGACGTGCCGTCAGCCTTTTAGAAGTTTATAATGACCCGAAATAAGAGGGAGTTCCACTTCGGAGACGAGGCTCCCATGAATGCTGAAGTTCGGGCGCCAACCGACCGGTTAGATGGTCGAAAGTAAGTGCTTGTTTTATCAGCGTTTCTTGACACAGACGGCCTGAAAGCTATAATTATATATTTGGATTGACGAGGCCGCGGTGCTGATTACCCTCCGGGAACTCGAGTTACACCGAATCTCGGTATCGAAGACTTATCCACCGGAAGCACTCGACTATCATGAGGCCGGTTTCCGCCAACTGGGCCCTCTTAAGGTGGATGCAGTGGCGGAATTGCTGGAGAAGGAGATTCGTGTTTGCGGGCATCTGTCAGCGCGATTCGAAGCTTCCTGTGACAGATGCCTGGTGCGGGTCGAGCTTCCCGTGGAGTCCGATTTCGACTTGTTCTACCGGCCCATCGCTGAGATCGCGGGGGAAGAAGAGGTAGAGATTCCGGGAGACGAGTTGAAGGTAGGCTTCTATTCTGGGGAAGGCATTGCTCTCGGTGATGTGGTAACCGAGCAAGTGATCTTATCGGTTCCCATGAAAGTGGTTTGTCAGCCGGATTGTTTGGGCCTTTGCCCTGCTTGCGGCGCTAATCGTAATATCGAACACTGTGACTGTTCCTCCGAACATGAGGATTCGCCTTTTATTTTCTTGAAGAAAATAGAGTAAACCGGGGCCGAACCGAAAACGTGCTCCCTGGCGAATGGGGCGTGGCCAGTTAATCGATGAAGGCTAGAAGAGGCGCCACGGAAAATTTTGACCTTGCCGGGGATGCAAACCGGCGGGGGATCTTGCGTAAAGGAAATTTAAGATGCCGAACCCGAAACGACGACATTCCAGAGCGCGACGCAATCGGCGGCGCGCCCATGATCACCTAGGGAAACAGGGGCTCTCCGAATGCCCAAACTGTCATGAAGCTAAGTTGCCGCATCAGGCTTGTCCGCGCTGCGGTCATTATCGCGGGCGGGAAGTGGTTTTGGTGGAAGAAGCGGTCTGACGCAGAGGGAGTCCTGCGCAGACTTCGCTAAACCTCTTTGCCGAAGCAGATTACTCGATACCCTTTTTTGCCATGCACCGTATCGCCGTTGATGCAATGGGATCCGACTCGGCCCCTTCGCCTGAAATCGAAGGAGCGATTCAGGCAGTTCGGGCGCGCTATGCGGAAGTCATTTTGGTGGGTCCCCAGGACCTACTGAATCGTGAACTGAGGCAGCGGGGCGCCAAAGACCTCAAGATCGAAATCGTTCATGCCTCTGAGGTCATCACGATGGAGGACAAGGCTGCCAAGGCGTTTCGGCGCAAGCGCGACTCCTCGATACGAGTTGCCGCCCGGCTGGTCCGCGATGGGAAAGCGGCCGGATTGATTAGTGCAGGGAATACGGGTGCCGTGATGACCACGGCGAAAATTGTTCTTGGACCCCTGGAGGGTGTGGACCGGCCGGCGCTGGCCCAGGTTTTCCCTTCCTCGAAAAAGGGAAAGGCGACGGTATTGTTGGATGTTGGCGCCAACGTGGATTGCAAGCCTTTACACTTGGAGCAATTCGCGGTCATGGGGGAAATCTATTACCGGAATATCTTCGGGGTGGAAAAACCTCGCGTGGGCTTGCTCTCGAACGGGTCAGAAGCTCATAAAGGCAATGAACTGACTCGCGAGGCGCTGGCGCGGCTGAGCCAACTGCCGCTAAATTTTGCCGGAAACGTTGAAGGCCGGGATCTCTTTAACGGGCGGGTGGACGTCATCGTGGCCGATGGGTTTATCGGCAATGTCGCCTTAAAGATCAGCGAAGGGCTTGTGGACGCAGTGGCGACACTTCTTAAAGAAGCGCTTTCGAGCACGCTTTCCTCGAAAATGGGCTACATCCTTTCGCGGAAGGCCTTTCGGGATTTTAAGAAGAGGCTGGACTATTCCGAGTACGGGGGCGCTCCGCTCCTTGGGGTGCGGGGAGTGTGTATCATCTGCCACGGCGGCTCGAACGCCAATGCGGTCAAGAACGCCATCCGGGTGGCAGCGGAATTTTCGGAAGGCCGCGTTAACGAAAAAATTGAGCGCGAATTGGCCGTCGCCTCACTCAGCAAGAACTGAAAGGGTTTTCCAGGAGTCAGCATGGTTCAAACGGGCATTTTGGGCACGGGTTCGGCGCTGCCGGAAAAGATCATCACCAATTCCGACCTTGAAAAGCTGGTAGACACCTCCGACAAGTGGATCACGGAGCGGACGGGCATCAAAGAGCGGCGACAGGCCCGCCCGGATGAAACCACTTCGTCTTTATCGGTTCTGGCGGCGCAAAAAGCCTTGGAAATGGCCGGCCTTTCCCCTGAGGATCTCGATTTAATCATCTGTTCCACGATCTCACCCGATATGCCGCTGCCTGCCACCGCCTCGATCATCCAGCGGGAATTGGGGGCGGGACCCTGCTGCGCCTTTGACTTGGCAGCCGCCTGTTCAGGATTCCTTTTCGGGCTTACCGTGGTGGACCAGTTTATCAAGACGGGGAAAGCCAAGTACGCGCTGGTCATCGGGGCGGAACTGCTATCCCGGTACTTGGATTACCATGATCGCGCCACTTGTGTGATCTTTGGGGACGGGGTAGCCGCCTGCATCCTGGGGCCGACCAACTCAGGGGCAGGTATTCTGGCCTCCGAAGTGCACACCAACGGCGCCTTCGCGGATCATCTTTACATTCCCGCCGGAGGCACTGCGCGGCCTGCCAGCCGCGAGACTGTCGAAGCGGGGGATCACTACATCAAGATGCGTGGAAACGAGTTATTCAAGGTTGCGGTCCGCAGCCTGGAGGAGGTTTCGCGCCGGGTCATGGAGCAGGCGGAAATTTCTCCCGAACAGCTCGATTTGTTCATTCCGCATCAAGCGAACCAGCGCATTACTGAAGCGGTGCGAGAGCGCTTGGGCGTGCCCGTTGAAAAGGTCTATTCAAATATCAACCGGGTGGGCAATACTTCTTCGGCGTCCATTCCCATCTGCCTGGATGAATGCGTGCGCAGTGGCCGGGTCAAGAAAGGCGATTTGATCTTAATGTCCGCCTTTGGAGCAGGGGTAACGTGGGGTTCGGTCTTAGTACGCTGGTAGAGACTGGGAAGGTTTTCGGGCGCGAAGCTTGCGCCGGGCCTTGGCTTGGACCCACAATAGGTAGCTCGCGGAGAGCAGGCGTTGCCTAAGATTGCATTTGTCTTTCCGGGACAGGGCTCCCAGGCACCCGGGATGGGCCGCGAGTTGGCTGAGCATTTTGCTTCGGCGCGCGAGGTTTTCGAGCAAGCGGATACTGCTCTGGGCTTCCCACTGTCGAAATTATGTTTTGAAGGTCCGGCAGAGGAATTGCAACTGACGGCCAATACGCAGCCTGCAATCCTTGCCGTCTCGGTAGCCGCATCGCGGGTTCTGGAGGAGGAGGGTGTGCGGCCCGACTACGTTGCCGGGCACAGTTTAGGTGAATATTCGGCTTTAGTGGCGGCAGGCGCGTTCGAATTGGCCGACGCGCTGCGCTTGGTTCGCAAACGAGGTCAATACATGCAGGAAGCTGTTCCAGTCGGTCAGGGAGCCATGGCGGCGCTTTTAGGGCTTGAAGGCGAAGTGGTTGAAGAAATTTGTCGTGAGGCCGCCCAGGGTGAAGTTGTGTCCCCGGCGAATTTGAATTCTCCCCGCCAGATTGTCATCGCCGGCCACCGAGGCGCCGTGGAAAGAGCGGTTGAGATGGCGAAAGGACGCGGCGCAAAACGCGCTTTGATGTTAAATGTCAGCGCCCCATTCCACTGTGCTCTGATGAAGCCTGCTGCGGATCGCCTGGCGGCCGACCTGGAAGCGGTGCCGATGCGAAACCCGCAGGTTCCCCTGGTGAGGAATGCTGACGCAAAGATGGCGTGTTCCACCTCCGCGGTGCGCGAGGGTTTAGAGCGGCAGGTCACGGCTCCGGTGCGATGGACTGACTCAATGCGTCTTCTCCGAGCCGAGGGAGTAGACTTTTTCGTGGAGGTTGGCCCGGGAAAAGTCCTGTCAGGATTAATGAGGCAGATTGACGCGGCGGCAAAAACGTTCCAGGCCGGGAGCATGGCTTCCGCGAATGATTCGATTGCCGCTTTGCGAAGGGAGTAGCACCCGGCAGCCGGAGGGTTCTGGCCCACTGGATTTCTCATCGGGATTTCTTGTTTTGGTTTCTACTATGAATCTAGAGGGGCGCATAGCGGTCGTCACGGGGGCGTCGCAGGGCATCGGCAGGGCCTGTGCCCTGGTTTTGGCGGAGGCGGGAGCGGACGTTGCCTTGGCCAGCCGGAATATGGAAAAGCTCACCGCGGTCGCGCAGGAAGTTAAAACCCTCGGACGAAAGGCCCTGGTGTTGGGCGTTGACGTTTCCAACCCCCAGACCGTCAAAGCCGGGATGAGCAAGGTTTTGGAAACCTGGAAGAAGGTTGATATCCTGGTGAACAATGCCGGCGTGGTGCGCGACAATTTGATTCTGCGAATGAACCCAACGGATTGGGATACCGTCTTGCGGACAAACCTGGATGGGGCCTACTATTGCATTAAAGAGGTTCTTCCCGGGATGGTGCGGCAGCGGTACGGACGGATCATCAATCTCGCTTCGGTTGTTGCCCAGGCCGGGAACCCCGGCCAGGCCAATTACATCGCCTCGAAGGCGGGCTTGATCGGTTTGACGAAGGCGGTGGCGGCAGAAGTTGCCCGGAGGAATATCACCGTGAACGCGGTCTCCCCGGGATTCATCGACACGCCGATGACCGGCAAGCTGCCGGAGGGCGTCCATGATAAATTATTGAGTGTCATTCCTCTCGGTCGCATGGGAACGGACCGGGAGGTTGCTTATGGGGTGCGTTTCCTCGCTTCGGAGGAGGCGGGTTACATTACCGGTCACGTGCTGAATATCAATGGTGGGTTGTACATGGCTTGAAGCTAACCGAAAGATGGTTTGGCCCGCATGCGGGGGGACCCTCCGGAGCAAGGGCAGTTTCTTTGCGCCGGTCAGGCCGCTTGACGGGCGCCAGGGCAAAAGTTAGAATAGCCAACCCCACGTATAGTCGTAGAGTCAGGAGGATACATTAATGGCTTCGCCAGAAGTAAAGATCAAGCAGATCATCGTTGAGCAGCTCGGAGTTGATGAAGCAGAGGTTACCCCGACGGCGCATTTTGTCGACGACCTTGGGGCCGACTCGCTGGACATCGTGGAGTTGGTGATGGCGTTCGAGGAGGCATTCGAAATCGAGATTCCCGACGAGGACGCCGAAAAGATCCAGACCGTCAAGGATGCCATCAGCTACATCGAGGCCCACGTCAAACCAGCGAAGAACTGAACTCACATGCCCCACAGGAGGGACAAAGGTTGGCGCGAAGAGTTGTGGTGACAGGTGTTGGTTTGGTCAGCGCCCTTGGGGTAGGAACCGAAGAAAACTGGAAAAACCTCCTCGCCGGCCAGAGCGGAGCCGCGCCCATTTCACACTTCGACACGGCGGGGTTTCCGGTTACGTTCGCCGCGGAAGTCAAGGGATTTGACCCCCTCGTCTTCGTCGAAAAAAAAGAAATCAAGAAGATGGGGCTGTTCATTCAGTTCGGCATGGCGGCGGCCCAGTTCGCCATGGAGCAGGCCGGGCTGAAGATCGAGCCGGAATTTGCGGAGCGCGTCGGGGTCTACATCGGTTCCGGGATCGGCGGATTCGATGTGATCGAGCGCGAGCACACGGCGCTCCTGCAGGGCGGGCCCCGAAAAATCTCCCCCTTCTTCATTCCGGCATCGATTGTCAACTTGGCCTCCGGATTCGTCTCGATCCGCTGGGGCGCCAAAGGCCCCAATTCCGCGACGTGCACGGCATGTTCTTCGAGCGCGCACGCGGTCGGCGATTCCTACAAACTGATCCAGCGCTGTGACGCGGACGTGATGATATGCGGCGGGGCAGAGGCCGCCATTACCCCCATGGGAGTGGGAGGATTTGCTTCCATGCGCGCCCTCTCCACCCGGAATGACGAGCCGGAAAGGGCCAGCCGGCCTTTTGACCGGAACCGCGACGGGTTTGTCATCGGGGAAGGAGCGGGCATCCTGATTCTGGAAGAGTTGGGGTTTGCGATCAAGAGGGGAGCCAGAATTCTGGCCGAGGTGGTTGGCTACGGAATGTCCGGGGATGCCTTTCACATCACCCAACCTTCGGAAAACGCGGACGGGGCGGTCCGGGTGATGCAGAACACGCTTCAGGACGCCAAAGTGCTGCCGGAGCAGGTGGACTACATCAATGCTCATGGCACCTCAACTCCTTACAACGACCGCTTGGAATCCCTGGCCATCAAGAAGGTTTTTGGGGATCATGCCCGAAAGGTGGCCATCAGTTCGACAAAGTCAATGACCGGCCATCTGCTGGGAGGATCTGGAGGTCTGGAGGCCGGCATTGCAACGCTGGCGCTGCGAGATCAGATGCTCCCGCCCACGATCAATTACGAAAATCCCGACCCGGATTGCGATCTGGACTACGTTCCCAACCACGCCCGCCAAGCGAGTGTGGATTACGTACTTTCAAACTCCTTCGGCTTCGGCGGAACCAACGCAGCTCTGCTTTTCAAACGCTATTCGGAATAACCGAGCCAGACTCAATCTCTGCGGAATTTGTTCTGGGGGACAGTTTTTACGTGAAGATTGTCATCTGCCTGAAGCAGACCCCATCACGGGATGCTTTGCTGAAGGTAAATTCCAAATCAACTTGGATCGACGAAACCGACCTCGGCTACGAAGTCAACGAGCCTGATATCTACGCCCTCGAAGCGGCGTTGCAGCTCAAGGAAAAGCACGGGGGAGAAGTGGTGGTCTGTTCCCTCGGGCCGGCTCGGGCGGCTCAGGCCATTAAGGAAGCGCTGGCCAAGGGTGCGGATAGGGCCTTGCATCTCGATGACCCGGCCTTCGACAACCTGGACGTGCTGGGAACCGCCCGGGTGCTTGCCGCCGCCATCGGCAAGGAAAATCCCGATCTGGTGTTGACGGGCCTTCAGTCTGACGACTACGGCTATGCCCAGACGGGGGTGATCCTGGCGGAATTGCTGCGATTGCCCCATTCCACGATCATTATGGAAATTCATGTGGAGGGCGAGCGTCTCAAAGTCAAACGGGAACTCGAAGGCGGATGGTTCGAGTGGATTGAAATGCCGCTGCCGGCCTTGCTCACAATTCAATCGGGCATCAACAAACCTCGCTATGCCACGCTCAAGGGGATTATGACGGCCAAAAACAAGCCAATCCAAAAACTCAACCTTCAGGATCTGAACTTAGCGCCGGGCCGACTGTCTCCCCGCCAGCAAATTTCCCGCTTCTACGTTCCGGAGAGAAACACTCAGACGGAATTTCTCGAGGGTTCTCCCCAGGAAATTGCTGCGCGTCTGGTCGATAAATTGAAGAACGAGGTGAGGGTAATATAACGTGCTGCGAATGAAGGCTATCCGTCATGCTGAGCCTGCTTGATGTCATTCCGGGCGCTGCGAGGAATCTGCTTTTCCTGGCGCAGGATGACGCTGCGCGAGAGGTTTTCAGCAGCCTATTACGGAAAGAAGGCCAATTGTGCCGGGTGAAATCTTAGTTTGTGCAGAACATCAAGAAGGCAAGCTGACGCGGTCCGCCTGGGAAGCGGTGGCGGGAGCGCAACGGCTGGCTTGCGACTTGGGCGCCACCGTTTCCGCAGTCATTCTGGGGGAAAGAGTGGATGGGCTGGCTACGGAACTCGCCGGCACGAACCTGAGCGAAGTCTTGACCCTCAACTCGCCGCAACTCGCTCGATACACGCCGGACGGCTACAGCCTGACGCTTCGTGAGGTGATCGAAAAGAGGCAGCCACGCTTTGTGGTTTTCAGCCACACCTATCAGGTGCGGGATTTTGCTCCGAAGCTGGCCGCGTCGCTTGACCACGGGCTGATCGGGGACTGTCTCGGCTTTCGCCGGGAAGGGGAACGCGTCATTTTCATCCGGCAGGTGTTTCAGGGCAAGTTCCTGGCGGAAGTGGAATTTTCGGGTGAGCCGCCTTATTTCGTTTCCTTTCAGGCGGGGGCTTTTCGGGAAGATTCCGTCGAGCGCGGCAAGGAGCCGGCCCGCATCACTTCTTTCGCCGTTACGGTGTCGCCGGAATCGATCCGAACGCGGCCGCAGGAGAGGTTTCGAGAAGCGAAACAGGCGGTGGACCTGAGCCAGGCTGAAATCATCGTGGCGGTGGGGCGCGGCATTAGGAAGCCTGAAAACCTTGAAATGGTCAGGAACCTTGCGGAAGCTTTGGGTGCTGAAATTGGCGCCTCACGCCCCATCTGCGATAGTGGCTGGCTCCCTATGGACCGCCAGGTCGGAAGCTCCGGGCAGACTGTGGCTCCGAAGCTTTACATCGCCTTGGGAATTTCCGGCGCCATCCAGCATCAGGTGGGGATGAAGGGTTCCCGCACCATCGTTGCGATCAACAAGGACCGCGAGGCCCCCATCTTTGAGATCGCTACCTACGGCGTGGCCGGAGACCTGTTTGAGGTTGTTCCTCCGCTGATCGAAGAAATCAAGAAAGCCAAAGCCGGATAGTTGACCCCGGCCCGCAATCGGCAGAGATCCGAACCGGAGATTATCCTGCAGGTGGGCGGGTATTGGATGTGCCGCAAGGGTGCCAGCACTACGCGGCCTTCAGTAATGAGGGGTTTTGTGCTGCGATACCCCCCCCACGACATACGAGTGAGCCCCAGAAATTCAGATTAAATGAAGAGTGCCGGCGACACGTTGAAGAATGCGGCGAGCTTCTTGGCTTGCTCTTTACTCGGGTCGCGTTTTCCGCTCAGAATCTCGGATACGTGGCTTTTTGAGCCGAGTGCCCTCGCTAGGTCGCGCTGCTGGAGTCTCCGCTGCTCCATGAGAAACTGAATCATCTCGCCGGGTTTCGAGGGCTCCATCGGATAGCGCTCCTGTTCATAGCGCTCGACCAGGATGGACATCATTTCGAGAAGGGAAGTCTCTTCTGGCGACAGATTATCCTCCCCGCGCTCCATCAACTTTGCGATGGTTTCGATCGCGCGGTCACAGTCTTCCTCACTGTGGATGGGATGGGGTCGCATCTTTGCCAGGAGTTTCCCATAGTTTGCCGGGTTTGCAACAGCCGTGCTCATGGTTTTTTCCAACCTTCCCTGTCATATTCCTGGTGGGTCAATATTTCGCGGACCAAAAGCGTCTTGGCCTTGCAACTCACATTAGCAATCAGCCGGTACTTGTTCCCGCCAATATTAAACACGAGGTGAGATTCAACCAGGTCGGCGCTGGAGAACACTTGTTTCAGCTCTGCCAAATTGTTCCAGCCCCGGCTCGATACAACCCTCTGCCAGTTATCTAGAGGCGAACGTGAGTCGGCATGGTTTCTCTTGAACTCCTCGATTACCTTCCGGCCGATGATCCGCACACGGGCTCCGCA
>DATKQU010000084.1:0-5210 GCA_035532595.1 Terriglobia bacterium | reverse complement strand
CAGACGCTTGCCGGAGTTTGGAAGGATGTCCGGAATCTCGGGACCGCCACGGGCCGGGGAGCCCAAGCCGAACAACTCATCCGCGAACTGGAGCGCCGCCTCGTGGCAGTGGAACAAGCTATCACGGGTTCTGCCAATCGCTCTCGCATAGTGTGTTTGGAATGGCTGGACCCGCCCTTCGTCGCCGGTCACTGGGTCCCTGAAATGGTTGCGCTTGCCGGTGGCATTGATGCTCTGGGTGAGCCGGGAGAGCCTGGCTTCCGCACAACCTGGGAAAACGTTTTGAGCGTGGAACCGGAAGTCATCCTGATGATGCCCTGCGGCTACCATCTTGATGCGGTCATTGAGGAATTGAGGAAGACGCGGTTGCCGGAAGGATGGTGCGGGCTGCCCGCGGTGCGCGATGGCCGCGTCTTTGCGGTTGACGCCTCGAGCTATTTCTCCCGCCCCGGCCCGCGTTTAGCCACAGGCGTGGAAATCCTGGCGGGCGTGCTGCATCCTGATCATGCGCCTGTCAAGCCGCCCGCCGCGAGCGTCGAGCGATGGGAATCAAGCAATCCTCCCCGCCCCGAAGGGTCTTGAAGGATTGCTCTGATCCCTCAATCTCCCTTGACCTACCGCGTGGCCAAACGGCGGTCCTGAATCCTCTTCAGGTAGAGCTCATAGGCTCCAAACAGGATGCCGCTGAACAGGACGCCGCTCAGGAGCGAATTCCCGTAAAAGGGCACGGCAGCAACGAAGCAAGCTCCCAGCCCGCCCAGCGTAGGCGGATACATGCCGGTCCCCAGCCACACCGCAAAATTGCTGATCACGAAAAACACCGTGGGGCCGGCGACGGAAGCGGCCAGGACGGTTCTCGCGGAGAGACGCTTCTGCAGCCACCAGCCGATCATGGCGATGGCGGCAAAGCCCACCCAGTCGAGCGACTGCGCCCACTGGAACGGCGTGCTATAGACGAGCGTGTTCAGCAGGATATCGCTCGCTGCCAGCAGAACAACGGGGAACCAGATCGAATCACGCTTCTTGAGATAAACGCCGCCAAACAAGAGTGCCGCGTATACCGGGCTGAAGTTTGCCGCGCCGGGAATAAAACGCGCTGCAATAGCCAGAGCAACTATTAGATAGATCATCGTCATCTCCTTCTTTCAGAATTCTACACGAATTCCAGCGCGATAGGTAAGTTTCAACGCCGGATATCCCAGGACTTCCATATATTTTTGATTCAAGAGATTTTCGACCAATCCATAGTACGTCAAATGATAGGACGAACGATAGCTCCAAGCCAAGTCGGAGTTGGTATAGCCGCTGTTCCAAATCAGCGGCGGCACCATGCCCAGGAAATCGCTATCCACGCGCCGGCCGACGAACACCGTGGTGGACGTAAGGTTCATCCGGCGCCAGTTCCAGTCAATCTGGACGGAACCGGAATGCCGCGGCCTCCGCAGCAGCCATCGTCCGGCCTCTAAGGCGGGGTCAAAAGGGCTGCCGCTTTCGATGACTTCAGAATCCAGGTAGGTGTAGCTGCCGATGGCGCGTAAGCCCTTCAATGGCGCGAGTTCCAAAGTGACTTCTGCACCCTTGGCCCTGGCGCGTCCGATATTGAAAAAAGTGCCGCTGAAAGTCTGGAAATTTGTCGTCTCAAAGGCAATTTGATCGCGAAAGCGGTTGTCAAAGGCGTCCATCTCGAGCTTGCCGCGGTCATGCCAGAAGCCCTGATCCAGGCCAAAATCAAGGGTTTGGGCGCGCTCGGGCCGGAGATTGGGATTGCCCACAAAGAACGGCGTGTTGCTGAAAGATTGCAAGAAACTCGGCTCCTTGACCCCCAGGCCAAAATTGAATTTCAGCCTCGTGACGCCCAGGACCCCTCCTCCCTTTCTCAACATGTAAACCAGGGAACTGCGGGGCACCACCACCGTGCCGAAGCTGCCGTTGTCATCAATGCGGACTCCGTTGCCCAGCGAAAATCGTCCCCACAGCGTCTGGTCCTGAAAAGTATAGCCGAAGTTATTTCGCTGTGCACTGGTAGCCGGTCCCTGGGCAAATCGATCGACAAGAAAACCGTGCTCCCCATCCCAGTCGAACGCGAAGGTATCAACGTGCTGGCCTATCGCGCCTCCGAAGGGTTCTCCTTCCCAATTGCTCTGAAAACTCACGTGGTCACGCCAGGCATCGTTGAGGAAGTTAAAAGGATAATCATAGTACGCGTATCCCGCCGTGTGGCCTTCAAACGACGGCGTAAAGGGAGGATCGTTGCCAAGTTCGATCGAAACCTGCCGCGACCTTGAATAGGTGTACGTCAGTTGCTGGTCCCAGGAAGCCGTCGTCTGGTTGTGAATTGAAAAAGCGCCGTAGCCGTCCCGGCGCCGGAACTGTCCGTCGCGGTCTGGAGGCCCGAAAGCGGTCTGGCCCGGTGTGCCGGCCAGGCTGAATTCGCCCATCATGATCAGCCGCAGCGTGGTCGCCTGGTTCAGCTTCAGGCCGAAATTTGAAGATAGCGTCGTGACATGGAAAAAATCGTTGGGCACCTGATTATCGGTGCTGAAGCGTCCGCCTTCCAGGCTGTAATCCAGGGGGCCGTACTGGCCTGTGACTGACCCGCGACCCTGCCAGGTTGAGTTTTTGCCGCCCTCGCCGCTCATGGAGAAATGCGGGCGCTTGGTTTCCGAAGTTCCGCGGCGGGTGAAAAGCTGAATGACGCTGGTCATGGCATCGGAGCCAAAAAGGGCCGACTCCGCGCCGCGCACCACCTCAATCCTTTCGAGGTTGTTGGTGGTGAGCGTGCTGAAATCGAAATCGCCGCCCGGCTCGTTCAGGGGAATGCCATCCAGAAGCACTTTGTTGTAATCGCTGTCGCCGCCCTGCACAAACACGGAAGTCACCGCTCCCGGAGCGCCGCTGCGCACCACGGCGATACCGGGCAGCGATTGAAGTAGATTGCTGACAAAAGGCGTATCCCTATCCACAATCTGTTTTCGGGTAATGACGCTGGTGCTGGCCCCGATCTCGCCCGTGGTTGCCTCGGTGCGCGTGGCCGTAACGATAACGTTTTCATGGAGAGGAGCCAGGGGCAGGACCACCTGAAGGTCTTGTCCGGGCTTCGCCTTGGCCGTGGTCGTCCCAAATCCAGCCAGGGAAACTTCCACCGTATAGTTGGCGGCCGCCAGCCCATCAAAGCGAAATTGCCCTCGATCATTGGTCAGCGTGCGCGCAACCTCCGCCCCCTGTGGGCCGAGCAGGCGCACCTGCGCGCCGGGAACATTGGCCCCTTTAGGATCCAAAACAGTTCCTCGAAGTACCGCGGCATTTGCAGCGGCCGTGCCGATTAGAAACAATAACAAGAAGTGGACAAATGAGAGCCTATAACCAACAGACCTCATGGTTCCATCCTTTCTGCCCGTCTGCGTAACGGGCGTTCCGGACGGAAGGACGCGTGAAGAACCAGCCTGAAAAGCAAAAAGCCTCCCAATTCCTCGATTTGGAACTGGAAGGCCCTGGCAAGTCTTCCTCAATCCTCTTTCCGTCGAAGAGTCAGGCTGAGTGATCGCTCCTGGGCAGGCTTCCTGGCTTTCGGGTCATCGCGGAACCTTCTGCCTTCCCATCCCGGTCTCGGGACAGTGGCTTTTTCGCTTGAAGATCCAGCTTGCCGATTACAGTGGCGGGACCGCGGCCGATTCTCACGGCCTTTCCTTTTGCCCCCGTTTTCGCGGGGCACCACAGGAACGCAAATTTTCAAAGAACAACCAACGGAGTTAAATCTACCACCGCATCCTGCCAGCCGTCAACAAGAGTTGCAGGATCTCAATTGGCAAGATCGTCTGCGCTGAGGATGCTGAGGGTTTCTTAGTGAGGTGCTGAAAAAGGTTATCTGTCATGCTGAGCCCGTTCGCCCTCCGCTCGCGAACGGCCCTGAGTGAAGCGAAGGGGCTCAGGGTAAACTCCGCGAAGCATCTGCTGGATCTTTCTGAAAATGAACAAAGCAGATTCCTCGCTACGCTCGGAATGACGTGTGAGGAGCCTGTCCTGCGCAGTGCGAAGGGCTCAGGATGACGTCGCGCGAGTGGCCTTTCAGCAGTCTGGTAGAATCCGAGGGGACAAACCGCGGGTGTGCGTCTAAAAAGTCTTCCGGATTTCCTCTAATTGATCCAAGGATCGGAGTCCTTTTTCTTATCCTTTTCATGCTCGCGCATATAGACCTCAAACTTGTTGCGCAACCGGGACCTCTGCCACTCTTGATAGTGAAGTTGTAAGCGGCCGGAAAGCCCTCCGCCCCGCAAGTAAAGATAAGCGACCAGCATGCCGCCCAGATGGGCAAGGTGCGCGATGCCTGACCCGGGCCCGCTGATCTCGCTGAAGAATTCAATGGCGCCGATGATCAGCACGAACCATTTGGCCTTGATCGGAATGATGAACCAAATAAAAATGGGCCGGTCGGGAAAGAGCAGGCCGAACGCCAGCAGTAACCCGTAAATGGCTCCGGAGGCTCCGATGGTGGCGGTTGGGTAGGCAGGGCCAAACAACGTGGTGAGCACAACATCGAAGACTCCCGCCCCGACTCCCGTCAGGAAATAGAAGTAGAGAAACTTTGGCCCGCCCCAGAGCTTTTCCAGGTCCGACCCGAACATCCACAGGGCGAACATGTTGAACAAGATGTGGAAAAACCCGCCGTGCAGAAAGAGATACGTAAACACTTGCCACAGGTACAGACGATGAATGACGTCGTAAGGCTGCAGGCTAAGCCAAATGTATGGGGTGTACCAGCCGAACAATTTGGCCGGAAGATACGTCAGCAGGAAAACTCCCGACGTGACAATCACCAGCGCTTTCACCATCCGCGTCAGCGGAGGGACGAACGACATCACCTGTTGGCGGTAATAGGGCATTATTGGAAGCCTATCATAAGAATCCTGACAGGTGGAGGGCAAGGCTCGGGCTCGCTGCTTTTTCGCCCGCGGTCACGCGTGGTTCTTGGCGGACTTGTTCGACTTCGCCATGATGTAAAGCAGGAGGGTCAGCCCGGCGAAAATGCTGAGCGCGACAACATCGCTCTGCGCAAAATGCGGGAACCAGCGTTTGCCCACGGCAAATGAGTCTTCCATATGGAAACCGACCACCGTCGCAAGCGCCAGCCCGCCCAGCGAGCCGCCGGCAATCAAGCCGGAACTGAAAAGCGCTCCGCTGCCGGTTTCAGATTCTGCTTCCTCGCGGCGGCC
>DATKQU010000083.1:0-5063 GCA_035532595.1 Terriglobia bacterium | reverse complement strand
TCGCCGTATTCGGCGGTGTCGCTGACGGAGTAACGCATGTACTTGATGCCGCCCTGGTAGATCAGGTCAACGATCAGCTTCAGTTCGTGGAGACATTCGAAATAGGCGATTTCCGGCTGGTAGCCCGCCTGCACCAGGGTTTCAAATGCCGCGGTAATCATGGCTGAAACGCCGCCGCAAAGATCCGTCTGTTCCCCAAATAAATCCGTCTCAGTTTCCTCTTTGAACGTGGTGCCGATGACGCCCGCCTTGAGGCTTCCCAGCGCCTTGCCGTAAGCCAATCCCGTCTGCTCGGCGTGGCCGGAGGCGTCCTGCTCGACCGCCAGGAGCGCGGGAACACCGATGCCTTCGGTGAACAGCTCTCGCAAGCGATGGCCGGGACATTTGGGCGCGATCATGATAACGTCCACCGACTTCGGCGGCGTAATGAACTTGTAATGGATGTTGAACCCGTGGGCAAAGAAGAGCGTTTTGGCCGGCGTGAGGTTCGGCTCGATAGCTTCTTTATAGAGCTTGGGCATGGGGGGATCGGGGACCAGCAGGGAAATCAGGTCGCCGCGTTTTGCGGCCTCAGCAGGCTCAAACACTTCGAGCTTCTGGGCCTGCGCTCTCGCCCGGGATTGGCTCGACGCCGGCAGCCCCACAATGACCTTCACGCCGCTGTCGCGCAAGTTGAGGGCGTGCGCGTGCCCTTGGCTGCCATACCCGATCACCGCAACGGTCTTTCCGGCAAGATGCTTCACATCTCCGTCTTTCTCATAATAAACCTTCGCCATAATGTCACCTTTTCCTTTTAGGAGTGAATTGGGACCACAGATTCCAATTGGGGGGTGGCGCCTGAACTGCTAGCTTGACATCGCGCCCACCAGTTCCATCTGCGAATGCTCCCGGCTTGTCTTGAACCGCGAAAGCGGCAGGAAACCGGGTTCGGCAAGCCCCGAGATGTTCGGGGGCAAGTGGCTCGCCGAGCGAACTTCAAACAGATACTTCCCGTGGCTTGCAAAAATGATTTTGGATTCCGGAAAGGCTTCCAGAATGCGGTTGATGCTTTCCGGATGGTCGTTCGATTCGACAAAAAGGAACGACGCCGCTGCGGAAGGTTCGTGACGATAGCAGGCAATATTCGACACGCCCTCCGTCCGGCGGAGGAAATTGAAAATATGGTCAATGTCCGTTCCGGGGGTGTCGACCACCGTGATGCAGGAATAACCCTCCGGCTTCGAGGCCAAAGCCATCGTTTCGATGGAAAGCCCTTTGCGCCGGAAAATGTTCATCAACCGGCAAATCACGATGGGATCACGTTCGCTTTCAAGCGTTAACAACCATTGCATCTGAAACTCCTTGGAACCCAAAGTATACAGCCTTCCGGGAGCATGGGGAAGCTCCCGTTTGGGAAGTCATTGGCCTAGACGGCCCAGAGGTCGTCCAAGGCTTCTTCCTCAAGGACAAATTGCGGAGGTCCGACCAGCATCTCGGCAAGGCTGGCGCCGGGCGGAACGATCGGGTAACAATTTTCCGTCGGGTCGACCCAGAAATCGATCAGGCGCGGCTCACGGTCGCTCAGGGACTCGCGAATCGCCTCGGAAACGTCCGCCCGGTGCTCCACCCGGGTGGCCCGGATCCCGTAAGACTCGGCCAGTTTGACGAAATCCGGAGAGAAGTTCAGGTCGATATCGCAGTAGCGCTTCTCGAAAAAGATCTCCTGCCACTGCCGTACCATCCCGAGGGAACGGTTGTTCACGACCACGATCTTGACCGGCACGCGATATTGCACAATGGTGGCCAGATCGTTCAGGGTCATTTGGAATCCGCCGTCCCCGACGAAGGCGATTACTTGCCGGTCCGGGAAGGCCATCTGCGCCCCCACCGCCGCCGGAAAGCCGTAACCCATGGTGCCCAGGCCGCTCGAAGAAAGCCACGTCCGCGGCTGCCGGAAGTTGTAGAATTGCGCGGTCCACATCTGGTGCTGGCCCACATCCACGGAGATAATCGCGTCTTCGCTGGCGATCTGCGAAACCGCCTCGATAACGTATTGCGGCTTGATGATGTTCGAATACTTATCGTATTCGAGCGGGTGTTCGTTTCTCCATGACTCAATGCGCTGCAGCCATTGATGGCGCTCCGGGCGGATCGAAAGCCGGTCACGCCTCCTGATTTCAGCAACCAACGCTTGCAACGTCTCGTGCGCGTCGCCTACCAAAGCTAAATCCACGGGGACGTTTTTGTTGATCTCCGCCGGGTCCACGTCGAGTTGAAGTTTCCTGGCGTGCGCGGCGAAACCATCGATCCGCCCCGTCACTCGATCATCAAAACGCGCGCCCACGGCAATCAACAAGTCGCTGTGGCAGACCGCCGTATTGGTGGCGTAAGCCCCGTGCATCCCCAGCATCCCCAGGGAAAGAGGATGGCGGGAAGGGAAGCTGCCCAGGCCCATCAGGGTGGTTGCCACGGGAATATGCGCCAGTTCGGCGAATTCCTGCAACTCTCCGGAAGCGTTGGACGCAATAACTCCTCCGCCCACGTAAAGCAGCGGCTGGTTGCTTTCCAGGATCATGTCCACGGCGCGCCGGATCTCGCCCTCATTCCACTCGCGCAGCCTTCTGGGGTGGTCGGCCCCCCCGCCGGCAGGGTAGCTGGCCTCCGCTTTTTCCATCAGCACGCTCTTGGGGAGATCGACCAGCACCGGGCCCGGCCGGTCGGAAACGGCAATCTGAAAAGCCTGCTGGATGACGGATGGAATATCCGCGGCGTTGCGAACCAGGAAGGCCCGCTTGGTGGATGGCAAAGCCATCCCCACGGTGTCAGCCTCCTGGAAAGCGTCTTTCCCGATCAGGGCCGCCGGAACCTGCCCCGTCAAAGCCACCACCGGAATCGAATCCATGAGCGAGGAGGTGAGCCCCGTCATCAAGTTCGTAGCCCCGGGACCGGAGGTGACCAGGCAGACGCCCGGCTTGCCCGTGACCCGGGCATAGCCATCGGCGGCAAAGGCTGCCGCCTGTTCGTGACGCATCATGAGGTGGCGGATTCCCGCGCTATAAAGAGCGTCATAAAGCGGCAGAACCGCTCCGCCCGGAAGGCCGAAAATGACTTTGACGCTTTGCCGGCGCAAGCTTTCCAGCAAGATTTCTGAACCGGTGAATGATCTTTGCATAGGTTACTCGATCTCTAGAATTCTGCCGTATCCTGCTGGTGGCGGTCCGCCCCTAGATACCGACCAGTCGGTAGGTAGACTACCATCTCCTCTAAAGCCGCGTCAACTGGAATTTCTTAACTCCTTCCGGACCATGAAAAAACTGATGCTGAAAAAGGCCACCCGTCATGCTGAGCGCGCTCGCTACGCTCAGAATAAGCTCCGCGAAAAATCTTATGTAGCTTATTTAAAATGAATAAGATAGACCATCAACGGAGTTTCCCTGAGTGAAAAGCAGATTCCTCAGTTTGCTCGGAATGACGGCGAAGGGCTCAGGATGAGGTCGCGGGAGGGGTATTTTTCAGGAGGGACCTTGTAATGCTGGGCGACTTCGGAGTGAACTCCGAAGTCCACCGGCTCCTTTTCCGCAGGCAGATAGGCGAGGCGCATCGAACCCTCCTGGCGCTCAATCCGCACCCTGGAGGTATAAACCGCCTCGTTGGTGTCCGCCATTTTAATCCGTTCGCGGGCTCTGAAGGATAGCGGCCGAGGGGGTTGAAGGAGCAGCAGATGCTTCGCTGCATTAACGAGCATTCCTTCCTCGCGGTCCCTAGCGGAGCAGTTCTTCAAGCCGCACGGCCTGGTCGGTCTTTTCGTCCCGGTATTTAATAATGACCGGAGTGTAGAGCGAAAGGCCCCACTCTTTCCCGCGCCCCCGCGTGACGGCGCGCGCCCCGGGAACCACCACGGCTCCCGAAGGAATCATCAAAGGACGATCTTCCGCGCGGCGGTAAACGGTGTTCCGAACCAAGTCGTAGACCGGAGTGGAACCGGTCAGAATCGTCCCGGCCGCCAGAACCGCTTCCTTGCCCACGATGGTTCCTTCGTAAACGCCGCAGTTGCCTCCCACCAGGACATCATCTTCAATAATCACGGGGAGCGCGCCCACGGGTTCCAGCACTCCCCCGATCTGGGCCGCGGCTGAAAGGTGGCAGCGCTTGCCGATCTGCGCGCAGGAGCCTACCAAGGCGTGGGAATCGACTAAGGTTCCGTCATCGACATAGGCGCCGGCGTTCACGTACATGGGCGGCATGCAGGTGACGTTCCTGCCAATGTAGCAACCGTCGCGGATGGAGGCGCCGCCGGGGACGACGCGCACGTTACGGTCAGGGGGAATCTGCTTGAGCGGATAGGTGTGCTTGTCGCGAAACTGCAAAGACTCGGGAGGCATTTCCACCACCCGCCCGATGCGGAACCCGAGGAGGATTCCTTTCTTCACCCACGCGTTGACTTTCCATCCGGTGGGCGAATCCGGATCAGGCTCTGCGGCTCGAGCCTCGCCGGCGTTCAGCGCCGTCTTGAATTGATCGAAGGCTTCGAAGTATTCACCGCCGTACTGGTCCGACGGGCGGGAGAAGAGTTCTTCAATGTGTTGTTGGAGATTCATAAGCAGTCAATAGAACCTATAAACCGAGCACGGATCGCAGGCCGTCCTCCACCGTTTGCATCAACTTGGCGGGGAGCCTGCCCGCCCGGTGCGTCAACCGAGCCTTATTGATGGTTAAAATCTGAGAAACGTTAATCACCGAGTCCTTTGGCAGTCCGGTATCCGCTTTGCCGCATAGCACGTTGCCGGACGCGGCGGCCAGCCGCAGGTTTGTCGTGAGAGCGGCAACAACGACCGTCCGAATGCGGCTCTCATTGAATTCGTTGCATTGGACGACAACCACCGGACGGCGATACCCGGGTTCTGAGCCCTCGGGCTCGGCGAGCGCGGCCCACCACACCTCGCCGCGCCGGATCACCAATCCTCCTGGCTAAGCCCTTCAATCTGCAGGCCGTCGAGTACGGGATCGAGACTGGAATCCTCGGTCGCATAGATAGCGTCGAGCGCCTTCTTGACCCTGCTGGCCCGCTGCGATTTCAGGTAAGC
>DATKQU010000082.1:0-5202 GCA_035532595.1 Terriglobia bacterium | reverse complement strand
AACGCGATTGGAGTCGACCTCTATTTGCGCATGCTGGATGAGGCGGTGCATGAACTGAAAGGCGAACCCGCCAAACCCGAAGTCCGCACCGTTCTGAACCTCGGCGTCGATATCAAGATTCCCGAAAGCTACATCTCCGATGAACGCCAGCGCCTTCGCATCTACAAGCGAATCTCCACGCTCACCACCGCGGAAGCGCGAGCCGACATGGAATCGGAATTGATCGACCGCTACGGGCCGGTCCCGCTCTCCGTCAAGCGGCTGCTGAGTTATGCCATCGTGAAATCCCGGGCTGAGCAACTGCTGGTGCAGACGATCGAAAGGAAAGACGATGAGCTTCGCTTGCGATTCCACGATCAGACCCCGGTGAGCCCCGAGAAGCTCAAGCTGCTACTCGCAGCGCGCCAGGAAGCCGCTTTCCACCCCGACGGGTTACTGCGCATCCGGCTCCCCAAACGGGGTGCTGACGTCCTGGAACATGTGGAAAATGTCTTGCTGGAATTGCAAGCCTAGAGCTAACATAGGGGATTATGGTTCGGTTTCCGCTGGCAGCTGGCGCGGCCTCCTGGCCGCGGGGAGATTTTCTAAACCAAAGAAGAATGTCGATTACGGAAGGGTGTAATCGTGGGCAATATCTCTAAGTATCGGACATGGTTGATGTTAGTGGCCGCGTTGGGGCTGGGGATAGTCCCGCCGGCCGTTGGGGCCACCCGCTTGGTGGAACGCATCATCGCGCGCGTGAACAACAAGATTATTACCCAAGTTCAGTACGATAAAGAGCGGGATAAGTTGCACGGACAACTCGCCCGCGACTCCTCCGGCGCCAAGCTCGATGAAGAATTCCGGAAACATGGCAAGGACCTGCTCCGCGACATGATCGACCAGGACCTGTTAGTCCAGAAAGCCAATGATGACAGCATCAACGTCGAGACGGACATCATCAAGCGCCTGGATGAGATGCGCCAGCAATACAATCTGCCCTCGCTCGAAGCGCTCCAAAAGGCGGTCGAAGGACAAGGATTGATTTGGGAGGACTTCAAAGATCAAATTCGCCGCCAATTACTCATGCGGCAGGTGATCTCGCAAGAAGTTGGGTCCCGCATCATTCTTTCCCGGGCCGAGGTACGCAAGTACTTCGAAGCTCACGCAGCCGAGTTCGATTCTCCCCCGGGTGTGCATTTGGCGGAAATCCTGGTCTCAACGGAAAAGCACAAGCCGGCCGAAGCGGAAGAGATCGCTAAGAAGGCCATGACCGAAATTCAGAACGGCGCGCACTTTTCAGATGTCGCAAAAAAGTATTCAGACGCTCCCAGCGCTAGTGAGGGGGGCGACGTCGGCTTCTTTAAGGCGGGAACCATCGCGGCGACGATCTCGGACGCGATTGCCAAGGTCGATGTGAATGAAACCAGCGGAATCATTCACACCCAATACGGCTACATGATTTTCAAGGTCCTCGAAAAACGTGTGGGAACACATCCCACCTTCGACCAGGTTGAGCCGCAAGTCACCAATTATCTTTACGACCAGAAGATTCAGGACGGATTGCGCCTCTATCTGACCACCTTGCGAAAGGAAAGCTACATCCGTCTGGCGCCGGGCTTCGTCGATTCGGGCGCCCCGCCCGGGGGCGACGAAAGCTACTGAGCTTCGGAGGCAGGATTTGAGCAAGAAAACTTACGTCGTGGACCTGGTTCCCGGCACCTCGGTCGCAGCCTCCTTCCTGGTTCGAGCCAAAGAACGGAAAACCGCGCGCAACGGCAGCGCCTACCTCGATCTGGAGCTTCAGGATTGCAGCGGAAGCATTAAGGCAAAGGTTTGGGACTCCGATCATTTGCCGTCGGAGTTCGAAGTGGACGACGTGATTCGCATTTCCGGCGGCGTGGAACTTTATCAGGGCGCGCCCCAGCTTTCCCTCCGCAAGATTGTGAAGTGCTCCGAGGAAGAAATCTACCTTCCGGATTACTTGCCCCACGGCACGCAAGACCCTGATGCGCTGTTTGAAAACCTGCTGAAGCGAATCCAGGAGATGCCGCCCGGTCCCTTGCAAGCGTTGCTGCTAGTTGTCTTTGAGGACCCGGAGATTGCGCGCAAGTATAAGCTGGCCCCCGCGGCCACCAATTACCACCACGCCTACCTGGGGGGCCTTCTGGAGCATGTGAGTTCGCTGTTGGAACTGGGCGACCTCATTTGCGACCATTACCCCGCGCTCCAGCGCGAGTTGGTCCTGGCCGGGCTCTTGTTGCACGATCTTGGAAAAATTGAAGAATTGGACTTCAACCGCCACTTTGCCTACTCCACGCGCGGCCGTTTGGTGGGACATATCAACATCGGGCTCGGGATGATCCAGGAAAGGGTGCGCCAGGTTCCTAATTTTCCCGAGGAATTGCGAGACCGGCTGGAACATATCATCCTGTCGCACCATGGAAAGCTGGAGTTCGGCTCCCCGAAGGAGCCGATGTTCATGGAAGCGCTGGTGGTCAATTATCTGGACGATCTCGATTCTAAAATGGCCGCCATCCGCGGGCAGTACGAAGCCGATAAGAATCATCCCGGCAACTGGACAACCCGCAATCGCGCCTTAGGCCGGGAGCTTCTCAAGCCGCTGGCCGGAGCGGAGGCTCCAGCCGCGCCCGAACAACACGACCCGAAGGAACATTAAATTCCAATCCGCCCATAGCGGCTTGATAGCAACGACTCCCTTAAGCGCCGAGGGCTGTGAACTATCAGCATGGCTCAGCAGTCTCCGGAAAATACGAAGCGGCTTTTTGAATCCTCCCTTCTCAAGATGTTGCCGCACCGCTATCCCTTCCTGCTGGTGGATCGCGTCACGGCATTTACCCCGGGCGTTGAAATCCAAGGCATCAAGAACTTCACGGCGAACGAGGCCGTGCTGTCCGGATATTCCCCTTCGTCCCCGCTGGTCCCGACGGGCATTCTGCTGGAGGCGGTCACACAGTTGGGAGCGATTCTGGTGCTCGAACGTCCTCAAATGGAGGGGAAGATCGCCATGATTTTGCAGATCCGTTCGGCTCAGATCTTCCGAATTGTCGCGCCGGGCGATACGGTCCGCTTGGAAGCGCGCGTCCTGAAACTCCGTGAAAGGCTGGGCGAGTTGCAAGGTTCCGCATACGTGGGCGAAACCCTCATCGCGGAGGGGCAGATGCGATTTGCGATTGCAGACCGAAACAATTTTCTTAAAGAATAGTATTCAGATGCTCTTTGAAGAACTCCAGATCCGTAAGATCCTAATCCGGCCCGCCCACATTTTGGCGCCCATGGCCGGGATCACCGACACTGTCTTCCGGCGTTTCATCAAGCGCCTGGGCGGTTGCGGCCTGATCATGACGGAGTTTGTATCAAGCGAGGGCATGGTCCGCCAAAACCTGAAGTCCCGCCGCTATCTCTACTATGCCGAGGAAGAGCGGCCGATCAGCGCGCAGATCTTCGGCGCCGACCCCGGCCACCTGGCCGAGGCCGCCCGCATGATCGAAGACCTGGGGTTTGACCTCATCGACTTGAACCTTGGGTGTCCTGCCAAGAAAGTGGTGAAGTGCGGAGGTTCAGGCCTGCTGCGCGACTTGCCCTTGCTCAAGGAAATACTGGAGAGGGTCCGCGCCTCCGTCACCATCCCGTTTACGATCAAAATACGGTCCGGATGGAGCGACGAGGAAATCGTGGCCTGCCAAGTGGCCAAGCTGGCGGAGGAGTCGGGAGTCGAAGCCATTGCCATCCATCCCCGCACCCGGCTGCAGGGTTACAGCGGGCCGGCGCATTGGGAAATTATCCAGGAGGTAAAGGCGAATGTACGCATTCCCGTCATCGGGAATGGAGACGTGATGAGCCCGCCCGACGCCCTGGCCCTGCAGGCCCAGACGGATTGCGACGCTGTTATGATCGGGCGCGCAGCCCCGTCGAATCCCTGGATATTCCGGCAGATGGAATCTTTTGCGCGCACAGGCTCCTACGCCCAGCCTTCGGACTCCGACCGCTACCGGTTGATTCGGGATTACTACGCCATGCTGATCCAGGAAGAAACACCCGGGGCGATTGGAAAAATGAAGCAGTTCGCGAGCTGGTTCACGCATGGAGTACGAAATGGGACGGAACTCCGCCGCTCGGTGCAGAGCGCCCAAAGTCCCCGGGAAGTCCGCGCCCGCGTGGAAAACTTCTTCAGCAGCGGCGGAGCTGGCGAAGAGTCCCGCAGCGTCGATGCCTTGGAATTGCCGTGAGGCGGTGATATAGATTGAGGCGGCGCTCTGTCGCGGGCAACCTTGCAGAGACTTGCTAAAAACTTGCAGAAGGAACGTCCTATGTCGAGACCTGAAAAGCGCTATCAGAAATACCTTGCTCGCAAACGGAGAAAGCAGCGAGAGAAGAGAAGCCAATCTGCACAGGGGGGGGTGAGTGCCCCGCAGATCACCCTGGCCTCGCATTTCCCGGTCCACGAAGCGGTGGTCCCGGCGAATCTGTTCGAGCAGGGGATCGGCAATTTGGTTTTCAGTCGCTCACTGCCAAACGGGCGCTTGGCCCTGTCTGCGTTCCTGCTGGATGTGTTCTGCCTGGGGGTGAAGAATGCCTTTGCTGCCGTCGTCACCAGAGATGAGTATGCCCGGCGCCTGAGCCGTTGGCCAGCAGGTGCAGGCTTTCAGCCGATCGAGCCCGCCTGCTTCCGCAAACTGGTAGAAGGCGGCGTAGCTTACGCGCGCAACCTTGGGTTTAGTCCCCATGCGGATTATGCCGTGGCGAGCCAGATCTTCGGCAATGGGGAGGCCACCGCCTGCCCGACGCGCTTCGAGTACGGCCAAGGCGGCAAGCCCTACTACATTTCCGGTCCCCATGAAACTCCCGCGCAGGGGCAGGCTATCGTCGAGCAGCTCGAGCGGCGCTTGGGAGCAGGAAACTTTGACTACCTCGTCCTGGGCCACTGACCTTGCGAACAGAAAAAAGTGACCTGGCTCGCGACCTTGCGCGGGCTCACCGGTAAGGACACCGAACTATTTCTTGGCGCTCTTCTCGAGCTGAAGCTGGCGATAGGCCTCGCTGCGGGACATGCCGCGGGCACGGGCCACCGCCTTCAAGGCACTCCGCTCATCCAGGCCTTGTTTCGCCTTGGCGATTTCCACTTCTTCGCGCAGAGAGCTGCCCGCCGGCGCTTTTTCACGAGGAGGACTTCCCGGCCCCAGAACAATCGTCAGTTCACCC
>DATKQU010000081.1:0-4662 GCA_035532595.1 Terriglobia bacterium | reverse complement strand
CCTAAAACGAACCGAAAACGAAGCTAGCCAAGTTGTTGAAAATACGTAGCAGCCAATAAAACGAACCGAAAACGAACCGAAGCCCCGCCTCGTACCAAGCCAACCTTTGCGGAGTGACGACACTCGCTCGCCGGCGCGGCGGCGGGCGATCCGAAACTGCTGCCGCCCGTCCACGATCGATGCTCCAGCCCCCAACGATTCAAATCCTCTGTGCCAGGTCCCTCAGGCGGACTTGAGCTTGCGCCCCTCGGCATCCCAGACGGCCAAGGCGTTATTGAAGTAGGAGTAGTTGGCCATGTGGCAGGCGATGGCGGCGTTGTTGCCGAACTCGGCGTCCTCGACAGAAGGCCGCCGGGTCTTGACCGACTGGAAGAAGTTCCAAAGATGCTCGCGCGTGCTGTCGTAGTTGGGCGGAGCATAGTAGCCGGTGGCCTCGATGGGAGCGGCCTCGCCGGGAGGCGTGTCATGCTCGGCATGCCACTGCTTGTCGTAGGCGGCTTTCATCTGCTTTGGCCAGGCGGGCGTGCAGGGATGATGGTTCTTGCCGTCCTGAGGCCAGACGGTAAAGCCGCTGGGATTTTCAATGCCGTGCATTTCGAGGATGCCGCGCGTGCCCATAAAGCGATAGACTTCGTCTTCATCCGTATTGAGGGTACAACGCAAGGTGGCGCGGAACTTCGGGTAGTCATAGACGGTCGTCATCACGTCCGGAACGTCGCGGCCGTCGCGCCATTGGAACAGGCCGCCCATGGTGGCGGCGCGCCGGGGAGGCGCCGTCACATCCATGGCGTAATGAATGCCCGTGAGCGAATGGATGAACAAGTCTCCGGAAATGCCTTCTCCGTAATCCTGCCAGTTGCGCCAGCGGGTAAAGCGCAGCTTGTCAAAGGGCCGCTGGGGAGCAGGACCCAGCCAGGTCTTCCAATCAACCGTCTGGGGGGAAACGTCGGGCGGCACGGTATAGTTCCAGGCGCCGCAAGGGTTGTTGCGGCCAAGCGACGACTCGACCAGGCAGACATCGCCGATGGCGCCCTGGCGGATCAGCTCGCGCGCCTTGGTGTAAATCACCGAACTCGGTTCCTGGCTGCCCACCTGCACGATGCGGTTGTGGCGCTTGCCCGCCTCGATCATGGTGAAGCCCTGGTCCACGTGGTGCGTCATGGGCTTCTCGACATAGACGTCCTTGCCAGCCTGGCAAGCCTCCAATACGATGCGCTCGTGCCAGTGGTCGGGAACGGGAGCGAGGATGCAGTCGATCTCCTTGTTGTCCAGCAAGTCCTGGTAACGGCTGGTGATCTGGATCGGCTTGCCCACGATCTCCTTGGCAAGCTCTTGGCGGCCGGTGTAGAGTTCGCAGGCGGCCACGCATTCCACGCCGGGCAGCTTGATCGCGGTCTCGAGCAGGCCCGCGCCTCGCATCCCGACCCCTACAATGCCGAAGCGCAGCGTGTCGCTGGGCGGCGCAGGCCGAGCCGGAAGCCCCGCGGGTGCCGCCTCCAGCATGATCGTGCGGGCCGCCAGCATACCGCCCGTGGCCCCGGCGGCTCTTCCCATAAAGCTGCGACGAGAGATCCGTTTGTCGTCCATCGATGGCTCCTCCAAAAAACAGAATTAAGATTTGCGCACTGCCCCCAAATCACGCCGAAGTTTACCGCGATTAATCGCGGGATGCAATCGCCAATGGCCGTCAATGGCCGCGCCAGTGCTTGCGCCTTCATCTCCCCGCGGGTCGCCTGGAATAGATCTTCACCCACTGACCGCGCCGCTGGAAGCTGGCCAGCAATTTCAGATGATATGTCTGCTCAAGCCTGGCGGCCGGCACCGGCGGCGCAAATTCCAAGGCGGCTTCGGCCCACAAGGAGCGCCGCAGCCAGTTGTCGGGCGGGTCCCATTTGCGCGAGTAGAGGTAGAGGAGGTCAAAGGAGTTCGAAGAAATTGTGCCGAAATTCCGCGCGGTGAATCCCTTGAGATGCACCACCCGCAAATGCCTTTTCACATAGCCCAAGGCGGGCTCGTCCAGCTCGTCGGTGGCCGGCCAGGCGGTCAGGATGCGGGGAGCATCAGGCTGGTTGGAAAGAAAATCAGCCGCCTGCTGATGAAGGCAAACAAAGTCTCTGTAAGCTAGGTTGTCTTCATAGGGAAAAGGATATGGGGGGTTGATGAACCAGGAAGCGATGAAGCAGGCTGCGGCGAGCAACAGAACGCCGCGCATTGCCGGGCGCGGCAAGCAGTCCACGAAAAGAATGAGCGCCAGATAAAAGCAAGGGAAAATCGGCAGCAAGTAGCGCGGCAGAACCGCGCCTCCCACCGCGCTGAGCATGCCCACGTAAGCGACGGTCAAACCGGCGGCCAGGAAGAGAAAATCCTGCCGTGCTCGCGAATGCGATATCTCTACGGACGGAAAGTTTTCGAGGGCGGCGCCGGTGATGGAAACCCTCTTCATTGCTTGATAGCCCAGAATTGCCGCGGCCAGCAGCAGCCAGTTGAACCCGGCGAAGAAAACCTGGTAGAGGCGCCTCAGCAGGGTGACCAGAATCCTGGCAGGCTCAAGGGTGGAATAGAGGTTGTACTTGAGATAGGCGGGATTGCCGGTCCAGAATCCGGTGGAGTGGTGGTAATCGAGAGCCCAGGCTGCGAGTGGGAGGAGCGGCAGCGCAAGCCAAACGGCCGCCGAGGGCTTGAGCTCCTTGCGGAGGCGCCAGGCGTAGAGCCAGGCGACGGGGAGAAAGACGACGGCGGTTTCCTTGGTCAGAACGGCCAGGGATAGCAGCAGCGCAAACCAGGCGAAGCGCCGCCTGAGCAGGAAGTAAACGCCGGCCGTGGTGGTGAAGGCTGCAGGAAGGTCCAAGTGCGCGAGCGAGCTCTGGGCAAAAAAAACCGGGGAGAGCGCCAGGAGCACGCAAGCCCATGCCGCAGTTTCGCGGCGCGCGACGGTCCGCCCCAGCGCGTACAAGGCGGCCAAGGTCCCCGCCGCCACGGCGATCATGGCCACGCGAGTGACCAGAGGGGAAAATCCGAATAACCGCCACGCCAATCCCAGATAGACGGACAGCAACGGCGTATGTCCGGTGGGCATCGTCCTTTGCGGGATGAGAAGGCCGTGATGGTAAAAATCCAGAGCTGCCGGAATGTAATAGCCCGCTTCATCCCAAAAGTAGGGCAGGCGCAGCAGCGGGTAGTGCAGGAGCGTTAAAACACCCAACGCGGCAAGGAAAGCAGAACCATACACGGCCGCGGAGCGCGCGAAGGTTTGACTTGAACGAATTGATGGAAACTGTCCCAAAGCAGATTCATTGTTTCGGAATCTGCGAAGAATTGGAAGACCCTTGCGAGGGACCAAGCGGCTTCTCCGGAGTTGCTGCAGGGTTCAGGCGTTGTCTTTGCGGGTGGTCAGGACTAGGATGGTGTTAAGGATTGAACCACTTCAGTGCGGACGAAAGGAGAGCTATGCAAAGGCAAGCATGGATCAAGGGGCTGCTCGCTTTAGCTGTTCTGATTTGTGTTGGAGCGCCGCGGGCGAATGCCGAGGGCAAGCGCGACGCCAAAGCCGTTGAGATCGCCCAGGCCATGATGCAGGCCATGGGCGGGGCGCAGGGATGGGATTCGGTCCATTTCGTTCGTTTCGATTTTAAGGTTATCGCCAGCGGAAAGGTTGTTGTCAATCGTCATCACCTTTGGGACAAGAATACGGGCCGCTATCGCTTGGAAACCAAAACCAAGGATGGCCGGGAAGAAGTCGTGCTGTTCAATGCCGGCACGAAGGAAGGCCGGGTCTATATCGGTGGTAAGCAGGTGGAAGGCGCGGAAGCCGCGGAGGCTCTGAAAGACGCTTATGCCGCCTATATCAATGACATGTATTGGCTGGCAGAGCCATGGAAATGGCTTGATTCCGGCGTCAACCTGAAGTACGCAGGGGCGCGCAAGCGAGGCCAGGAGACCTACGATGTGGTTCAGCTTACCTTCGGCCACGTCGGGCTGACTCCGGGCGATGAATACTGGGCCTACGTTTCCAGGAAATCTCATTTGATGGCCCATTGGGAATACCGCCTTCAGAGCGGCCAAAAGGGATCTTGGGATTGGGAATATGGCGACTACGGAGGCATTAAGCTGGCCAAGAACCATGTGAGCACTGACAAGAAGACCGAAATCAATATGGGCGACGTGCAAGTGCTCAGCACGGTTGACGACGCGTTCTTTACCGATCCTGCCCACATGCTTTCGGATCTGAAATGACCGGCTTGCTTTGAGGAAGCCAACGCGGCGGACGGGGCGGGGAAGGGAATCTTCCCCGTCGTGGAAACGGAGCGTGGGATATGGGGACTCGAAAGATCCGCATCTACACGCGGAGTTGGTGCGAGGACTCCCGAGAAGTAAAGAAATTCCTGCTGGAGCGCAATCTGCCCTTCGAGGAGATCGATATTGAGCGGAGTCCGCAAGCCTGCGAATTTGTCTTGAGGACTAATGAAGGCAAGGAGCGAACTCCTACCCTGGAGGCGGACGGCCGCGACTTTCACTGCTCGCCGTTTGATGAGCAAAAACTGATTCGCGAACTCCATTTGGAGAAGTAATCGTGCGCAACGCTCATGGGCTTGAAAGCCTGGAAGCATCTTTCGAACGGGGCATCCCAGGCTGGAATTTCGGCTTCAAAGGATAAATAATCAG
>DATKQU010000080.1:0-6870 GCA_035532595.1 Terriglobia bacterium | reverse complement strand
GAGGCCGAGGAAGAGTCTGCCATGGGTGCCTCCTCTCGATGCAGATTGGAATTCATGAGGCTTGATCTTTGCACGCCTACACCGGATCGGACCCATCAAGCGTCTGGGGGGATTCTAACGAATTTCGAAGGCGGCTGCCAGCGGAATTCACGCTCCCTGTGCCGCCAGGATTTGACGTGGGAGAAGGGTTAGGACAAGGCGTTTCCTGCGGAGACTTTTCTTGATAGCATGGGTCTCGCAAGGCTTTCGGTGATGACAAACCCACGGTCAATTCAAAAAGCAAATTGACTGTGGCTACAAAACCTGAAACCCGGCGATCACAGATCGCCGCTACAGTCGCGGTCCGGGGCGCTTACGGCAAATCCGGCGGCCATAGACCGCCGCTACAGTCGCGCGGTGGCCGCTCGCGGGAGGGAAAGACAATGCATAAAACTCTGATCTTCACTCTCACGTCCATGCTGCTGCTGGCGCCCCTCGGCGCTCGAGCGCAGAAGAATCCCGGCAAAGTCCGCTTGGCGATTGTGGGCCTGGACCACGACCATGTTTGGGGCCTCCTGAAAGACCTTGCGGAGGTTCCCCAGGCGCAATTGGTCGCGATTGCGGACCCGCATCCTGAGCTGGTCCAGAAGGCCAAGGCGCTCGTCCCCGCGAGCGTCAAGTTCTATGCCGATTACATCACCATGCTTGACCGGGAGAAACCCCAGGCCGTGATCATCACCACGGAAACAGACCATCATCTTCCCATCACCGAAGCCTGCGCCCAGCGCCACATCAACGTGGAAATGGAAAAGCCCATGGCCACCACGGCCACCGACGCCCGCGAGATGGAGCGCCTGGCCCAGGCCGCCCACATCAAACTGATGGTGAACTACTTCAACAACTGGCTGCCCTCCTACCAGCAGCTCTACGAGCTGGTGCAAAACGGCAAGGTGGGCGCCATTCACCAACTGGTGTCGCAGTTCGGGCACCAGGGGCCGCGGGAGATCGGCACCTCCAAAGAGTTTTCGGCGTGGCTCTACGATCCCGTCAAGAACGGCGGCGGCGCCCTGATGGATTTCGGCTGCTACGGCGCGGCGCTCGCCGTGTGGCTGAAAGGCAGGCCGGCCAAAGTTTTTACGCGTTCGCTCACGCTAAAGGCCAGCCAGCATAACAAGGTTGAAGATGATGCGGTGATTGTGCTCGAATACGCCGACGGCACGGCCATCCTGGAGCCTTCCTGGGACTGGCCGTTTACCATGGAACGCATTCAGGTGTTCGGTCCCGGAGGCAGCTTGCTGGCGATTCCCAATGCGCTGTTCTATCGCGCCGCCAAAACGCCCGTTTCCGCCGAGGAGCCCAACGGACAGTCGCTTCTGCTCACCCTGCCGCCGCCAACGGAGTCGAACCCCATCGCCTACTTCACCGATTGCATCCTGCACGACAAGCCGGTGGAAGGATTGCTCTCCGGCCGCTTGAATGTGGAAGTGAATGAGATCCTGGACGCCGCCAAAGAATCCATCCGCACGGGCCAGGCGGTTGCCCTGCCGGCGCCATAGGCCCGGCGCGTCAAGGCGCATTCGCCGTGCGCGGCTTAGCCGGTAGCGGGCAGGAAATAGAAGAAGATGACCAGAATCACGTAGACGCTCAGCAGTTGCAGCCCCTCAAACCAGTTCGTTTCGCCGTCCAGGCACACGAGGGTGACGACTCCCACGGAAAAAATCACAGCAACAATTTCCATCGGCGGAAAGACCAGCGACATGGGGGCGGCGAGAAGTTGCGAGGTCACCACCAGGAAAGGCGCCACAAACAGCGCGATCTGCGTGCTGCTTCCCATCGTGACGCTCAAAGCGAGATCCATCTTGCCCCGCCGCGCCATCATCACCGCCGTGGAATGTTCCGCGGCGTTGCCCACCGTCGCGATCACCACCAGGCCCACAAACCGGTCCGTCCATCCGAGCGCGTGGGTGGCCAGCTCAACCTGCCCGGCCAGAATATTACTTTGAATGGCAATCAGCGTTGCCGCGCCAGCGAGCGCCACCAGGGCCGCGGCCAGGCTGATTCTGGGCGGAGAATGAGTGATTCCTCCGAACAGGTTGCGATGGGTCCGGAAGGTAAAAATCAGGCTGCCGGAATAGCAGATCAGAAGAACGAAGGCCGTCCAAAGGCTGAGGCGCTCGATCGTCGCCCCGCCGTGCTCGAAGGAACCAAAAGCCGCCAGATTGAACAGCGCCGGCATTACCAGCGCCACCACCGCCACAAACAGCGTGGTGGTGCTCGATCCTGCGGCGAATTGATTGAAAGACTGCTTTTCCCGGCGCATCCCGCCCACCAGCGCCGCCAGGCCAAAAACCAGCAGCAGGTTCCCGATGATGCTTCCGGCAAGCGAGGCCTTGACCACCTCGATGTGGCCGTGCCAAAGCAGAATGAGTCCGAGGATCAGCTCGGTGATGTTTCCCAGGGTGGCGTTGAGCAAGCCGCCAAGAGACGGTCCCACGTGCCCCGCCAGCTCCTCCGTGGCGAATCCCAACAAGGCGGCGAGAGGAACCAGCGCCAACGCGGAGGCAAAGAAGATCGCGACCGCAGAAAATCCCAGAAGCTGGAAAACGATGGAGGCCGGAACGAGGATCGCTATCGACACCCACCAACGCCCCGGCAAAAGCTGTTGCACCTGTTTCAGGAGGGACTGGTCAGCCAAAATTTACCTCAGCTCGTGATCCATTGCGTGTCCGCGATTCGAGAAGCACGGCCCGTTGCTCCCGGCCCCGGTGATTCCAGCAAATGCGACAGAGTTTATCGTCGGAAGCCGTCAACACCCTGGCGGGTTTTCGAAAAATCACTCGTGACGTCATCCTGAGCGAAGCGAAGGATCTGCTTTGTTCATTTTCAAAAAGATACAGCAGATGCTTCGCGTAGTTTACCCTGAGCCATAAGCAGATTCCTCGCTTCGCTCGGAATGACGGGCGAACGGGCTCAGCATGACAAATAGCCATCTTCAGCAATACCCTACGGCTTGGGAGGCGGCGCCGGCGCCTTCTTCTTGCGGAAGAGATTGGTAAGGCCCTGGACAAGATCGCTGGGATTGCTTCCCTGCCCGCCCGCGGCGGGAGACGTTTTTGAAAATCCTCCCAGAACTCTCCCCCCTGACTTAAGGAGGAAGCGGGGATTTTCAAGCGTCCCTACCAAGTCAAAAGGAAAGGAGAGCTTGCCGTTCGAATACGTGGCGCCTGAAATATTGGCCACCAAGTCCGTCAATCCGGTTTGCCTGGCGGCCAGCTTGGCCACGCCGGTATAATTCATCTTTCCGGCCCCCGCGAGCGCCAGGTTTCCCGAACCGTCCACATCCACGTCGTTGCTCACAATTTTAATGTTGTGGCTGGTCAGGACCTGGTTGGCGAGATTCAAATCCGCTGAGACCAAGGAGAAGGCCGCGGGGTCTCCGGAGGAGGATCCAAGCCCCGCGAAGCGAGCGAGCGTCATCAAATTCCGGCTGAGTTGCAAACTGGGCATCTTCCCGTTGCGGATGATCACCTGGCCCGTTCCCACCAGCCCGCTCAGCGGGTCCTCGGAATGCCCGGCGTCTCCTTGCACATCGAGGTTCCCTTTCATGGTGCCGGTCATTTTGCCCCGCGCGTTAGGAAACGCCTGGGCCAATTGCGCCACATCGATTTTGTCGAAAATGGTCCGAATGTTAAAGTGCGGATTTTGCCCCGAGTAATCAAAAGCCGCCTTGCCTTCCGCGGACCCGCCTGCCAGCTTAAAGTTAATTTTGTCCAGATACGCCTGCTTAGCGAAAACCCACACATGGGACTCGACGGCAGTCGCCTGGATCGCGCCAAAACGCAGGGAATCAGCCTTGAAGGAGCCTTGGGCGACGGGCGGGGCTTGGGAAGCGGGCTGCTCGGCATAAACGATGGTGGGCGATCCCAGCCCGGCCAGCAGCGGTTTGGCTCGATCGAGCATTGCTGACGGTGGGGCGGCGGTTGCAGCGCTTAAATTCACGTTCTTGAAGTCGCATGAAATCTTCTGCGCTTCAAAATATATTGGCCCCGCTTCCCGCGATGGGAGCAGGTTGGCGACCGTAACCACCCCGCCGTCAAGGGTGATCTTGGAAATCTCCCCCAGGGAAAATACTGCTGGCTGGGATTGGGATGGGGTTGTTGTTCCGCTCACTTTCTTTGGGGGATTTTCAAAGTTCCAATGGCCGCCGGGGCCGCAGAGCAGGTGGAGGACGGGGTCCTCGATCACCAGGGACTTGATCACAATTTGCCGGTCCCACAATGCGCCCGCGTCCACCAGGGCGTAAATCCGGAGCGTGTTGATGAAATCGCCCCCCGGGAATCCCTGGGGATTCCCCAGCACGAAGTTATCCACCTGAATCGCCAGGTGCGGAAAGATGGTAAGCTTCAGGTGTCCGATGCGGGCCGGCTTTCCTGTTTCTTTTTCAAGCAGCGCCGCCACCTGAGGCCGATAGCGATTGAGGTCAACAAGACTCGGCACAACCCACAGGGACAAGATTGCCAGCACACCCACTACCGAGGCGGCGATAATTAAACGCTTCTTTCCTTTACTGGACATGAGTTTTCCCCTTCCATCCCCGAAGGACCCCGTCGGGGAGCGCCCCTCGCCGACCGTCAAATGCCTGGCGAAATTCCACACCAGCGTCTATTCGTTTTCATCCTTCGCAGAGGAAGCAGGCTTGGACTTTGCCGATGGGGTAACGCGTGTCAAGGCCGCGGTGTAATAGTCAAAGAAAGGTTCTTGGGGAGGGGCCAACTGAACCGTTTCTGTGAATCCATCGACATCACTGCGCTCGAGCATGCGGCGTGACAGCCAGCCGGGAGGAGGTTGAAGCCCGCCGACCGGATTGAAGTCGATCTCCTGTCCGGCCACGCTGACCCGGTATCGGGTGATGAAACCCGTGCTGGAATACAGTTGGAGCAGAAACGAGTTGCCCGAGGAATCGGCGGAGATGAACCCGATGGAAGATTCGTTGACGGCTGGGGCTTCCTTGGTGGCGGCCAGGGAAATTTCTTCCCTGAGAATCATGACCCGTTGATCAAGGCCGTAAGAGACGGACAGATGCACTTCACCTTGCGGGCTGTGCTTGACGGTTTGGCCGCTCCAATCACCGAGAATCCAGGCCAGCGATGAAAAATCCGGCTTGGGCGGCAGAGGAATCCGGTACGTGGAGGGACTCTTATCGCCTGCGGCAAGCGCTGCCGGAACCAAGAGCAGCAGGAGTATCATCGAACGAAATTTCATTTTACACCTGCCTGATAAGTTTTTGAGTTAGCCCCGTACACAAACCCCATGTGCGACCCCTTATGAAGGAAGATGCGGGCCTGGGACATTCCGCACCCGCAGAGCAAATCGGAAAGCTCCTCAGGAGTATACGCCGCCCGGACGGAATCTTCGAAGAGCTTCCGCATGATGCCGGAGTAGTGACGCCCATGCCAGCGGACATGGAAAGGGAAAGCCAGGCGGGAAGGACGCCGCAAATCGCGGAGCAGCACCGTGCCGTCCGGCTTGGCAACCCGCGCCATCTCCTCCAAGGCGGTCCCTGGGGATGAGAGATGGTGCAACACCGAATTGCAAAGCACAAAGTCAAACGTGCGGCTGGAAAATCCCATGCGGCCTGCATCACCCCGCAGGAAGAACACGCGGCCCGCCAGCTTCTGCTCCTCGGCCGCGCGGCGCGCAAAGCGCAGCATGGCTCGAGAACGGTCCACACCCACCACCCGAAGGCCGGGACAACGCGCTGCAATTTTCAAAGTGATCCTTCCTGAGCCGCACCCAAAGTCAACAAGTACCCCGGTAAGCACCTTGCCATCCGGCGCGAGCGACAGCACCTGTTCCACCAGGGTGTTGTCGCTCGCATCCAAGTGTTTCTGCATCGCGGCCGAATCATAAGCGGAAACCGCTTCTTCATCGCTCATGACCTCGGACTCCGGTTTGCGCGCCATGCTGAGCCAACTCATCATGAGAAGTAATTCTAGCGCAAACTTACGCCAACTTGGTTATTGACAGAGCAAAGGTTGCCGGACGGGGCGGCCAAGCGTTTGAGGGATGGCGGGGGCCTGATCAGGGTTCCGAAGGGAAGCTGATCTCCCAGAAGCCCGGATGGTCGATGATCTCAAAGCCGAGTTCAATGCCCTGAGGGGTGGGCCGAGAGGACTTCCAGACCACGCGGGCATGGGCAGTGCGGTCCTTGTCTTGCATGCGAATCTCAATGGCGGTGCCCACTCCAAAATTCTGGCGGGCACGCAGCAGGCCCCCGTGGAGGCTCAGCATAATCGTTTCAACGCTCTCCCACTCGATGGAGGAAGAAGGGTCAGATTTGCCGACGAGCAAGGGTACCCGCAAGAGGATGCGGCTGCTTCGCCGTCGGCAAGACTTTGGGGAAGGATGGGGCTTACTCATGAATTTCAGTTCGCCTTGCTGAGCATCCTGCAATCAGCCCGGCGCGAAACACGACCCTTGCCAACCGATTCCGGCCGAAATGATGCAAACACCTTTAGGAGTTTGTTGAAAAACGATTTGGACATGTCATGCTGAGCACGTTCGCTTCGCTCAGGGTAAACTCCGCGAAGTATCCCGGCATTTGGAGAATCAAGCAAATACCGAGATCCTTCGTCGCCTACGGCTCCTCAGGATGACAAATTCCCGGGTTTTTCAACAAACTCTTAGGCGCGGTCTCTCCATAGCCATCGGAGGGGCCGAAAACTCTCGGCCGACCCCCTTCCGCCCGGGGCCAGTGCGGAAGCAAGGCAACTATCTCCGCCTAAATCTCGTTGTCGGCACTTTTGAGGAAGGAGGTTAGACCTCCATACCTGGCAACAACATTTCCCGTTTGCACCGAATTTGGAGTCCAGCCGGATGACCATCCGCCAG
>DATKQU010000079.1:0-17070 GCA_035532595.1 Terriglobia bacterium | reverse complement strand
AAGTGCTGACGCCGCTCCTCGACGCGGGCCTGACGAAAGCCGACATCCGGGAACTGGCGCATCACGCCGGCCTGCCCGTGTGGGACCGCCCGGCGTCGGCTTGCCTCTCTTCCCGGATCGCTTACGGCGTGGAGGTAACCCCGGAGCGCCTGGCGGTTGTGGAGCAAGGAGAAGAGGCCTTACGCGCCCTGGGCTTCCGGCAGTTTCGCGTGCGCCATCATGATAAGCTGGCGCGCATCGAGATCGCTCCCGAAGAGCTGCCGCGCGCCTTGTCGCCGGAGATGGCTCGAAAGCTGGTGGAGATTTTCAAGCCCCTCGGATTCAACTTTGTGACCCTCGACCTGGAAGGCTATCGCAGCGGTTCGCTGAACACCCACCTCGTCAGGATTCCCACCTAGCCGCGATCGGTTCGATTGAATGAAATCTCTTTACCTGGAATTGGCGAACTTCGCCGCCATGCGAACAGTATTGCTGTGGATCAACACGGTGTCGTTCACGTGGCGGGCGTAGCCGCCGGCCAGAGTGACGACGACGGGGATATTCTTCCTTTTGGCCTTTTCAAAAACCAACTGGTCGCGGTGCTCGAGGCCGTGCAAAGTCAGCTTCAGCCCTCCGAGCTGGTCTTCACGGTAGGGGTCAGCCCCTGCAAGGTAAAAGATCACCTGGGGATCGAATTGCGCGAGGGCCTTGTCGAGGCTTTCTTCGAGGATGGTCAGGTACTCAGTGTCTTGAACGCCGTTGGGCAGGTTGACATCCAGATCGCTGCGAGGCTTGGGATACGGGTAGTTGTTTTCCTGGTGGAGTGAAACCGTGTACACGGTTTCATCGCCGCCAAAAATGGCTGCGGTGCCGTTGCCCTGGTGAACGTCGCAATCGATCGTCATGGCGCGCTCGATGACCCTGTCTTTTTGCAGGCGCCGGATGGCAATGGCCACGTCGTGCAGCACGCAAAAGCCCTCCCCATGATCGGGGAAAGCATGGTGAAATCCCCCGCCGATGTTGACTCCGATGCCGTCTTCAAGCGCGCGGCGCCCCGCCAGAATCGAGCCGCCCGCCGAAAGCCAGACGGCGCGCACCAGCTCGGGAGAATATGGCACTTCCATCCTGAGGATTTCGACGTGGGAGAGTTTGGCGTTCTTGAGTTTCCAGATGTAGTTCCGGTCGTGGACCAGCGCCACGTCATCGTCGGTAGCCGGCGAGGGCTCAAGGATATCCGCGGGGTCGATCACGCGCTCCTGAAGCAATTTTTCCTTGGTCAGGCGGTACTTGGTGGCGGGAAAGACGTGGTTGCCCAGGTTCAGATCGTACTGGTCGGAATAGACGACTTTCAGTCCCATCAGCTTTCTCAAAGCTCCGTTTATTCGACGGTGACCGACTTGGCCAGGTTGCGCGGCTGATCCACGTCGCATCCGCGCAGGACCGCGATGTGGTAGGCCAGTAACTGGAGCGGAACCACCTCGAGGATGGCGGAGAGCCACTCGTTGCTGTGAGGGAGCACGATCAGATGGTCCGCCATATCATGGACCTCCCGGTCCCCTTCCGTCACCAGCGCCACGATCACGGCGCCGCGAGCCTTGGCTTCCTTGATGTTCGAGCTGGTTCGTTCGTAGCGGACTTTTGAGTCGGGTGAGTCCCAATCGCAGGTTGCCACCACCACCACCGGCAGCCCCTCGGTGATCAGGGCATTGGGGCCGTGCTTCATTTCGCCCGCCGGGTAAGCCTCCGCGTGGATGTAGGAGAGTTTCTTCATCTTGAGCGCGCCTTCCAGCGCGACGGGGAAGTGCATGCCCCGGCCCAGAAACAGGAAGTCCGGCGAGCGGTCAAAATGCCGCGCGAGTTCCTCGAATTCCTCGTCTTTTTGCAGCACCGATTCCAGCTGCCTGGGCAGCGCTGCCAAGGCCGCCAGCAGATTCTTCCCTTCCGCGGGCGGCAGCAGGCCGCGAAGCTGGCCCAAGTAAACGGAGAAGAGGTATAGCGCGGTCAACTGGGAAGAAAATGTCTTGGTCGAGCCCACGCCGATCTCGGGACCTGCGTGGGTATAAATACTTCCGTTCGCCTCCCGTGGAACCATGCTGCCCAGCACGTTGCAGATCGCCAGAGTTTTTGACCCCTTGGCCTGAGCCTCCCGCTGCCCGGCGATCGTATCCGCGGTTTCACCGGACTGCGTGATGAGCACGGTGAGGGTGCGCGGACCCACCAAGGGGTCGCGGTAGCGGAACTCGGAGGCGTAGTCCACCTCCACCGGCACTCGCGCCAGGCGCTCGATCATGATCTTTCCCGCCAGGCCGGCGTGCCGGGAAGTCCCTGCCGCAACAATCTTGACTTCCCGGAAGGAACGGAATTCATCCTCCGTAATTTCCATCTCATCCAGGAAGATCTGGCCGGTTTCCGGAGAAACCCGGCCGAGAGCCGTGTCCCGGACGGCGCGGGGTTGCTCGTAAATTTCTTTCAAGGTGAAGTGCTTGAAGCCGCCCTTTTCCGCCAGGATGGGGTCCCAACTGATATGGTGGACGCGGCGCGTGACGGGTTCGCCCGTGAAGTCCGTCAGCTTGACGCCGTTGGGCGTCAGCACGGCAATGTCTCCGTCGGCCAAAAAGAAAATATCGCGGGTGTGATATAGGATCGCTGGAACGTCGCTGGCGACCAGGTATTCATCCTTGCCGAGCCCGATCACGGCAGGAGGTCCCTGGCGCACCGCGACAATCTTGTTCAAGTCCTTGGTGGAAATGATCGCTAACGCAAAAACGCCCGTCAGCCGCTGAACGGCGGAGCGCACCGCTTCATCAAGCGTCACCGGCTGCGAAGCCCCCGGCTGCCCGTTCAGATACTTCTCGATGAGGTGCGCGACGACCTCCGTATCCGTTTCAGTGGTGAAGGTGTGCCCCTCCAGAGCCAGTTCTTCCTTCAATTCCACGTAATTCTCAATAATGCCGTTGTGCACCACCACCACGGTTCCGTGGCAATCGCGGTGGGGATGGGCGTTTTCCTCCGTGGGCGCGCCGTGCGTCGCCCAGCGCGTATGCCCGATGCCGTAAGTGCCGTCGATGGGGTCCAGGCGGATGACTTCTTCGAGGTTGCGCAGTTTTCCCGTCGCCCGCCGGATCGCCAGCTTGCCGTCCTTGATCGCCGCAAGGCCTGCCGAATCGTACCCGCGGTACTGAAGCCTCTGAAGGCCCTCCAGGAGGACGGGAACCACGCGCTTGTTGCCGATGTAGCCGATGATTCCTGACATAGAGTAGTTATGTAAAAAGCCGGATGGTCAAGTACGTTCCTCGCAAAAAGTTACGCAGACCTTTCGGCTTACATGGTGATTATAGCAGAGCGGGGAGGCTATTCCGTTCGAACAGAGGTGGGCAGATGAGCGGCCTTGAAGCCTTGGCGCATTTCCTCAAGAACTCGCTCGGCAGCTTCCCGGGGATCGGGCACGGTCGTAATGTAACGGCCCACGACGAGGTAGTCGGCTCCCGCCTGTACAGCATCTCGGGGCGTCACGGCCCGTTTCTGATCTTGCTTGGGAAAGCCTTCAGGGCGGATTCCAGGGGCAACGATCAGTAACTTTTCTCCAAGCGCCTCACGAATTCTTTTTGTCTCGTACCCGGAGGCAATCACGCCGTCGCAACCAGCCTCAACTGCCTTCTTCGCACGGTGGATCACAAGTTCTTCGACGGAACAATTGAAACCGAGGTCCTGGATGTCGTAACCGTCCAGGCTGGTCAATACCGTCACCGCAAGCAGCTTAAGATCTGCGCTGCCGCGCCCCTTGACGGCTGCTTGGATGTTCTTCCCATTGCCGTGAATCGTAAGGAACGTCACGCCGAGGGATGCCGCGTGCTGCACGGCGCGCTCGACGGTTTGGGGCACGTCGAAATATTTTAAGTCCAGGAAGACCTTCTTCCCTTTGGAGATCAGGTAGTTTACAGGTTTCATCCCCTCGGCAAGTTGCAGTTCAATTCCTACCTTGAAGAAGGAAACCAAGCCGTCAAGCCTCTCTACAAGCTCGACAGCTTTTTCTGCTGAGTCAAAATCAAGGGCAACAATAAGGCGATCTTCCACTTTTTCTGGCATAGTCCTGCACCGCGACGGAGTGACTTGGTGTATGAGCACACTCATTGTACTTCACCCCTCCTCATTAGTCCAATGCACGACCTCACAGAATGGGCAGCTTGATTTACAATTGTAAAGTACAATTTACGATTGTCAAGACAAATTTACGTTTGTGAATTAGGATTTGCGTACCGTATAATTCAGATATGCTTACTGCGAACGAGCGCATAAAGGCAATCCGGGAACGTCGGGGCATGACCCAGAAGCAGCTGGCGTCAGCTGCTAGCCTCAGTCCTGCCGAAATTTGCGCTATCGAAAAACGTATGCGTTCGCCGCAAACAGATACCATCCAAGAGATAGCAGCAGCACTAGATGTCTCTGTTTCGCTTCTACTGGGTGAGTTTTACTCTGACCTTCCGCTTGGGAAGGCCCTCACCCGTGACTCGTTTAACATTTTTGTTCAGAGGGAAAAACTCACCGACGAACAGGAACGCATTCTGCGTGGGATTATTAACACAGACTCTGCCCCGCAGACGGTCAAAGGGTGGCGGGAACTCATCCAGAACCTTGGCGCATTCGAGAACCTAAAAGGGCAAAGCGCCGAGAGCAGGATATTCGATCATGCGCCCCAGCGAAACGAGTAGCGGGCTTTCCTTTACCTCGGCGGCACCGGATTTTTGCTCACGATCTATAGGAAGCGTTGATCCGGATGTAGTCGTGGGTGAGGTCACACGTCCAGATCCAGGCGCGGGCCTTTCCCTGGTGGAGGTCAACCCGGATGGTATGCTCTTTCCGGTCCAATTCCTTCCTCGCGGCGGCTTCATCGAAGCCCGTGTCGATGCCGCGCCGGCACAGATACACTCCGTTCACGCGAATATCGACCTTCGCGGGCTCAATCGCGGCTCCGGAATACCCTGCCGCGCACAGGATTCGGCCCCAGTTCGGATCGCTCCCGGCGATGGCGGTCTTGACCAGTGGAGAGTTGGCGATGGAACGGGCCACACGCTCGGCGTCCCCGGCGCTGCGGGCTCCCCAGACTTCGATCTTGGCAATCTTGGTAGCGCCTTCGCCGTCCCGCACAATCATTTTGGCCAGAGTCTGGCAGAGTTCGGTGAGCCCGGCTTGAAAGCGGCTGCCGGCCGGTGTCCCGGGCCGCACGCTGACGCCCGACATCCCGCTTGCCAGGGCCGCCACCGTGTCATTGGTGGAAGTGTCGCCGTCCACGGTAATGCGATTGAAGGAGAGGTCCACCGCCGCGCGCAGCATTTTTTGCAGCGTACGGGGCTCGATGCCGGCGTCCGTGGTGATGAAGGATAGCATCGTCGCCATACGGGGATGAATCATTCCGGCGCCCTTGGCGACCCCCGCCAGGCACACCCTCTTGCCGCGAATCTCGGTCTCGAGGGCGGCGGACTTGGGAAAACTGTCCGTCGTCATGATGGCCCGGGCTACCGCCTCCGCATTTTCCGCGGAAAGGCTTTCCTGCAAGGCCGGAAGCTGCTTCAGAATCGAATCCAAGCTGAGCGGAACTCCGATGACGCCGGTCGAGGCCACCAGGATTTCCTGAGGGCGCAGCCCCAGGCACTTGGCGGTGGCGCGAGCTGTTTCCTCCGCGACCCGCATTCCCGCGCGGCCCGTGCAAGCGTTGGCATTTCCGGAGTTGGCGATGATGGCGCGCACCCGCCCGCCGCTGTTCTTCAGGTTTTGTCGGGAAAGGAGGACCGGAGCGGCGGCCGCGCGGTTGGTGGTAAAGACGGCGGCCGTGGCGGTTTCCGGCGCATCGGATAAAAGCAAGGCCAAGTCCAGCACGCCCGCAACCTTCTTGATTCCGGAAGCCACCGCGGCGCCTCGAAAGCCCTTGGGCGTGCCGAGGCTCCCTTCTATAAGTTTCCAACTCGGCATCGTTGCGGTAGGCTCCTTTTCACGTGGAATTTGAGGTGCCTAGTCTAACAGAAGTTGCGCGGGGGAGCGGAGGCCCATGTTGCCCCCGTGGAATGCGGCCCTCTTACTTGCGTTTGGCCTTGGGAGGAGGTACCGGCTGGAGCTCCAGGACTCCCGGCTCAGGTTTCTCTTGCGGCTGGGGACCGGCAACGTTGATCGTCTGGATGCTTGACTCGCACGCTTGGAGGTAGAGCGATTCGTCGGACGATCCGGGGAGGCAATTGGCCTCCACAATGTGGTCGGGCGAAATAATATGAGCGGTCAGCAGCATCGATGGCCCGCGACGCTGCCAGATCAAGGCGGCGTCCCGGTTCTGGATTTTCATGTGCTCAAAGCGGTAATCGGCAATGTTCTGATAAGTGCCCTTGGTTTCCCATTGCGCCAGAAGCTGGGGCGAAAACTCATCACTGTGGCCAGGGTTGGACTGGGATGTCAAGGTGAGAGACGGCCCATCCCTAAAAATCCTGGGGCGATAGATTCTCACCCCGCCTGGAAAATCATTTACCTTCCCGTAGATGCCCCCGGCGATCTGCATGTCAATGCCTAAATCGGCATTGTGATAGGGAAGAAGGTTCAGGACCTTCTGGGCCGTGTAGCCGCGATAGTAAGGATACCACTTGACCAGAATGTACTCGCTGGCCAGCGCGCCCCCGCCGATCACGAGGATGCCCAAGGCAACTTTCAACTGGGTGGACATCTTTTTCATGCGGTCATCTTAGCCTGACTTCAGAACACGCGCAACGTGCTCTGGAATTTCATTCAACCCGCAGAAGCGGTTTCGTCTTTTCCACCACGCCGCCGATTTCCTGCCCGGGGATCCCGCTCGCGCGCAGTTTCTCCACCAGCGGCCGCGCCTCCGGGCCGTTCACCGCGAGGAGCAACCCGCCGGAGGTCTGCGGATCAAAAAATAAATTTCTCGTCGCTGGGGGGATGCGGGCGGCAAACTCGACGCAGCCTTCCAGAAACTTGGCGTTCTTCTTCAAGCCCCCGGGAATAAAACCTTGGCGCGAATAACGTGCAGCTCCCGGAAGGAACTCGACATGTTCATGTTCGATCACCAGGCTCATCTGGCTCGCGAGCGCCATCTCCCGGGCATGGCCCAGCAACCCGAACCCGGTAACGTCCGTGGCGGCGTGGATCGTGAACTCCCTGGCCAGCTCGCCCGCCGCGCGATTCATTGTCAGCATGGATTCGATGGCAGCACTCACCGAAGTCTGGCTGGCCTTTTGTTGTTTGAGCGCCGTCGCAATGATTCCGGTGCCCAGCCGCTTGGTCAGCACCAGACGGTCGCCCGGCTGGGCGCCGCGATTGGCCAGCACGCGCCGGGGATCAACCACCCCCGTGACCGCGTAGCCGAACTTGATTTCGTCATCCCCGATCGAATGCCCTCCAATCACGGAGCAGCCTGCCTCCTGCATCTTGGCGTGCCCGCCCAGCAGGATCTGTTCCAGGATTTCCAGGTCGCGCCCGGTGTTGGGAAAACCCACAATGGAGAGCGCGGAAATTGGCCGGCCGCCCATCGCATAAACATCGCTCAAGGAATTCGTCGCGGCGATTTGGCCGAAAGTGTAAGGATCATCCACAATCGGCGTGAAGAAATCCACGGTTTGCACCAGCGCGAGATCGGGCGAAATTAGATATACTCCGGCGTCGTCGGCGCTGTCAAAGCCGATCAAGACGTTGGGGTCGGATTGTTTCGGCAGCTTAGCCAGCACCGAGTCCAAAATACTTGGACTCAACTTGGCTGCTCAACCTGCTGCCTTGACCATCGAGGTCAGGCGCCTGCGATCATCCATGCCTGGCATTATATCCTCAACTTGCAGGGCAAGAACGAAGGGATGTTTATTGGTACAATCCCAGCATCGGCATGCCATCGAATTGTCCGGTGACCCAGGCAGTTGAGGAGGTAAGCCATGTTTCCGTTTCACGGTGTTGATTTTTTGGAAATCGACTCTCTCCTGAACGATGAAGAGAAGCTCGTTCGCCGGACGGTCCGCGAATTCGTGGAGAAGGAAGTCAATCCTCACATCGAGCGCTGGTACCGGGAGGGGGAATTCCCCCGGCACCTGGTCCCGGCCATGGCCGCGCTGGGTTTTTACGGAGCGAACCTCTCCGGGTATGGCTGCGCGGAAATGTCGAATGTCGCCTACGGGCTCATCATGCAGGAACTCGAGCGGGGCGACAGCGGGCTGCGGAGCTTTGTTTCCGTGCAAAGCGCCCTGGTCATGCATCCGCTCTGGCACTTCGGTTCGGAAGAGCAAAAGCAGCGCTGGCTTCCGGCGCTGCAGCAGGGAGAAGCCATCGGGTGCTTTGGCCTGACCGAGCCCGACTTCGGGTCAAACCCGGCGGGCATGCGGACCCGTGCGGTCAAAGACGGCGACGGTTACGTATTGAACGGGGAGAAAGCATGGATCACCAACGGCACCATCGCCGATGTGTCGCTCATCTGGGCGCGGACCGAGGAAGGCATCCGCGGTTTCCTGGTGGAAAAAGGGACGCCGGGCTTCATGGTCCAAGACATCAAGGGCAAGATGTCGTTGCGCGCCTCGGTGACCTCCGCGCTTTCACTCCAGGATGTGCGTGTGCCCCGCGCCAGCATCCTGCCCAAGGGGGATGGGTTTAAGGCTGCGCTCGACTGCCTCACCCAGGCCCGCTACGGCATCGGCTGGGGAGCCGTGGGCGCGGCGATGGCTTGCTACAACGAGGCCCTGGAATACGCCAAAGTTCGCAAGCAGTTTGACGACAAGCCGATCGCTTCGCACCAGCTCATCCAGGAGAAGCTTGCGGACATGATTACGGAAATCACCAAGGCGCAGCTTCTGGCTTTGCACGTGGGCCGCTTGAAGGACCAGGGCCGCGCCGATTACGCCCACATCTCCATGCTGAAGCGCAACAATGTGAAGATGGCTCTCGAGGTGGCTCGCAGCGCCCGGGATATTCTGGGCGCGAGCGGCGTTGCCGACGAATTTCCCGTCTTCCGCCACATGTGCAACCTGGAATCGGTTTTTACTTACGAAGGAACCCACAACATCCACACGCTCATCCTCGGCGAGCGGGTCACAGGAATCCCGGCGTATAAGTGAGAGCGGCGCTTGCCACGCGCTTGAGGGCCAGACGAAAGTCTGCTAGTCTTCATTTCAGGTATCGGGCCCGCGCGGACAGAGAGCAGAGCGCGGTTGAGTGAAAACGATGAGCTTGCAGCGGACAATTAAAGCCACAATTCGCCACGGGGAGCAAGCGGGTTACGTCGCGGAGTGTCTGGAGATCCCGGTTGTGACCGAAGGGCAAACCCTCGATGAAGTGACGCGCAACCTCCGCGAAGCTGTGGACTTGCATCTGGAGGGCGAAAACCTGGCTGAACTCGGGCTTGCTCCTTCACCCACCATACTCGTGACCTTCGAGTTGGAGGCTCACCCTGCCACGGCTTAGGCGCCTCTCGGGCCAGCAGGTTGTCTCATAAGAGGGAAGTCATATCAAGAGCCGGCTCTGTTTCGTTCACCCATTCACCGCCTTCATGGCGGCCTCCGGATAGCGTTCGCCAGCCGTCACGCCCTTGGGAGCGACTTCGTCGATTCGCGCCAGGTCTTCCGCAGTGAGATTCACTTCGAGGGCGGCCAGATTTTCTTCCAGGTGCGATTTGCGGCTGCTGCCCGGGATGGGAACGATATCTTCTCCCTGGGCCAGGACCCATGCCAGCGCCAACTGTGCAGGGTGGCATCCCTTTTCCCGCGCGATCTCCTCCACGCGGCTCACCAAATCCAAGTTGCGCTTAAAATTCTCTCCCTGGAAGCGCGGGCCGTTGCGGCGCCAGTCGTCGGGCGGCAAGTCTTCAGTCTTTTTGATCTTTCCCGTCAGGAAACCCCGGCCGAGGGGGCTGTAGGCGACGAAAGCAATCCCCAGTTCCCGGCACGTGGAGATAATCTCATCCTCCGGATCGCGGCTCCAGAGTGAATATTCGGTTTGGAGCGCGCTGATCGGATGCGTCTGATGCGCGCGGCGGATGGTTGCCGGGGCAGCTTCAGAAAGTCCCAGGTGGCGGACTTTGCCTTCTTCCACCAGCCGGGACATGGCTCCCACCGTTTCTTCAATCGGCACCGTGCGGTCCACCCGGTGCTGGTAGTAGAGGTCAATTGTGTCAATCTTGAGGCGCTTCAAGCTCGCCTCACAGGCCTTCCGAATGTATTCGGGCCGGCCGTTGATGCCCACAAAGTTGCCTCCTGCGTCCCGCACGTTGCCGAACTTCGTGGCCAGAACAACCTGCTGGCGCCGGCCTTGGATCGCCTTCCCGACCAATTCCTCGTTCCGGCCTGATCCGTAAATGTCTGCGGTATCCAGAAAGTTGACGTCTAAATCCAGAGCGTGATGGATGAGTTCCGTCGATTCCTGATCGTTCCGCTCCCCATAAAACTCCGACATCCCCATACATCCCAAGCCCATTGCTGAAACTGACACTGAACTGTGGCCAAGCTTTCGATATTGCATGTCGCGTCGCCTCCGCAAACGATGATGAGTTCATGTCTGTCTTGATTCAGCTTAACATCCGGGAATCAACCGGCTCAAGGTTTCCGCAGCGTGCCTGGCTCCGCAGCGCGCCAGAAGCCAGGATGTTCACATCGGGCTTCCTGGGTTAGACTGGTAAAATACTGCACTCCGAGGAAAGAGAGGTTAGACCGCATGGAAATCGAACTGTCGCTGGAATTCGTAAGGGTGGTGGAGGAAGCGGCGATTGAGTGTGCCAGGACCATGGGCCAGGGGGACCGCCATCTCTCCGACCATGTCGCCGTGCAGGCCATGCGGAAAATTCTGGACACGGTGCCGGTGGCCGCCACGGTGGTGATCGGCGAGGGCGAGCGCGATCAAGCGCCCATGCTTTTCATCGGCGAGAAAGTCGGCCTGAAAAAAGAGTACAATGACGTCATTCCGGAAATCGACATTGCGGTGGACCCTCTGGAGGGAACGAACCTTTGCGCGATGGGCGCCCCGGGCGCCATCACGGTCCTGGCCGCTTCCGAGCACGGCGGCCTTCTGCACGCGCCTGATTGCTATATGGAAAAGATCGTCGTGGGTCCTACGGCGAAAGGCGCGGTTGACATTGAGGCGCCTGTGGCGGAAAATCTGCGCGCCATTGCCCGCCGCCTGGAACGCGCCATCACGGATCTGGTGGTCGTGGTTCTCGACCGCCCGCGCCATCAAAAACTGATGGATGATATCCGGCAGGCCGGGGCGCGCATCCGGCTGATTCCCGACGGCGATCTTTCCGCGGGGATTAGCGCCGCCGTGCGAGGCACCGGGGTCCACGCGGTCATGGGGATCGGGGGAGCGCCGGAAGGCGTGATCACCGCCGCGGCTTTGCGTTGCCTGAACGGAGAAATTGTAGCGCGGCTGGTGGTGAAGGATGACGCGCAAGCGGAGCGCATCCAGTCGATGGGGATTGCCGATCCCAAGAAGATTTTCACGACGCCCGATCTTGCCCCCGGCAAGGAAATCATCTTTGCGGCCACGGGGGTCACGGACGGGAGCCTGCTGAAAGGCGTCCGGTTTTTCGGCGACGGCATTCGAACGCAGTCCCTGGTGATGACCCTCAGCACGCGGCGCGTCCGTTTTGTCGACTCCGTTCATGTTTCCCGCCGGCCGGATGTTAAAGTGAGGCTCTTTTAGCCGGTTCCGGGAAGGGGCGGGATTGGCGGGCTCTTGCAGTTGCCGCCGAAGATTCTCTATCAGCGCCCGCAGCGATGGCGGCAAAAAGTGGTCACCAGAAAGGAGAGTTGAGTGGGGATTCCTCCGCGGACTTCGGCGCCGCCGGGGCGGTTGTCCGATAAGCACGCGATCGGCATGGCCCTGATCATTGTCGGATTGATCATCGGGTCTGCCATTATCATGATTTGGATCGGGCTGCGATTTCTCGTCGGCAGCCGCCAAGGCGAAGCCAGCGGGAAAGACGGCGCCGGACAGGGATTTACCATCCAAACGCCCGCCGGCTCCCTCGAAGTGCAAGGAGACGTCAACCGGGCGCGGCTGGGACTGCCCATCTACCCCGGGGGGGTTCAAGTAAAAACCTCGGGTTCGGCCACGATCAACCTGCAGCTTCCGAACGATCAAACGCTGAGAGTGTGGACGGCAAAATATGAAACGCCCGACTCCCTCGAGCAGGTTTCCAAGTTTTATGGCCAGCAACTTCAGCAGGAGGGCGTCCGCCACCAGGCCCCAAATCGCGAAGGGAAGACCGTCTATGAAATCAAGCAGGGAGACGAGGACCGGATCGTGGCTCTCGAGACGCATGGTGATCTAACGTGGATCCAATTGGCGCGGGTAGTTCGCGGCGCCACTGGGCCGAATTGAAGCCCCTCAAACAGCCTATTCAAATCAACGAGGCTTCACAAGATGGCAACTCGACGGATAGATTCCGGCAATCATTTATCGAGGGATTACGAGATTTGGAGGGTGTGGTGCGTTCATACGGGATGAGGAATTTGCGAAGTTGGCTGGCAAGTTGCATTTTGACCGTGGGGCTGGCAGTACCGGCTTTGCCGAGATCCTCACCATCTCTTCCCGTCGCGGAGGGAGGCAAGGCGCGCGCATCGATAGTGTTGGGTGAAGGGGCTAATCCGGCTTATCGGTATGCGGCGACCGAGCTGCAAAAGTATCTGCGCGACCTGTCGGGAGCTGAAATTCGCATCATTTCCGACGCGCAGGCTTCGGGTCAGGCCGGCCGGCAGACCTTGCTGTTTGTTGGGGGACCGTCCGTGAACCCGGCGGTGAATGAAAAGCTGGATTTAAAGACGCTGAAGGCGGGCGGATTTGTGATCAAGACCGGGCGCGTGAAAGGCCACCCGGCGGTGGTGATTGCCGGGGAAGACGGGTTCTCGACCCTGTATGGAGTCTACGACCTGGTAGAGCGCCTGGGCGTGACGTTCCTGTTGACGGGTGACATCGTCCCCAAGGCGCGCGCATCGCTATCGATCCCAGAGCTGAACGTGCGGCAGGAACCGGCATTTCCGCGTCGAGGTTTCCTGCTCCAGGACGGCGGGTATGAAAACCTGACGATGTTCTCTTACCAAGACTACGCCAAGCTGATCGATCAGATGGCCAAAATGAAGTGCAACTATATGCAATTCTGGTGGTTTGCCTTTGAGCCCTGGCTGAAATACTCCTACAAGGGTGAGACGAAATGGATGGGGGACGTTTCCACCAAAGAAAGTGGTTATCTGACCTGGGCCCACGGAGAATTTGGGACCCGGACGACCGAGGATGTGACCATCGGCAAGCACTGGTTCAAGGGGAGGAGGATCGCGCCTCCGGAGATGCAGGATGTTCAGACGCCGGACCAGGCGTTTGCGGTCGCGGAAAGCCTTTTGCGCCGGATCATTCAGCACGCGCACGAACGGGGAATCAAGGTGTGGCTGGCGATTGAGATGGCTGCGCTGCCCCCCAACCTTGCCCGATACTGCGATCGGGTAGGAGATGTACCCTTCATGGGGCTCATGGGGACTTTTGTTCAACCGCTCGATCCAGTCAACCGGGAGATTCAGACCAATCGACTGCGAGCCTTGTTTACGAGCTATCCGGATGCGGATGGATATTTCCTGGTCTTTGCGGAGATGTACCCGGAGATCAATACGCCGAAGTATCGGAGCTATTACGAGCGGATGCGCCCGAAGTTTTTCCAGTTGCGCGAGCTGCGCTGGCCGTGGGTAATAGACATCGCCCAGGACTCAGACCGCGTGGTAGATTCCAATGCCGGTTTTTACGATCTGTTTAAGTACCTGCTCCACCAGCGCGACGAAATCAACCCGAAAGCCAAGATCGGCCTCATGGGAATCGGGCGCGGCTACGCCCTGCCGGTGTTGGACAAAATGCTGCCCAAAGACATTCCTTTCACAGATATGGAATCGAGCGGCGTGTGGACGCCGGCAGGAGTTCCCATGAAGGATTTTGGGGATATGGGAAAACGGGAAAGGACGATTGAGCCGCGCGTGGATGACGACGTCGACATGATGGGAATGCAGTTCAATGTTACCCAATACAGTGAGAAAGATAAGATCTTTAGCGAAGGCATCAAGGTTGGGCTGTCCGGCTTTGCCGGGCAAGTCAACCGGGTTCGGGGAACGGAAACGAACAGCCGCTTTCTGGCGGAGGCGGGATGGCAACCGAACCTGACGCCCGAGGAGTTTTACAAGGACTATTCCCAGCGCCTTTTCGGCAAGGCCGCGGCCCCGGACATGTACAACGCCTTCATGACCCTGGAAAAAAATCAACTCTACTTGGGATATAACAACTATGGCTATTCGCCGATGAACTGCTGTACATCGCTCCCGGAAGCGGGCCAAGCTTACGCATATTCCCAGCAGGCGGATCCCTACGACGGGCCCACCCTGGCGGGCTGGAAGAACTTCATTATCGGCTCACCGGATGTGATCGTGCGCTACGAAGGGTCAATGCGCCTGCTGAATGAAGCCTTGCAACAGATGCGGGCCGCCCTGCCCCAAACTGCTCCCCGCGGCCGGTATGAACTTCGCTACATGATCAACCGGACCCAGTCGTACAGGGACTACATCCAGTCGCTGGTGACGATGCGAAAGGCCTACATATCGTTTGATCGAGCCTTCCAGGAGAAGCCGAAGGTGTCGCGCGAGGAATTTGTGAGTGCTTTGGAGAAAAGCCTGAGTGAATTCCAGGCGGGGGAGGAGCAGGTGAAAGCCGCGACACGGGAATACGCAGAACTGATCGACAATCCCTCTGACCTCGGCGTTCTATATCACTTAAACGCCCGAGCGGTACTGGGCTTCAGCCTGGCGCGGCAGTGGATACAAAACATCGTGAATTTCCAGGAAGGGAAGCCATACCTGGAGCATGTGCCCTGGGATCAGCTTTACTCGCCGTATCGTTACGCAACAGCAACATCCCAATAGGCGGAGCCCGGGTAGAGCGCACCGGCGCGAGGACCTCACACCGCCGCGAAACCGGACCGAGCCGTGTTGCTGCCGGCCCTGCGGCTTCAAGCCGCGAATTCCATGCTCTCCTCGCAAACCACTACCTCCTGCTGAGCATCTCTTATAAGAAGGCAAAGCTGCCGATGTTATTACGAGTTCGATCATGCCGAGGTGAATACGGATGGTCCTACCTGAATTTCGCAATGAGCCTTTAAGTGACTTTAAAGGCAATCCCGAGCACTTTCGCCGGATGAAGCAGGCCCTCGAGGACGTCGGAAAGGAGCTCGGACGCCACTATCCGCTGGTGATCGGCTCGGAGCGCATCGAGACGAAAGAAAAATTCCATTCTTACAACCCCGCGAAAAAAGACCAGGTGGTTGGGACGTTCTCTCAAGCCGGCCCTGAGTTCGCAGCGCTGGCGATCGAGAAAGCTGAGGAAGCCTTCGAAAGCTGGAGATTCACGCCGGCTGAAACCCGGGTGAAGCTGCTGCTGGCGGTGGCCAAGATTCTTCGAGAGCGCAAGGCGATCTACGCGGCCTGGATGGTCTACGAAGTCGGGAAGTCGTGGGTGGAGGCCGATGCGGACGTCGCGGAGGCCATCGACTTTTGCGAGTTTTATGCCCGGGAGATGTTGCGGCTGGGCGGCCCTCAGCCGCTCACTCCGGTGCTGGGGGAACGGAACCGCCTGGAGTATCTGCCCTTGGGCGTGGGCGTTGTCATTCCTCCCTGGAACTTCCCTCTGGCCATCCTGACCGGCATGACCATGGCCTCCATCGTGGCTGGCAACACCGTTGTGCTAAAGCCTTCGAGTGATTCGCCGACTATAGACTTTAAATTCTGGGAGGCTTTGGAGGAAGCGGGCGCGCCCTCGGGCGTGGTGAATTTTCTTTCCGGCCCGGGAAGCACCGTGGGCAACGCGCTGGTAGCGCATCCTCGCACGCGATTCGTGGCCTTTACGGGATCGAAGGAAGTAGGCCTGCACATCGTTGAGCTGGCGGCGAAGCATCAGCCGGGGCAGATTTGGATCAAGCGCGTCATCGCGGAGATGGGTGGGAAGGATTCGATTATCGTCGATAATGAGGCGGATTTGGATGCCGCCGTCGAGGGCGTGACGGCTTCGGCCTTCGGCTACCAGGGGCAGAAGTGCTCGGCTTGCTCTCGAGCCATCGTGGTGGAGGCGGTTTATGAAGCATTTCTCGAGAAACTGCAAGCGCGAGTCGGGAAAATCAAAGTGGGGGCACCCGCGGACCCGGAAGTCGATATGGGTCCCGTGATCAACGAGCGGGCCAAGGATTCCATTCTGCGCTACATCGAAATTGGGAAGAGGGATGGCTGCCTGTTGACGGGCGGGAAGGAAGTATCGGAAGGCGGCTATTTTGTCGCGCCCACCGTCTTTGCCGATGTGCCTCCCAAGGCAAGCCTGGCCCAGGAAGAGATTTTCGGTCCGGTCCTGGCGGTGATCAAAGCCCGGGACTTTGACCAGGCCATCGAGATTGCCAACAACACCGAGTACGGGTTGACAGGCGGCGTCTACTCAAAAAATCGCGCCAAACTCGAGAAGGCTTCCGAGCGCTTTCACGCCGGCAATCTCTACTTCAATCGCAAGTGCACGGGCGCCCTGGTGGGTGGCCATCCTTTCGGCGGGTTCAACATGTCAGGGACGGACTCCAAAGCGGGCGGCCGCGATTATCTGCTGCTCTTTACCCAGGCCAAGGTGATCTCGGAAAAATTAGGGGGTTAAGAGAGGCGAGAGGGAACCGTTTGAACGCTCCGTTCGTTTAACGATTCCGTCCCCAACGTGCACTCAGCGGGAGCAGGCTCATGCGCGACCCTCATGACCTTTTTGTAACGCTGGGACCCAAGGCCCGGCTGCAACTTCAGGTGTCCCAGCTCGAGTCGCATCGCCGGGACACCTGGGTCATGATTGTATTTGCCGCTGTTGTTCTGGTCCTGGGCGCGCTTTCGCTGCTGAGCCCTGCGAGTTTCTGGCGCACCAATGAGCTGGAGATCAAAATTTCTCCCCAGGTTCTGTTTGTTACCATGATGGCCCTGGTCGTGGGGGCCCTGTACTTCATGCGGGGGAAGTCGGAGATCGAGCGTTTAGGACTGGCCAACCTTCAACAAACCCTCCAGGCAGAGTCCGAGCAGGCCGCCA
>DATKQU010000078.1:0-9352 GCA_035532595.1 Terriglobia bacterium | reverse complement strand
CCCACGCGCCGGTAAAAGCTTCCGGCTCTGACCTCTCCCCAGGCAGTTGAGTAACGCACGTAGCCTTGCTGCAGCCAGGTATTGCCGGGAAAGAAGCTCCGCAGCTTGGTGGTTCGGAAGCGATAGTCCACGTGCAGGCCCCACGGCCCCTTTTGGCCGTCCACCAGGGCCGAGAAGGCATAGAGCTCAAACTTCGGGCTCGCGCCGGAAACGCCGACCGGCACATATTGGAACAGGTAAACATCTCCACCAAAATGGAGCGGTGCGAGCACGGAGGGAACTCTGTGCTTCGCCGCCGGCGGTCGCGTTATCGCGGCCTCGCTCACACTGGTTTGGGTCTCTGCTTCTTTCACCGCTGACGGCGCGGCTGCGGAGGAAGTTCCGGCCGCAGGGCGCGGCGCCGCACTGGCCGAAGCTGAGGATTCCTTAGCTTGGCTGGGGGCAGCCGTGGCGGCTTCCCGCTTGGAAGAGAGCAGAGATTTGACCTCCTCCTCCAACTGACGGATTCGGCGGTCCTGTTCGGCCATTTTCTTCTTCAACAGCAGGATCTGAGTTTCCTCGTTTTCTGAAACCTTGCAGGAAGCCTGCGCTTGGCTATAGGCCGGGATCGCCACGCCTAGAGTTGCCACAAAGAGGGTGCAGGCAACAGAAGTCAAGATTTTCATCGGTACGTTTCCTCTTGCGCGCACAGATGCAGGGATTGTCGCGAAAGCCCCCAAACATCGCCAGGAGCGTTACATAACGAAGATATTTAAACTTCTGATCGTACTATGGGGAAGTGGTTTTGGGTTACAAGGAAATTTTGAGAGGATTGAAACGCTTTACTCGAAGACAATTCGCAAACCGCGCCATACCTGCAGCCGAAAGGGGTTTCGAATCGCGGGGCTATGGGGAACGGAGGTGGGGCTCTTCAGAAGAGGCGGAAGCTGACCTCAACCATGACGCGGACCGGCACGGGGCTGCCATTGCGCAAGGCGGGTTTGAACTTCCAGGTCTTGACGGTGCGAAGCGCATTCTCATCCAGGCCCATCCCCAAAGGTTTGACCACTTGCGCCTGCGTAACGTCGCCCTGCGTATCTACCACGATCCAGAGCACGACGGTTCCTTGATACTTGGCCTTCCGGGCCTGTTCCGAGTAAGGAGGTTCGGGCTTATAAATTGGGACGGGGGCGCTGACGTTGCCACCCACGCTGTAAGCGCCGCCGCCGGTTCCCGCACCTTCACCCGGGCCGAGCCCGCCGCCGTGTCCGGAGCCAATCCCCGTGCCTGTCCCGGACCCGATACCGCCGCCGTAACCGGGCCCCTGCGAGGGCGGACCGGGGACGCCTTGCAGCGGGTCGCCCCACTGTGCGTTCGGCGCCATTTGCGGCAATTTCAACTCCGGCGGCCCAAGCAAAGTCGGCTGCACCGGCAACAGTGGTTTCAACTCGGGCATTTTGACTTGGGGAGGCGCGAGCTGCACCTTCGAAAATTCGGGAACCTTGCCCTTCGAGGCCGGCGTGGGAGAACGGTCACCGCCGCCGCCACCGCCGCCAGCCCTCTTGGCCGAAGCGGGCAATTGTGGAAGATATGGAGAAATATCGACGATCTGCGCGTTGGCAGGTTTCACGGGGTTCAGCATGCGGCTGATGTAGTAGGGCAGTACCATGGCGAGGATCACCACCGCGTGGACCAAGAAGGAATTCATCCAGGAAGCCGACTGCGGCTGGTATTCCTGCCATATGTCCGGGGGATACTCCCGCTTCTTGAAACTGAAAATGCCAATGGCTTCGCCGAGCAGATATCCCGCAATAACTCCGAGGATGAGCTTGGACGGGCCGCCGAGCGCCCAGGCGGCTCCCGCTCCCACGACCGCTCCGCTCAACCCGCACAGCGCGCGCTTCTTTTCTTGCGCGCGGTTGAAGGTGCCGATTGGCTCTGTAGGTTTTTCAAAAAGCGATTTGATTTGGCTGCGAAAGTCCCGGTACCAGGGCCGCATCTCGGTAACGGGCAGCGCGACCTCACCGCGGTAATACTGGGAGGAAATGGCCACCTTGGAGGCGCGCCGCCATTCCCGAAAGCCTTCCCGTAGGGAAGCCAGAAGGCCGGGCGTTTCGGGCAGAGTAAACTGATACTCCGGCGCGGGTGTTTGCGAGGCCCCTCTCGCGGCTTGGCCGCTGCCGGGACGGGCTTGAGTGTCAGTGGTTGGCATTCCTAACCTGTGGCAGACTCCCTCATCAAATAAACTTCGGGTGATCTCCTATCGTAGGATGTGTTTGCCGGGCTCCGAGTTGCACCCAAGAAGACAGCCCACGCAAGCCATCGGTCCATTGAATTGATTCTACCACAACGCTCGTTCGGAGAATCCAGTTCGTCTTGTCATGTGCGTCAAAGTTTTGTCACTTTTTCCTGCAGACGCCGATTGTCTCCCAACCCCTTTCCGGGGCGGGGAGGACCGCTCGATCCTTCCTGCCGCTCTGCCTCGATAGCGACTGTGCTAACATGATGGTTCCTGGAGCCTAACCTCAACGATCGCGTCCCATGGTAAGCAAAAATAACGAAGCCCGGATGAAAAATTTCGCCCTCAATCGCCAGGCGGCGCATTTTTATCATTTTCTCGAGAAATATGAAACAGGAATTGAGCTGAAGGGCACGGAAGTCAAATCGATCCGGGAAGGGAAGGTCAATCTGAAGGATAGCTACGCGATGGTAAAAAGGGACCAGCTTTGGCTCATCAACTGCCATGTGAGCACTTATAGCTCGGGCAGTTATCTGAATCATGAGCCCTTGCGCGAACGCCGCCTGCTTTTGCACCGGAAGGAAATTGACAAGCTAACCTCACGCACCCAGGAGAAGGGATTGACCTTGGTTCCGATCCGCCTCTACCTCAAAGCGAACCGGATCAAATGCGAAATTGCCCTGGCCAAAGGGAAAAAGGTTTACGACCGGCGGGAAACTGAAAGGCGCCGCACGATTGATCGCGAGACGGAACAGGCGGTTCGTGACCATCAGCGCCGCTCTCGTTCATGAGAACCTTACGAAGCAAAATCGAGGAAGGAGTTACGAACCGTTGAAAATCGAGCTGCAGCATGAATTGGCCGCCAAGGTATCCCTTGCGGCGCTTGCCGTATACAGCTTTGAGGAAGACCCGGTGTCAAGCGGGACCGCCGTCTTGCTTCCTTCAGAAACCCGGAAGTTGCTGGGCGAACTCAAGGACAGCGGCGAAATGACCGGCAAGGCCTACGAGTGCACGCTGATCCACCAACCTGCGGGGATGACTGCGCGCAAACTGCTGGTGGTTGGAGCAGGGAAGGGGGGAAAGTTCAAGCCGTTTCAATATGGACGTTTGGCGGGCGCGGCCGTGCGGTTCTTGCGCGCGCGGGGTGTTCGCCAGATGGCTTGGCTGGTTGATAAAGAGGGAGGCCCCACAGCGATCCAGCGCGCTGCCGAAGGCGCGGTCATGGCCGATTACGACGCGGATCGCTATCGTACGGAGCGCGAGGCTGAACGGCGCATGGATCTGGTGGCGTTTGTGTGCGAGAACGCCCCGGCGCCCGAAGCCTGGACCCTGGCCCTCCAGCAAGGACTGAAGATTGCTGAAGCGGCGAATTTTACGCGCTCCCTCGTCAATGAACCTTCCAACCGCATGACGCCGACTCTTTTGGCCCAGCAGGCGCGGGAGATGGCAGCGCGCGTAGGACTCGAGTATGAGGAATTGGGAGCGGAGGAAATCCGCCGCCTGAAGATGGGCGCTCTCTGGGCGGTCGCCCAGGGGAGCGATGAACCGCCGCGGGTGCTGGTTCTCCGCTACAATTCTCCCGATGCGCCCGAATCCCCGGTGATCGGCCTGGTTGGAAAGGGAATCACTTTTGACTCGGGCGGCATCTCGATCAAGCCCAGCCAGGACATGCATGAAATGAAAACCGACATGGCCGGGGGCGCAACGATGCTCGGCGTCATGCAGGCCATTGCGCAGATCAAGCCGCGCGCGCGGGTCATCGCGGTGATTCCCGCCGCCGAGAACATGCCCAGCGGCAAAGCGTACCGGCCCGGCGACGTCATCACTTCCATGTCGGGGAAGACGATCGAGGTGTTGAACACCGACGCGGAGGGCCGCCTGGCGCTTGCGGATGCTCTCGCATACGCCAAGCAGCTTGGATGCACCGTGCTGATTGACGCCGCAACTCTCACGGGAGCCGTCATGGTTGCTTTAGGCAACATCACCACGGGAGTTTTCGGACGGCATCAGGAATGGATCGACCGCATCGTGGCCAGTGGTAGCGAGACAGGGGAAAGGATGTGGCAGTTGCCCGTCGATGACGATTATCGGGAACTCTACAAGAGTTCCATTGCCGACCTGGCGAACACAGGCGGCCGTTACGGCGGCGCGATTACGGCGGCAATGTTTGTGGGAGAGTTTGCCGGCAATACGCCTTGGGTGCATCTGGACATCGCGGGAACCCGATGGTCCAATGAGGAAAAGCCCTACTTGGCCAAGGGTCCGACCGGGGTTCCCGTGCGCACCCTGGTCCATTTGCTGATGCATCTGGCAGACTGAGGCAATATCCGGCATGAAGCTATCCGATATCTCCTGGCGGGATCGCTTGCAATTATTGAATGGTATCCTATTCTGCCTGGTAGGCGTGCTGATGATCGGCAGGTATTTGAGCGGTCCCTACCCTGTGGTGATGGCCGGGTTGGGCGTCATTTTTGTGATTTTCGGCGGTTATCGTCTGGGTCTGGCCAGAAAGGAGTTGCGAAAGCGTGGCAGCGTTCGTTGATAGTGGCGTGATGTTTCATCCTCTGGGAAGTCTGCTGGCCATTCTCTTTGCGGCGCTGATGGCCGCGCTGCTCTTATGGATGTTTCGCGTGCCGGCCCCGGTGATGATTGAAGTCGCGCACGCGCGGCGCAGCGTCAGCGGCATCAGCCGGATTCTGGTTCCGACGCAGGGAACCGAACACGATGAGCGCGCGACCGAGCTTGCCTGCCGGCTCGGCCAGGAACAGAAATCCCAGATTATTTTGACCTATGTGGTGGAAGTCCCCTTGACGCTTTCTCTGGGCGCGCGAATGCCGGACGAAGAAAAACGGGCCGAGGAGTCCATCCGGCGCAGCGCCGAGATTGTGAAGGCCCACAGCCTCGAGGCCATCACCCGGATCGAGCGGGATCGGGATGCCGGGCACGGCATCCTTCGGGTGGCAGGCGATCTGGACGCCGACCTGGTGGTGATTGGAATGGACCCGGAGCGAAGCCATTTTGCCAACCCTCTGGGCCGAACCATTGAGACTCTGCTCCGCCGGGGAAGCCTTGAAGTGATTGTCGATAAGCACCCCTCCACTCAGGCTGCATGAGGTGGCGGCTCACCGCACCGAATTCCGAGTCATTAAACCCGCCCCTCTGGAAACGCCAAAACGTGCTATACCTTTCGATTCAATTTGACGACTTCAGAAAATTGCCGGATTCTTATAGTGTCACAGGAACACGAGAATGAAGATCATCGTAATCGGCTTTGGACGTGTGGGCTCGCAGTTCGTGAAAAAAGTCGACACCACGGCTAACGAACTGGTGGTGATTGACAAGGAGCGCTCGGTGCTGGAGCGCGGCGATCCTCCGCGCGGGGTCAAGTTCCTCTACGGCAACGCTATCGATGAGGATTTGCTGCGGGAAGCGGGCGCCGAAACCGCTGACGTGATGCTCGCCCTGACCCGCGACGAGAATACCAACTTGATGATTGCCCAGATTGCCCGGATCATTTTCAACATCCCCAAGGTCATTGCGGTGGTTTACGACCCGGCGCGGGAATCCTACTTTCACGAGGCGGGGGTTGAGACTCTGGCCATTACGGTGGCCGGGGCGGACCTGCTGACCGCCCGCCTGACGGGGACGGGCGGGATGCTGCCGGAGAATGCCGGCGCCTGGGGACCTAAGGTAATCGCTGGCGCGCGGGTGGCCCTCAGGCCCCTCGAAGCTCACGACGGGTCATTCTACGTGTTAATTGTGGGCGGCGGGTTGGTCGGTTATTACCTTGCCCGAGCCCTGCTGCGGCTCGGGCACGAGGTGACGATTATCGAGAGAGACGCGACCATGTACGACCTGGTTTCGCAGCAGGTCGATTGTCCGGTGGTGCTGGGAGATGGCTCGGCCATTGCCGTGCTGGAGCGCGCCGGAGCCAGCCGGGCCAACCTGCTGTGCGCCGTCACCAACCACGACCAGGATAATTTGATCGCCTGCCAGGTGGCCAAATATCGCTTTGGCGTGCCCAAGACGATCGCGCGCGTCAAGAACCCCAAAAACGAGATGGTGCTGCGAAGCTTGGGCGTTGACACCACTGTGAGTTCGACTGCCATCATCACCGGTGTCATCCAAAACGAGCTGCCCACCACGCCGATTCTTACTTTGGCCAATCTTGCCTCCTGCGCCGCCAACATCATGCAATTCCGCCTCGCCAGCCAGTCAGCGGCCGTCGGCAAGCAGGCCAGCACGGTGGGGCTTCCGTCTCACTGCAAGATCATCGGGATTATCCGCCAGGGAGAGGCTCTCACATCCCTAGACTCCACGATGTTTGAAAGCGGCGATACCGTCCTGGCCTTTGTCCCCGAGGCGGAAGAGGCAACGGCCCGCGAGATCTTACTGGGAAAATAGGCCGCAGGCATCGCGGATCAAGCCTGGAGAGACTGGGCAGGGGAGAGCGGCCGGCCCCGCTTTGTTGAACATCATGCCAGGTTCAAGGAACGGATGACACAGCACTCCCACTACCAGGATGACCGGAGCGGCGCCCGCCAGCCGGAGCGTTTCGATCCCGAGCGCGCGGCGCGCCTGGACGACCCGGCGCGATTTGAATATCTTCCTCCTCAGGAGGTAGCGCAAATGCTGGACGCGCCGGCAAACGCCCGGGTGCTGGACTTTGGCACGGGCACGGGAACTTACGCCATTGAGTTGGCGCGGCTTCGCCCGGACGTTGAAGTGATCGCCCTGGATGAACAACCTGCGATGCTTGCGAGGCTGCGGGGGAAGCCCGCGGCCGGGTCGCTTTCCAACCTGAAACCGCTGCTGGCTGAGCAAAGCGCCGGGCTCACGGGGCAAATCGATCGCGTGCTGGCCTTGAACGTCCTGCACGAATTGGGAGATGAAGCTTTAAAGAGCCTTCGCGCGCTGCTCAAGTCCCATGGCTCAGCCCTCTTGATCGACAGCATTTCGTTAAGCAAGTTGCGTGTGCTCCGCTTTTTCGGCTTTCTGGGCCTTTGTTACATGCTCTTGCTGCTTCCTGGCGCTGCAGGCAGTGATGTTGCCTCGGCGTCTCGGATGGTTAGCGTCCCCCGAATTGAGAAACCGATGACACTTGAGGAGTTGGCCAGCCGCCATGTGGCTGGTGCGATGCCGATTCGGGATTTCATCCAATACTACCCTCACGAAGGTCAGCCAACCACTCACGAAACAACGGCCTATCTGGCCTACGATCACCAGTATCTGTATGTGGGATTTGTTTGCGTCGATGACGTGACGAAATTGCGCGCCCACGTCACCCAACGTGATGCCATCTCCAGCGATGACAGCGTTACTCTCATTCTCGACACTTACGATGACCAGCGCCACGCGTACGTGTTCAGTGTGAACCCTTACGGAGTTCAGGCGGACGGCCTAGCTCAGGACCTTATTTATAGTGGCACGAGTCTCCAAGGAGAGGACCTAACCTATGACACAGTATGGTACTCGGCGGCTCGACTCACGAATCACGGGTACGTAGCGTTAATCAGAATTCCTTTTAATAGCCTTCGTTTTCCTCGCACCCAACCGCAGTCTTGGGGAATCATTCTGATGCGCTATGTACCGCGCGATATCGAACTTAGCACCTGGCCGGCTGTGTCACGGACGATAAACGGCTGGTTGATTCAGGAAGGTAAGGCGCGAGGTCTCGAAGGGATTAGCCCTGGGAAAGGTCTTCAATTCATACCCTATAGCTATTTTTCTTCGGATCGTGTTCTCAACCCGGACACTGGCTTGTTTCGACGCGACCGCTTCATGCAGCGAGTGGGACTGGATGCTAAATACTTATTGGCTTCTAATCTTACCCTGGACGCCACGCTCAACCCGGATTTCAGTCAGGTGGAGTCAGACCAACCGCAAATTACAGTGAACCAGCGATTCGAGGTATTGTTTCCCGAAAAGCGTCCGTTTTTCATGGAAAATAGCAACTTCTTTGAAACACCTATTTCATTAGCCTTCACCCGGCGGATTGCTGACCCTCAGTTCGGAGTCAAATTGACGGGTCACCAAGGGCCCTACACCATTGGGGGACTGGTCGCTGATGACCGATCGCCGGGAGAAATCGTTCTACCTCAGGATCCTGCTTTTGGGAGGCGGGCGCTTTTCGATATCCTCCGGATCAGTCGGAACATCGGAGAGGCGTCTTCGGTCGGTTTCATGTGGACCGATCGAGAGTTCTTTAACTCCTACAACCGCGTTTTCGGCATGGATGGGCGATACAAATTCTCTACCACTTCAGGGTTAAACTTCCAAGTTCTGAAGTCATTCAGCCAACAGGCAGGGGAAAAGCCGACACAAGGCGGCGCTCTCTATTTGTCCACCGACCACCACACCCCGGGTTGGGATTCGGTTATAACCTACGACCAATACTCCCCGAACTTTCAAGTTGATTCCGGCTATGTGCCGCGCGTGGATATTCGGCGGATCAAATGGAATGAGGGATTCCCCATCCGTCCCGTAGCAAGCCGATGGATCGTGGACTATGGGCCATTTACTGTGGGGGATGTCGTATGGGATAGCAATAATCTTCGTCAGGATATCAACGTCGATTCGGGAGCTTGCATTTTGTTTACCCACTACACCCACGCTTGTGGTGGCTACGACAGGTTCCAATCGCGCTTCGAGGGCATCGACTTTGCCTTGCACAGCTATAATGTAAGTATTGTCTCTCAGCCGACGAAATGGTTTTCCACCACATTTTCCGACGCCTGGGGTGAATACATAAACTATACACCTGCAACAGGCTTGGATCCTTTCAAAGGGCGTGGCGAAAATGTTAGCTTCCAATTTACGGTGCTGCCGACGCGACGGCTTGTGGTGCGAAACACAATACTCGAGAACCGGCTGGTTACGCGACAGGTAGGAAAGAATATCTTCAATAACAACATCTTCCGCTCCGAGTGGAACTACCAGTTTACGCGGCGGCTTTCCTTGAGGACAATCGGCCAGTATTCGAATGTCCTCCCTTCCCCGGAACTCTCCTCCCTTAACATCGAGAAGACGTTGAGTGGTGACTTTCTATTCGCTTATCTCGTCCAACCTGGGACAGCCCTCTATGTTGGATACAATAATCTTTTGCAAAACTATGACAGAAACTTTCTGGCTGCG
>DATKQU010000077.1:0-7322 GCA_035532595.1 Terriglobia bacterium | reverse complement strand
GTGGTCAGCCGGTCGATCTCCTGCATCTGCGCGGCCGTGAGGATTTTCATGATTCCCTAGACGCCCGCCAAGGATTCGAGTTCCCGCAGGTTCTGGGAATCGCCCATGACGATTAAGTAGTCGCATGCGGGTACGGTCGCGGACGGTTTGGGATTAAATTCCAAATGTCCGTCCTGGCGGCGGATCGCCAGCACGATGGCGCCAAAGCGTTCGCGAATGTTCGCGCCTTCCAGATTTTGCCCCGCCAGCTTGGAAGGATTTTCCACCCTGACATCTTCAATTTCGAGGCTGGTTTCACTCAGGGAGGAAAGGGCCATATCGATAAAGCGTTGGACGTGCGGCCGCGTCATCACGCGCGCCATGCGCTGCCCCGCATAACTGTATGGTGAGATGACCGTCGTCGCCCCCGCTCGGATTAGCTTCGATTCGGCGCCTTCATCACTGGCCCTGGCGACGATGGGGATATTCGGCACAATCCCCCGCGCGGTTAGAGCAATATAGACGTTTTGCGCATCGGAGGTGACGGCGCTCGCAAGCGCCTGGGCCGCCTCGATTCGAGCTTTTCGCAAAACGGCTTCACTGGTGGCGTCGCCGATAATTACGGGAAAGCCCTGTTCTTGCGCCCAAACGGCCCTGGCCGGGTCGCGTTCGATGATGACGATGGGAAGCTTCCGGGCCGCCACTTCAGTCGCGACTCTCCGGCCCACGCGGCCGACGCCGCAAATGATGAAATGGTTGTTCAGAGAGGACAGTTCTTTCTCCATGCGGCGCCTTCCGAAAAACGTACCCAGCTCGAATTCTACCACTGCCTTTGTGAGGCTTCCAATTGCGAAGCCCACGACGGCAACACCCAGCAGAATGAGAACCACGTTGAAGACCTCGCCACGGCCGTTGAGTTCGTTTTCCGGTCCCGCTCCGATCGTCGAGGCGGTCATCAACGTGGCATAAAGGGATTTAAACCAACTCCATCCCTGGACCACATGAAAACCCACCGTCCCCACGTTGAGGAGAATCACCACGAGGGTCAGGACGACGATGGCGGTTCGAACGCTCTTCACCGCCTCGTTCCTCCAATGTCCGCGTACGGGCAGACGCCAAGCGCAGGGGATGTTCTTCCATCACAACCCATCTGAGGCGCGGGCGTCGTGCTTCGCCGGTTCGATGTGTGAACCTGCGCCCGATAGCTTTCCGAAAGCAGGAGAACCTTGATCCCGCAGGGCCAACTGCCAAGCTCAGTGTACTGGACTTTCTGCGGGCCGACAACGACAGCGAGGCGGCTCAGCCGGAGGTCCGGGCGACGATCAGCGTCATATCGTCCTGGTGTTCCGTACTGCCCGTCCAGTTCTCAACGCTTCGGTAGATCTCATCCACCAACGCTTCCAGGGAATCGCCCCGCGCGCGTTGGATAGCCTCCACCAGGCGTTGGACGCCAAATTGTTCTTCAAAATTATTTTCGGACTCCGTCAGCCCGTCACTGAAAGCCACCAACATGTCGCCGGGCTCGAGCGTGAGTTCGGCCTCCTGATAGGTCATCGGCGAAATCAGCCCCAGCGGCGTCCCCCCCACATCGAGCTTCACCACCGTGCCGTTTCTAAACAAAAGCGGCGGCGGATGGCCGGCGTTCGTGTAAACGATCCGGCGCGACGCGGCGTCATACAGCGCGTAAAAACAGGTGGCGTATTTCTCCTCAGGGGTATTTTCAATCATTTGTTGATTCAGTTGTCCGAAGAAGTCCGCGGTGGAGAGGGGGCCGGAATCGAGCGGCCGATCGGAGGAAGAATCAGCATAGAGCCGCGTGCGAATGACCGCCTGCACGGCCGACATGATCAGCGCCGCGGAGATTCCTTTCCCGCTGACATCCCCCAGGACAATGCCCAGCCGATTCTTCCCGATCGGCAAGAAATCGTAATAGTCGCCGCTGACCCCTCGCGCCGGTTTGCAAACACCGTAAACCTTTAGCCCCGGAACCTTGGGAACTTCGGTGGGGAATAGTTGCTGTTGCACTTCCCGGGCGATCTGAAGGTCATGTTCGAGGATGGTTTTTTCGTGCGCCTCGCGCAGCAGGCGCCGCAAGGAAGCCGTCATGTTGTCGAAAGCTTCGCCGAGCGAGCTGAGCTGGTCGTGCGCGGGCAGGTTAATCCGGTGGGAGAGATCGCCCGCCTTAATGCGCTCGGTGGCATCGTAGAGTTTGTCCACGGTGTCAGTTACGGTCCGGGTCAGTTGAATGCCCACCAGAAGCGACATCAACTCAATGGCCAGGAAGATCCCCGCCACCGTCAGAAACAAAGTCACATAGATGTGCGAGTAGCGCCCCATCGTTCCCAGGAGCCAGCCGGTAAGGGTAGAAAGCCGGGAGTTGACGTAGACAAACACCGGCCCCGGGACACGTTCCTCGCTGCTTCCTCCCCACCGGATGGGATTCAAGGTCGAGGTTCCAAATACGCTGGCATCCAGAAAGTTGACGGGCGGCGGAAGAAGAACCGAATCCGAGCGAAGCGTTTCCCCATACGATTGCGGAGGCTGCGGCAATTCTCCCGTGATACTGCCGGCCACCGGAGGAATGGCCAGCCCTTGTTCCCGAGGATTAAAGACGATGCCTACCGGGCCGATCTTCGCACCCACAATGTCCAGAAGCTTGGGGCTGAAAGGCTCGGAAAGGACCATGGTAATCGGGCCGGCGGGAGTTTCACCCTCGTCCACGGCACGGAGATAGATGGTTCCACCGTCGGCGACCACGTCAGCGAATTCTTCCCTGTGAAGCCATGTGGGAATGACGGGGGGCTTGGGAAGGGGCTCTCCGTTCAAATAGAACGTACGTTCTTCGGACCCTAGCTTGAACGCGATTTCCAGACCTGGATAGACGGCTGCGTGGGAGGAAAGTTCCTGAACGTAAAACCGCTGCAACTGGTCCACTAACTCTCTGGGAGTTTTCGCCTGGCTCAGGTGAGCCTCATGGGCGACCACGCGATTGACCTGCCGCAACTCTTCGACCTGATCGTGGAGCTTGAGAGTCACCAGGAAAGCCGCAAACTGTCCGTTCAGCATGACCGCGGCTAACCCCACCAGAACCAAGATCAAGACGATGGGCACCACCGCAATAAAAATGTAGGTGACAACCAGCCGCCGGCGAAGATGCCAGAGAATATGGTGCTTGAACGCACCGACCAGGCGGATAACACAGTAGACGGCAGCGATCAGCAGCCCAATTACAAAGACCACCCACAGCGGACCTGGAACACCGCCGGACACGATGCCGGCCACCCATAAGGCTGCCCCAAAAGCGATCATCCAGGCGGTAAAACGCGCCATCGGTCGGGTACGATATTCATGAAGGAGAAAGTTAACTGCCGCGGCCAGCATTCAGGCTCCCAATCGCAACCTGCGAAGGAAGAATTGGCGCTCGTTTTCCCGACGAAAACGGAGCGCGGTACTGATGGATCCGTGCCGCAGTCTTCTTTGAGTTTGAAGATGCCCGCTCCGGATCAGGATTCAATTCTAGCAGTGGGGCTTGGGGCGGAGCGAGCCAGTTTTGCGGCTTTGCGGAGCGTACTGTGATGACGGCTGTACGTGAAATAGATGATTAAGCCGATCGCCATCCACGTGAAAAGCCGAATCCATGTGTCCGCAGGAAGACCAAGCATCTGGCCCAGGCAGACGATCATCCCTAAGGGACCCACCACCCAGACCATAGGCGTGCGGAAAGGCCGCCGGACCTCTGGACGCCTCTTGCGCATCACCATCACCGACCCGCAGACGATCACGAACGCCAGCAGGGTTCCAATGCTGACCAGTTCTCCGACGATGCGAAGAGGAATCAAGCCTCCGGCCATGGCCACAAAGAATCCCACCAAGGCCGTGCTCTTGTAAGGGGTGCGGAAGCGCGGATGAACCGCGCTGAAGGCTTTGGGCAGCAACCCGTCAAAAGCCATGGTATAGAAGACGCGGGTCTGGCCCAGCATCATGACCAAAATCACCGCAGTGGTTCCCAGGATGGCCCCCAGTTTGACAATGGGTGAGAGCCAGTGGGCCGGGGTGGAATCGATGGCTACGGCCAGAGGGTCCGGCACGTTCAAGCGGCCGAAAGGCGTGATCCCGGTCAGGACGAGAACGACCGCAACGTAGAGCACCGTGGAAATGGCCAGGGATCCCAGAATCCCGATCGGCATATCCCGCTCCGGATTTCGCGCCTCCTGCGCAGCCGTCGACACCGCATCAAAACCGATGTAGGCAAAGAAGATGACGCCGGCTCCCCGCAAGACCCCGCTCCAGCCGAAATTGCCGAAGGTTCCTTGATTGGGGGGAAGGAACGGAACCCAATTGGCACGGGTCACATAAAGCGCCCCCACGGCAATAAACACCAGGATCACGCTGACTTTTACGAGAACGATGACGTTATTAAACCTGGCAGACTCGCGGATGCCCAGGATCAGCAATACGGTTATCACTGCAACGATGAGGAAAGCGGGAAGATTAAAGTAGGAATGGACCACGGTGCCATCCACCATTTTGGCCGGGTCCCAGGGACTCCGCGCCAGTTCAGCGGGAAACGGAATGTGCAGGGTTCGCAAGAAAGACAGCATGTATCCCGACCAGCCGATGGAGACGGTGGTGGCCCCGACGGCGTATTCCAGGATCAGGTCCCATCCGATAATCCAGGCCAGAAACTCGCCGATTGTCGCGTAGGAATAGGTGTACGCGCTGCCGGCAATGGGGATCATCGACGCGAATTCGGCGTAGCATAGACCCGCGAAGGCACAACCCACCCCCGAAAGGAGCACGGAAAGCACCAGGGCTGGGCCGGTATATTGCACAGCGACGCCGCTCAGCACGAAGATTCCCGCCCCGACGATCGCCCCAATGCCCAGCGAGATCAAAGCAACCGGGCCCAGCGTGCGGCGCAGTCCCTTTTCAGAATCCGCCGCATCCGTCCGCAGTTGTTCGACACTCTTCTTCACCCACAGATCACTCATTCCGCCTCCTCTTTGTTCAGTGGCCGGACACCCGACTCCGGTTGCGCCAAAAGTAATAGATCGGAATTCCAATCGCCACGATGCCCAGGCCGGCCAGGCTGCGCATCGGGCGGTTCATCAATAAAGCCCATTCGATGAACACTGCAAGCACAATATAGACCACCGGCACCACGGGGTAGCCCCATGCCCGATAGGGACGCGGAGCGTCCGGGCGAGTCCGGCGCAGCCGGAAAAGACCCAGGATCGTTAAAATATAAAAGAGCAGCACCGCAAAAATAACGTAATCGAGCAACTCGCTATAAGTTCCGCTCAGTGTCAGCAAGGAAGCCCATACGGCCTGGACCAGTAGTGACACGGCAGGAGTCCGGTACTTCGGGTTTACCTTTCCCACCGAGGAGAAGAACAGCCGGTCCTTGGCCATCGCATAGTATACGCGAGCTCCCGCCAGGCTCATGCCATTCATGCAGCCGAAGGTGGAAATGACAATGGCGGCCGCCATCAACGCGGCGCCTTTGGGCCCCAGAATCGCTTCCATAACCGCCGTCGCCACGCGGTCGGACGGAGCGTGCTGAATCGCGGCAAACGGCAGCACCCGGACGTAAATTACGTTGCAGAAAAAATAGACCCCGCACACAATGGCCGTCCCCATGAGGAGAGCCAGGGGAAGATTGCGCTTGGCGTTTTTGACTTCGCCTCCGGTAAAAGTGACGTTATTCCACGCATCCGAGGAAAACAGCGGGCCTACAAGCGCCACCGCGAGAATTGTGAGCGTGGCCGAATCCCAATGCGCATGCCCCCAGAAGCTCTGATGGCCGGCCGTGGCCGGGGTAGGGACGTGACTGGACCGCCACCACAGACCTGCGCCGACCAGTCCCACCAGCGCTGCAACTTTAATCACCGTAAAGATGTTCTGTATCCACGCTCCCGTTCGCAGGCCAAAGATATTGGTCACTCCCAGGCCCATCAGGACAGCAATGCCGATAGCCTGCTGCGAGGAAACCGTCAGGGCCGTGTGATGCCCTAAAAGCGTCACCATCCCCAGATTTAGCAAGGTGTTCTGCTCGGAAATCCAGGGAAAGAAGAAGCCTAGAAACTTGCCGAACGCCACGGCCACCGCGGCGATTGTCCCCGTCTGAATCACCAGGAAGAGAGTCCAGCCGTAGAGGAAGCCGAACAGGGGACTGAAGGCTTCGCGCAGGTAGACGTACTGCCCTCCCGCCTTCGGCATCATCGCCGCCAGTTCGCCGTAGGTCACGGCGGCCGAAACCGTCATGACGCCGCTGATAACCCAGGAAAGCAGGAAAAGGCCCGGTGAACCGACCTCGCGGGCGATTTCCGCGGCCACGATGAAGATGCCCGACCCGATCATCGAGCCCATCACGATGGTGGTGGAGTCGAGCAGGCCGAGCCCTTTTACCAGTTCGGTTGAAGAAGGGGTTGCGGTCACATTATCCGCTGCCGGGGTTGCCATCGAGTAAATCCTTTAAGAGCCTGCTTCATCCACCCAGGAGCCGCAAGAACTCCTGCGCCCGCGCTCCGATGTCCTCCGCCGCAAGCAAGTCATGAATCACCGCGACCGAGTCTGCCCCTGCTTCAATGACCGCCAGGGCATTCGCAAGGGTGATCCCTCCGATGGCCACCAGGGGTTTGCGAGTCAGTTCGCGGGCTTGGCGCAAGCCCTCCAACCCCACCACGGGATCCGGCCGTTCTTTGCTGGCGGTGGCAAAGATCGGCCCAAAAGCAACGTAATCGGCGGAGGATGATTCCGCCTGCTCAATTTGAAATAAGTTATGAGTTGAAATTCCTGCCCACTGGCCTGGATGCAAAACCCGGCGTGCCAGTTCCACGGGCAGATCTTCCTGACCCAGGTGAACTCCGCCCGCCCCGGAGGCGCGTGCGACGTCCGCGCGATCGTTGACGATGAAGATTGCGTTCGCGTCGCGGGCGCGCGCGGCGATCTGCTGGCTCGCCTCAAACAACCCGCGCGAGGTACCCGTCTTGTCGCGATATTGAATCAGCCGGACGCCCGCCTCGAGAAGTTCCTCTGCAATGAGGAAGGGGGATTGGGTTCCCGTCTGGGCGGCGTCGATTATGGCATAGAGGTGGGGAATTCGCGAACCCATAAATTGCCAGGCATCGGGGGTTTCCAATCATCCGCCCACGCCGTTCGGAGCGTAGCGGTTCAGAAACTGCGTGTCGAAGTTTCCCGCTTGGAAATCGGGGTCGGCGAGAATCTTTTCGTGCAGCGGAATGGAGGTCGAGATGCCCTCCACGATGAACATCTCAAGGGCCCGCTTCATTCGCTGGATCGCTTCCGTGCGGTCTTTGCCGTGGACGATCAGTTTGGCAATG
>DATKQU010000076.1:0-5127 GCA_035532595.1 Terriglobia bacterium | reverse complement strand
TGGCGGTGGGCGTGGACGAGGAAGGAAAGAAGCCCGTGCTGGGCATCGCCGAAGGGGCCAGCGAGAACCCGGCGGTGGCGAAGGGGCGGCTGGAAGACGTGGTGCAGCGCGGAGTGAGAACGGATCGGAAATACTTGTTTGTGATCGACGGCTCGAAGGCGCTGCGGACGGCCATGGACGCGGTCTTTGGGGTGAAGAATCCGGTGCAGCGCTGTCGCCAGCACAAGATCGAGAACGTGATGGGCTCCTTGCCGGAACACCTGAAAGACCGGGTGAAGGCGGCGCTGCGAGGCGCCTTTCGCCTGCCGGCCAAGGAGGGGATGGCGCGGATCGAGAAGCAGGCCGAATGGCTGGAGCGAGAATATCCCAGCGCGGCCGCCAGCTTGCGGGAAGGTTTGGCGGAGATGTTCACCGTGAGCCGTTTGGGCTTGTCGCCGAGTCTGTCGCGTTGCCTGGTCTCGACCAACGTGATCGAGAGCCCCCACAGCGGCGTGCGACTGCGAACGCGCAAGGTCTGCCGCTGGCGGGATGGGAAGATGGTCCTGCGCTGGGCCGCCGCAGCGCTGCTGATGACCGAACAAAACTTTCGCAGGATTATGGGCTACCGGGATCGGTGGATGCTGAAAGCGATCCTGGATGAAAATCAAACTTCCTTGAAGAAGCAGGTGGCGTAAAATGAATTCAACCGCCGCTCACCTCCAACGACGAGCGGGACACCTTCGCGGGAACTACTCCGCGGCAAGGCAAATGTCTACAGGATTCCGGAAAATGGCCTAAACACCCAATACGGGCTGGAGCATCTTCAGTATTGGCTAGGAGACGGCCACTGGGCGGTGATTCATTTCAATTTTGGATTGCACGATATCCACACCGCTCCCACGGGCCCGCGCGAGGTTCCTATTAACGATTACGAACAAAATTTGCGCCAACTGGTCAAGGAGTTGCGGGCCACTGGTGCAAAACTCATCTGGGCCAGCACCACACCCGTTCCGGAAGGTCTCACGGTACGTCACGAGGCTGACGTCGTGGCCTATAACGCAGTAGCAAAGAAAATTATGGACGAAAACCATATTCCTATTGACGACCTCCACGCCTTCGTTAAGTCCTGGGGCGAAAAGAGGGCTGATTGGCAGTTGCCGCACAATGTCCACAAATCTTGGCAAAGACAGAAGGCTGATTGGCAGCTGCCGCAAAACGTCCACTTCTGGCCAGAGGGATACACGGAATTGGGCGCCCAGGTCGCGAAATACATTCTCGCAGCTCTGCACGAGTAAATCTGAACATTACCATGCTTCTTTTGTGAACAAGGGCACCGCCGGTTTACTCGGCCTTGGACGGACCGGCGCTCTCGACATCTGCCAGCCACGCCGAGTTGCCATAACGAGGGCAGACATTTGGTCAGCATTCATGAAGCACTGTGCCTGCAATCCACCGGGGAGTGAAGACTCATGGACCACAAGATGACTCGCCGCGACCTCATCAGACTTGCTCTTGCTGCGCCTTCCCTGCGCTCCTTCACCGAGCCTCTGCCGTTGACGGCAGGAACGGAGACCGGCGCCAGCGAGTCCAAAATGCCCCCCGCACTGCCGCTGACGCTTGACGAACTCAAAAGCGGTTGGAACTGGCCCTCCCGAACTTATCGGCCCAGGGTCTTCTGGTCCTGGCCGGGCAACGATGTGACGAAAGATGGGATCACCTGGCACCTGCGCCAGATGAAGGAGCAGGGCCTCGGCGGCGTGAAAATTAGAAACCTCTGGAACATGTACACCCAGGGCAACATCGCGTATCTGTCGGGTGAGTACATGGAGATGGTTCGGCACACGCTCCAGGTAGCCGAGCAACTGGATATGGAAGTCAGTTTTTACTTTGGTCCCGGATGGACCTTTGGCGGCTTCTGGGTGCCACCCGAAGACCGGTCCAAGATGCTGCTGCCGGCATGGGTGGATGTGAAGGGGCCTGCCGTTTACGACGAGGAGTTGCCTGTTTATAAGGTGCCCCGCGGGTGGATTAAATTCGATCCCAACTATGTTTCCGATGCTCCTGATGAAAATAAACTTGTCGCCGTGGTGGCCGGAAAGCTGGCGGGTGACGGGTTGGATGGGGACTCTCTTGTGGAACTGACCGGCCGAGTCGAGGACAATCGGCTGCGTTGGGATATCCCGGCGGGGAACTGGCGGATTGTCTCTTACCGGCTGAAGTATACCGGGCAGATGTGCCAAGCACAGAACTATAAGCCGGACAACTGGGTAGTAGACCACTACAATAAAGGGGCGATGGCGAGGTATTGCGATTGGCTTGGCGGCGCCTTCTTTCACGCTTTCGGAAGCGAGTTTGGAAAGACGGTGGAGACATTGCACTGCGACAGCCTGGAGGTGAAGTGCTTTCCCCACAGTATTCTCTGGAGCACGGACACGCTGGAATTGTTCCGCCGCTACCAGGGCTACGACCTCACTCGCTACCTGCCTGCGATCTGGTGGGATATCGGCAAACTGACGCCGAAGATACGCAACGACGTAAACAAGTTCATGCACTGGCTGACCATGGAAGGGTTCATGAAGACCTTCATCAATTGGTGTACCGACCACGGCGTCCAGGCCAGCATGCAGCCGCACGACGATATTCCGACGGAGCATATCGAGGCGGCGGGCCTGCCGCCTCGGTCGGAAACCGAGATCACGATTGCCGGATTCGAGGTGGTTAGTTTCCCTCGGAAAGATGCGGCGGCGGGGGTTCGTTTCTACGGCAAGGACTTTCTGCAGGCGGAGGCCTTCACCTGGATCCACCGCGAGCGCTTCCGGACGAAGCTGGAAGAGATAAAGATCGCAGCGGACGGCTTTCTCCGGGATGGAGTGACGCAATTTCACGGCCATCAAAGCGATTACACGCCGGAGATGGAGATCGCTCCCTCGCGGCTCGGCCCTTGGGCGGTGGTTTTCACCCATGGAAACACTTGGTGGGGTTATTTGCGGCACGTCACCGATTACCTCAGCCGCTCGTCGTTTCTGCTTCGGCAAGGGGCGTTCGTCGGCGATATTCTGATTTATTCACCGCAAGGCACTGTTTGGACCCAAAAAGCGCTGCCCAATACCGACTGGCGGGTAGTCCCTTATGGGGACCTGGGCAAGACTCTGGTGGCCAACGGATACGATTTCGACCCGGTTAATGATGATGTGCTGGAGCATCAGGCACGGATCCGGAACAGGCAGATCGACATCCGGGGATGTACTTACCGAATCATGATTCTTCCAGACGTGCGAGCCGTTCCGGTGGCTACTATGGAGTTCTTCCGGTCTTTCGTAGCGGCCGGGGGTGTGCTGATTGCCCTGAGCGGCCTGCCGATAGCGTCTGTGGGGCTGGCGGATTATGAGCGGAATGACGCTCGCGTGCGCGCCATCACGGCAGAGCTCTTCGGGGAGGACGGGCAAGGACGTGAACATCCTGGCGGCGGGCGCACCTATCATCTTGGCGATTACGAAATTGGACAATTCAACCTTCATCCTCATCACCAGCCCATCTTCGAGCCGGCGGCGCCGCTCACCGGCCCTCGCGCCGCTCTGGTAGAGGCCTTGCATAAGCATGTGGCTCCGGACTTTGCGATCGAGGGTGGCAAGCAAAGCGAGGGGCTGATGCACCTGCACCGCCGGGTCGGGGAAATCGATATCTATTTCGTGACGAATCTGCAGATGCAGCCGAGCGACCTGCCGGTGACGTTCCGGGTGAGGGGAAAGGAGCCGCAGCGCTGGGACCCGGTGACAGGAAACATCGATCCGGTGCATGTCTATCGTACTCGGGAAGCCGGTGTGGAGATACCGCTTCGCCTCGCGCCGCTCGAATCCACGTTCGTGGTGTTCATGCCATCCGCGGGGGACGGAACTCACGTGACGGCAACGAACCTCCTCGAAGTTCGCGAGGTCAACGAGCAAGGGGTAAGCGGGATCGCGGAGGACAACGGCCGGGTGACGGTGGAGGTGAGCCACGGCGGCAAGACGCGGAAGGCTTCGGGTCTGGTTTCCGGCCTCCCCAAACCGCTCGATCTTTCCGGGAAGTGGAGGTTGGTGCTGGAGGGGTACGAGTTCGAGAGAATTGAACAGCAAGTGGATCAATTGGCTTCGTGGACCGCAGATCCGCGCACGGAGCACTTTTCGGGGACGGGACGCTACGAGTTGACTTTCAGCATGCCCCCGGAGTACCTGAACGGCAATCTCGAATGGATGCTGGATCTTGGCGCCGTCGGTGATATCGCCGAAGTCATTCTCAACGGCACCCGGGTGGGGGTGAGATGGATGCGTCCCCACCGGCTGGACGTGACGCGCAGGCTCCAACCGGGCTCGAACCAAATGAAAGTTCTGGTCACCAACACGTTGATCAACCGGGTATCCGCGATGGGGAAACCCACGGAGGTTCCTCCGGATTTGGTGCCCCACTACGGCCCGACACCCCATTGGCGGGAGCCCGACCCCAAGTTGGTGGACGCCTACTGCACGGATTGGAGGATATGCGGAGTCAATCTGGCGAAGCAGGAATTCGGCTTCTCCCCCTTGCCCGCCTCGGGACTCCTGGGGCCGGTGCGAATCATTCCACGCCGTAAGGTCAGACTACGGTTCTGAAGGTGGCTGGGTCGGAAGCTATGCACGAGTGAAGACCGGCCGGCAACGCAAAGATCGATTCTAAAAGAGGCAGGCCGAGCATGAGTTCGCAATGCGCTCGAGATGTTCAGCAGCAACCGCATGACTTGCTCCAATCGGTCCTATTTGATGGGTGAATAATGTTTTTGGATTTCGAACGAGACTGGGGCATTCGCCCTCTCGATGCGAGATTGCGGACTGTTTAACCGCGCGAAGCGTTCGCTGCTCTGAAGTGCTGGGCGTCTGATTTTTATCGGTGACTCGATTTCGCATAGTCTTGCAGGTTTTTAGGCTTTCTTGCCAAGATGAGGACGGCTTAAAGCCTCGACGGCGAGAAGATCGTGGGCGCAGAAAATCGGATTTAGCCGAAGTTCGTCACGGGGAGAGCCTTTTTGACTATTTTCGCGCCCTGCGATACGCCAAGCCGTTTGTTTCCAAGGCAGCTTTCCGGAAAGCCGATGTAGTGTAGACCCACCCTCTTGCGATGGGTTCGTGCGGCATG
>DATKQU010000075.1:0-3338 GCA_035532595.1 Terriglobia bacterium | reverse complement strand
TAGGCTGCGCGTTGAACCAAATGAACGCGGAGGAGAACGTGGAGGAGGGCGACAATACTCCAAGTCCTTATGTTCCTCCAACCGGGTATTCCTGCCCGTAACCACGCAGGCAATTGAAATGGCATAACGGCGGGCGGCAGCCACACAGGTTGCCGCCCGTTTTTTTTCCGCTAAACAAACTCCTTCAAAAGCAAAAAGGATTTTCCAAAAAGAGGCCGAGCGGGTACAATCGTTGCCGCCAGCCTCGTGATGGAATCGTCTGAGCAGCCACGGGATGCAAGGAGTGAAGATCCAGGCTGGCGAATGTCCTGACAAAAGGCAAGGCGCATGGCAATGAAGTTGGGGATTGTGGGTTATGGAGTTGTCGGCAAGGCTTTAGCGAAAGTCTTTCGCTACGATTCGGGAAACCGCGACCTGGTTATTTATGACAAGTTCTTAAAGGGGATGAACACCCCCAGGCGCCGGGCCGCCATCCAGAAATGTGATTTGGTCTTTGTCGCCGTTCCCACGCCCGCGCGCGACGACGGAAGCTGCGATGTGTCTGCGGTGGAGGAAGTCGCCGCCTGGGTGTCACCCGTGATGTGCGTCAAGTCCACGGTGCCTCCCGGAACGGTGAACCGCCTGGCCGCCCGGACCCGCAAGACGATCTGCTTCAGCCCTGAATATGTTGGGGAGACGATGTGGCATCCCTTGAAAGGCATCGAAAGCCACGGCTTCATCATCGTGGGAGGAGAGCGGGCCGCCTGCGATTTGGTGATCCGGGCCTACCAGAAATTTCTGGGGCCTCTGCCCCGCTACGTGATCACCAGCGCCAAGACCGCCGAGCTTTGCAAATACATGGAAAACGCCTTCCTGGCCACCAAGGTGGCCTTCGTCAACCAGTTCTACGATTTGGCGCAGGGCTTTGGCGTGGATTACGACGAGTTGCGCGAACTCTGGCTGGCCGATGAGCGCGTGGGCAGGTCGCACACCATTGTGACCGCCGAGCGCGGCTATCGCGGCCGCTGCCTGCCCAAAGATATGGGAGCCATCATTCATGCCGCCCGGGAGGCCGGCGGCGCTCCCCTGCTCGAGGCGGTGGACCGCTATAACCAGGAACTCTGCAAGCGCGTCGATGCGGACTCCAAGGCTTCCGCGTCCCGCCCGCGCGCCGCAAGGAAGAAAACCCGCCGCTAATCTTCCCTTTCACAGCGCACGGAAGTTCTAGAACTTTTGTCCGTTGACGGATGTATACCGACTGTTGCATTGTTTAACAACAATAGGGAGGGGGGCAGGGAATCGTTACCGTCAATTCCTCGTAAGCTCACCTATCGTTAGTCCCTGCCCCTTCAATTCAAGACGATCTTATCCGCATCAACTGGCGCCGACGCGCGCAACAACGCACAGGCCTCTCCCGCGGAGTCTGTGTGACAACCGGGGTTGAAGGCTGGGTATAATGCGGGTTGAGGAGGCGCGCGAATGAAATTTCTTCCCTACAATCGCGATCAAGCCGATTTGCCGCCGCCCAGCGCAAAAGATGTGCTGGGCGCGACACCACGGGATCGCGGGCGGAAACGCCCCTTGGCCATAGGAGCGTACGTCTGCTTCCTGCTCGCGATGGCGGGCTGGACCTATGCGCATGCCGTGCGCAATTGGGACATGATTGGCTATATGGCCGTGATCACCTCCTGGCAAACCACGAATCCTGTTGAGATGCATCGCAGGGTCTATCAGCAAATTCGCAGGACAACATCACCGGCCGCCTATGAAGAGTTGACGTCGGGCCCTTTCCGCGAGGATATCACTGCGAATCCATGGCATCTGGCCGAGCAGCTTCCCTTCTACAGCATCAAGCCTTTATACCTGGATGTGGTTTGGCTCGGCCACTGGTTCGGCCTGCGCTTGGACCAGTCCATGCGGATATTGTCGGTGCTCGCGGTATTTGGGTTGGGGATTTTATGTTTTCAATGGATGCGAATCTACCTCTCTGACCCGCAAAGCGCCATCATCTCAGCTTGCCTCTTCCTCACGGCTCCCTTGTATCGCCTGGAGACGTTCAGCGAGCCCGACGCTCTCAACGCCCTGGTGCTGGCTGCCTCCTTGTACCTTTTGTTTGAGAAGGGGAAAAAATTCCCCGGGCTTCTGCTGCTCTGCGCGGCGCCGCTCGTCCGGCCGGATAGCGCCATCTTTTGCTTGCTGGTCTTAGCGTACGTGGGGGTTTGGGCGCCGCCCCGCATCGCCATCAAGAAGCATGAAGCGCTCGTTTTGGCGGGAACAGTTGCGGCGTGCGTCTTTGCCATTGGCCGATGGAGCGGAAATTACGGTTGGAAAATCCTCTTCGTCAATAGCATTAAGTCGCCGGTGTCCAATCCCGGCGAAATCACACCTGTCGTGACCCGTTGGGATTATTGGGCCGCCGCGCGAGCCACCTTTGCCCAATTACTGTCCGGCAGTGGTTTGATACTCTTCGTCTTTTTTATTGCCTTATGCCTGGTGGCGGGCGCGGCGTCACTCGAGCCAAAGTTGAGGGACCTATTGATTCTTCTGGCCGTCGCAATTGCCTGCCAGATCGTGCTGTACCCGAACCTCGAAGCACGGTACTACGCCTTCGCATTGGTGCCCACGGCAGTCGGTTACGTGGCGTGCATGGCCCGGCGGAAAAGGCTTGATTCTGAAGTGCCCACATGATGCAGATCGCGCGCGGAACCGCGCAAGGGCAGGTAAAGGCTTCATTGACATGGCTACAGCCCTGCCCGGACGATCGCGGGGCCGGCTTAATTCTAGTCCCTATTCAGCCTTCAGAATCTCTCGCACCGCTTGCACGATGGCGTGGAGATCGCGCTTGCTCAAGCCGGGATGAACGGGTAAGGAGAGGACGCTCTTGGCCAGGCGGGCGCTCACAGGGAAGTCGCGGTCGCGGCCCAGATTGCGGAAAATCGGCTGGCGGTGAAGAGGCAGCGGATAGTGCACGGCCGCTTGGATGCCGCGCCGCTCTAAAGCTTCCGCAAAAGCGTCGCGCGGCATTCCAGCTCGCCGGGGATCAATCCGAACCGTGAAAAGGTTGAAGGCGTGGCTTACGTCGGGGGCGGTCTCCGGCAGCGCGAGGCCGCGCAGCCCCGTGAGCCCGCGTGCCAGGAATGCGGCATTCTGCCGCCGCGCCCGGACGGCGGCAGGCAGCTTGGCCAATTGCACGCGCCCCAGTGCGGAAGCGATGTCGGTCGAGCGGAAGTTGTAACCCAGCCGGATGTGGCGGTAGCGGCTCTGTTCGCCATGGGAGCGAAGCAAGCGAAGTTCCCGGGCGAGCGCGGCATGCGAGGTGGTAATCATGCCGCCTTCACCGGTGGTCATGTTTTTCGAAG